>JAIEPT010000117.1 GCA_019748295.1 Gemmataceae bacterium | reverse complement strand
AGGCAACGTCGCCGGGAGCTTTGCTCATGAACTGCGACCCGCTCTAGTCCGGCAGCTTCGGTTCTTCCATTGCCTTGGGCCGATTGGTCAAAACGCCCGGCGCCGTCCGCGGCTCGCGGGTGAGGTCGGGCCTTTGCCTGCGCGTCGGCGTATCTTCCGCCATATCCGTGCGAGGCCGGGTGTTCCAGGGGACCGTCGGCGGCGACGGCTCGTGATAGGCGACAAGCGGGGCGGACAGACTCGTCGAGCGGCCTTCGATCGGATGCCGATTGATGAGCAACGCATCATCCGGAGGCCCGGTGACGGACTTGCAGCCGAATGCCAAGGGCATCAGCCAGAGCAGACGTTTCGCCCACTTTCGCCGCTGCATGGTGTAGTCCCAACAATCCGGACGATCGGTATTCTCGTCATCGGCTTGGGGGCATGAAAAGTTGAAGTCTTTCGTCAGCGGGGCTCGATGCCCGGAATCGGCAAGGGGCGGAGGTAGCCGCTGTTGTAGATCACATCGACGGCGCCGTTGGGCAGGAAGAGAAGTTCGATCTCGTAGATGCCGTAGTTGTAGGCGATCGCACTGCCCCGACGCTGAACAGTCGGCTCGCTTTCCGGCATCGTGAGCGGGATGACGGCATTGCGGCCCGAGGAGGGGTGCAAGAACGTCACCATGTGCGTCGGGCGGTAGACCTTGTTGAAAGGGTAGGCCGCATAGCTGAGACCTCGCAGGTTCTCGGCGAGCGAACCCCCCGGTCCGATTGGCTGAGCCCGCATGGCTCCGTTGGCATCGGCGGGGACGTAACGAAACCGCACCTGTTCCGCACGGGAAAGGGCGGGCATAAGGGCGCACGCGACGAGAGCGATCCAAGAACGCATGGACGAGGTTCCCGGGTTAGGCGCGATGCGGAGCGGAGCGCGAACGGCTTGCCTTGGGAAGACAAAACCCTTCTCGCGCCGCCCCGCCGGCGGCAGCCAAACGACATCGAGATCACGGGCACGGCGGCGGCATCGGGCAGGGCGCCGGGCTGGCCGCAACTGTGGGACAGGGACAGTAGGCGGCGGTAGTGCGATGCTTGTGGCAACCGACGGCAGTCAGGCACATCGCCAAGAAAACGAGAAAGCGGACGTTCATGATGGTACTCCACACGTGAAGAAGCTTCTTGAGCCAATCCGGCCAAATCCGCTTCCTTTTTTCCGATCGCCTGATGCCTTTCGGCGAAACCGTTCGAGGACGCTCATCCTGCAACGTCGGCAAAGGCGGTGCGACCCTCGACTCTCCTAAAGGTAGGTTTTCCTCGAGTCTCCCCGCAACGCGGCCTTGAGGGAAAGTCGCGATTTTCCGAATGTTTCGCTCCGAAAATGCGGGCCATGCCGGGAGGGGGAACAAGGCAAGCGGCGCCGGTTGCGACGGATGCGCGAGTCGAACCATGTGCACCGCCCTCCAAGCCCAGGGGCGACCGCAGGGAGCTCCTGGGTTCCAGACCGAAAACACATCCCACTTCCGACACTCCGAACCCAGGAGTTACCTACGGTCGCCCCTGGGCTTGAGGATGCATTCCGATCATTCGTCGTTCGGGTCCTTATCGCTTAGGATGTCCCCATGTCGAGCGACCGCCGCAAATCTGACATCCGCATGAGGGGTTTTCCGCACCGCACGGATGTAGCGGACGTGATCCGTCTAATCGACGAACGCATCCGCCATCTGCCGGCGGAACGCGTCCCCGTAACATCTGTGGCGGGCCGAGTGCTCGCGGAAGACGTCATCTCGCCGTGCGCCGTGCCAGGTTTCGACCGAGCCGCGATGGACGGCTATGCGGTGCATGCGCACGAGACGTTCGGCGCCGAAGCCTATTCGCCGCTGGAATTCGACATTGTCGGCGAAGGGTATCCCGCTCGGCCGTTCGGCGGTCATGTGCAAAGCGGACAAGCGATCCGCATCATGACGGGCGCGCCGATGCCTGCCGGCGCGGATGCCGTCGTGCAAGCGGAGGCTGCGAGCGAGAGCGACGGCAAAGTGCGGATCACGGAAGCCGTCACGCCAGGCCGCCATGTGGGCCGGCGCGGCGAAGACATCGAAGCAGGCAACGTGCTCCTGCACGCGGGAAGGCGATTGCGGCCACAGGATCTGGGCGTGCTGGCTTCCGTTGGCGCCACGCCGGTGCCGGTGATTCGCCGACCATCGGTCGCGATCCTGGTCACAGGCGATGAACTTTTGCCTGCGGGTTCGAAGCCCGCTGGGTGCATGATCGTGGACAGCAATTCGCCGATGCTGACCGCATTGCTGCATCGGGACGGCGTCGCCCACGTTCGCGTTACCCTGTTGCCCGATAAGCCGGACCTGATTCGGCAACAACTGATCGACTCGCCCGAGGATGTGTTGTTCATCTCCGGCGGTTCGTCCGTGGGCAAGGAAGATCATGCCCCAGGCCTCGTGAGCGAGCTTGGCGAACTGAAAGTTCATGGCGTTGCCCTTCGGCCCGCGAGTCCGACGGGGCTGGGCTTCCTGCATCGCCAGCTTCGCCCGGTGTTCTTGCTGCCGGGCAATCCGGTTTCGTGCTTGTGCGCCTACGACTTGTTCGCGGGCCGTGCGATTCGCAGGCTGGGCGGGCTGTCGCCCGAGATGCCGTATGCGGTGCGATCCATTGCGCTGGGGCGGAAAATCGTGTCGATGGTGGGGCGGATGGATTACGTCCGTGTTGCCATCCGGCACGACCTTGCGGAGCCGGTGGCCATCAGTGGGGCGTCCATCCTGAGTTCGACGACGCGTGCGGATGGGTTCGTCCTCGTCCCCCCCGATCGCGAAGGACACGCGGAGGGCGAGACGGTGGACGTGCATTTGTATTAGAGTGGTCCTCACGCTCCGAATGAGGTCAGCGGCGATTCAAGGCCCAGACGGTCGTGGAAACAAGTTTATCTAACTTGTTTAAATGTCTACGGAAGATCCAATTCCGACAAGTTAGATAAACTTGTCGCCACGAAATCCGATCGGACTGCCTTCGTAGCGCGGCTGACCTCACGCGGAGCGTGAGGACTACTCTCATGAAGCAAGACCAGTTCCTCGATGCAATCGACCGTGATGAAGCGGAACGGCGATGGCGTGCCGTCATCACGATTGCATTGCCGGGTAGCGAAACGGTGGCGCTGCAGCATGCCTGGATGCGTGCGTTGGCTCAGGATGTGGCGTCGCCGTCGGATGTGCCGAGTTTCGATCGATCGAACATGGATGGCTTCGCCGTCCGGGCCGAGGACACCTACGGCGCCAGCGAAGAGGCGCCACGAAGGCTGCGTTACAGCGGCGAGTCGATTGCACCTGGAGATCGGCCATCGAAGACAATTGGCGTTCAGGATGCATCGGCCGTCGCAACTGGGGCGATGTTGCCGCGAGGCGCGGATGCAGTGGTGATGGTCGAGCACACGGACCTTGCGGGTGCGGAGTTGCTGGTCCGTCGCCCGGTTGCGCCAGGGGCGAATTTCTCGGGCGCGGGCACCGATATTGGTCGCGGCGAAACGGTCCTGCGGCGCGGCGACCAGCTGACCTCACGGGAGATTGGCATCCTGGCGGCAGTGGGCCTCGATCATGTCGAGGTGGTCCCTCGACCGCGTGTTGCGGTGCTTTCGACGGGAAACGAACTGATCGCTCCCGGCGACCCGATCGAACCCGGCAAGGTCTACGACAGCAACGCCTACATCCTCGCGGACGCAGTGCGCGAGCAGGGGGGCGAGCCGACGCTGCTTGGCATCGAACGCGATTCGCGCGAAGCATTGGTCGCGAAACTGCGCGACGCGCTCGAGTGGGCGGACATGATCCTGCTCTCGGGCGGCACGTCAAAAGGCGATGGCGATCTCTCGTATCGCGCCGTCGCCGACCTTGGCCCTCCTGGGCTCGTCGTGCATGGCGTCGCGTTGAAGCCCGGCAAGCCGCTTTGCCTGGCGGCCGTCGAGCGCGGCGGACGCAATGTGCCGATCGCCGTGCTTCCTGGCTTCCCCACGTCGGCGATCTTCACCTTTCGCGAGTTCGTCGCCCCCGTGATTCGCGAGATGGCACTCCTGCGGCCCGATGCGACAGACATTGTGGCTGCGACTTTGCCGATGCGCGTCAATTCGGAGCGGGGCCGTACCGAGTATCTGCTGGTTCGCCTCGTCGAATCGTCGGACGAGGACCGGCATTGGGTGGCCTATCCCATGGGAAAAGGCTCCGGCTCCGTCACCGCATTCAGCATGGCGGACGGCTTCGTCGCGATCCCGCGTCAGCAGGAATACCTGGAAGCGAATTCGACAGTCGAGGTGCAGCTGCTGAGCCGGGGACAGCAACCGGCGGACTTGGTCGTCATCGGCAGCCACTGCGTCGGACTCGATCTTCTGCTGAGCGAAATGCAAGCGCGTGGTTTCCGTTGCAAGTTTCTCGCGGTCGGCAGCACGGCGGGTCTCGAAGCCGCCAAGCGGGGCGAATGCGATCTTGCGGGCGTTCACTTGCTCGATCCCAAAACGAACGTCTACAACGAGCCGTTTCTGAATGAACGCGTGACGCTGCTTCATGGCTATGAGCGGATGCAGGGGATTGTTTATCGCATGGGAGATACGCGATTCGAAGGCAAGTCGATCGCAGATGCCGCCAAGACCGCACTCGCCGATCCGGACTGCCTTTTCATCAACCGCAATCGCGGTTCCGGCACTCGGATCCTGATCGACCGCCTTCTAGGCGATGCGCGTCCCGCTGGCTGGTCGATCGAAGCACGATCGCACAACGCCGTGGCCGCCGCGGTGGAGCAGGGGAGGGCGGACTGGGGAGTCGCTATTGAAACAGTGGCCCGGGATGGAGGGCTCGGCTTCCTGCCGATGCAGGCGGAACTCTACGACTTCGCTCTGCCGATCTGCCGGGGGGAGCGGCCTGCGGTGCAAGCGTTTCGCGCATTGCTCAGTGAGGAACCTATCCGCACGCGTCTTGCCGAACGGGGCTTCCGCATTCCCAGTTCGCCCCAAGCCCCACGGTAAGCGCACCCAGGGGATCGCGCCCGCCGTCTGATCCCCAGGGTGCGCTGTGCTTACCCTGGGGCTTGGCTCGCATAATGTAAGGAGGTCATCTTTCCCTCGAGACCCGTCATGCCGAAAGTCAGCATTGCCACGCCTCAGGAAATCGTCGAGATCGATCGCGGCAAGATGCGCGAATTGGTGCGGACGGTGCTCGCCGGCGAGAAGATTCCCGACTTCGAGATCAGCCTCGCCTTCGTCGATAATCCGACCATCCATCGGCTCAACAAGCGGTTTCTCGACCACGACGAACCGACCGACGTTCTAACCTTCCCACTCGGCGATGGCGGCGGCAAGAAACTGGCGGGCGAGTTGGTCCTCGGCGTGGAAGTTGCGAAAGAACAGGCGGAAGAGCGTGGCCACGATGTTCACGCGGAGCTGGCGCTTTACGTGATCCACGGGCTTCTGCATCTGTGCGGCTACGACGACAAGGCGCCCAAGCTGGAACGCGAGATGCGCCAGCGCGAACGCCACTGGTTGGGGACGCTCGGCTACCCCGACATCGCCGAGAAATGATTTCGCGTTTCGCGTTTCGCGTGATGACCTTCCCATCTCGGACTATCTCCCATGTCCGAAAAAGTCTTCGGCCTCACCATTCGGCTCTACGACTTCAGCGAGACAAGTCGCATCGGCGTCTTTTGGACGCGTGAGCACGGCAAGATGCGTGGATTGGCTCGCGGAGCCAAACGGCTCAAGTCGTCGTTCGAATCGTCGCTTGATCTTTTGAATGCGTGCAGTATCGTCCTCATCCGCAAGGCATCGGGGTTGGACCTGTTGACCGAAGCTCAGGTCCGCGAAAGGTTCCCTGCGCTCCGCCTTGATTTGTCCGCTCTTTATGGCGGCTACTACCTGGCGGAATTGCTGGCGGACCTCACCCAAGACCACGACCCGCATCCGCCTTTGTTCGACGAGGCGCTTCAGGCGCTTCGGGACCTGGGCCAACCAGGAGTTGCGACGGCTCCGCGGCTGGCTCAATTCGAGCTTGTCTTGTTGCGAGAGTTGGGGTATGGACCTGCCCTGGATTCCTGCGCCGCATGCGGGAGCGACATCGGGGACGACGTCTTGGCGTATAGTGCGGCGGCAGGGGGAATCGTTTGCAGGCCATGCCAAAACACGTTCCGCGAACGTCGGCCTCTCTCAGTAGAGGGATGGCGAGCGATGCGGAACATAAGGCTTGGCGGCGACGGCTGGAAAGGGCTCGACGATCCCGCGACGCGGAGGGAAGTAAGGCAGATGCTCGACGACAGCATGTCCTACTTGTTAGGACGTCGGCCGAAACTGTTGCCTTACTTGGGGAGCTAATGGCGTGATCATGGACGATCCAATCCGATTCGCGCGCCGACTGGCGAACAGCGCCGGCCCGCGTCAGCTATGCATGCTGCCGTGCCTGCTTGTCCTCATGTCCGCCGGGTGCGCGTCGGGCCAAAGCTTTCTGCCCTGGAAGAAGAGTGCAGGCGACTACACCCCCGCAGCCGAACAGACATCCGTGCTCGACAAAGTCGCTTTCTGGAAAAAGAAGGAAGAACTCCCCGACGGCCCCAAAGACAGCCTGGTGTTCGGCGCCGACGGAAAGCTCGAAAAAGAGCGATATGGTCTTGATCCGACGGCCCAGGCCGACCTCGACGGCGCTCGCCGGCATTTTCAAAACAAGGATTACGACAAAGCGGAAACCATCTTCTCCAATATCGCCAAGTCGAAGAAGTTGCCGCTGCCCGTGTTGGAGGAAGCCCTCTACTACGAAGGCGAATCGCAGCGGTTGCAGAATAATTACCGAGATGCGGAAGCGACGTTCAAAAGCTATCTCAAGCGGTTCGGCCACGGCCAATACGCCGAACAGGTGAACCGGAAGCTGTTCGACATCGCCAACTATTGGCTCGACGACACGCGCCGTGTGATGCAGGAGTACGAGGAAAAACGCGAAGGCAAGCGCTACTGGGTCATGCCTTCCGGCTACTTCCACTGGAGCAAGGACAAGCCGACCTTCGATGCCGAAGGCCATGCCTTGGGCATCCTCGAAGAGGTTCGCCTCAACGACATTCGCGGTCCGCTGGGCGAGAAGTCGCTCTTCTACATGGCGACCGTCAAGTTCTTCCGCGAGGATTACCGCGACGCCGATTACTACTACACGCAACTGTTCGAGAACTATCCGAACAGCGCGCTTGCCCCCAAGGCGATCAAGCAGGCGATCATCTGCAAGCAGATCACGAACAACGGACCTGCGTACGACACGCGGGTCCTTGAAGAGTGCCGTAAGATTTTGGACAACTACGCCCGGGCCTACCCGCAACTGCAAAACGACATGGCCTGGATGGATACGCAACTCAAGAGCATCAATATCCAGCAGGCGGAACGCGATTTCGGCATCGCCGAGTTCTATCGCCGCACGGGGCATCCGGGTTCGGCGTACTTCTACTACGAACTCGTCCGCCGACGTTACGGCAACACCGAGTTCGCTCGCATGGCTGTCGAGAAGATGGACGAAATCCGCGGAGCCGCGCAGGCGGAGCAGGGCGGCGGGGCGGGCGTCACGGACAGCATTCGCCGTTTCTTCGCTCCGGCGGAATCGAATCCGGCTTCCGCGGAAGGCAATGCATCCGCGCCGCGGTTTTTGCCGAGCCTTTTCGGCAGCGGCGAGAAGAAGGGGAGCTGATCGTGTGTAGCCCTCTCGCGCCGCCAGAGGTAATCGGCAGCGCGCCACGCGATCGCAAGGCACTGAGCCGCTTACCTTTCGCGGAGCGAGAGGGCTACATCGAAGCAGGAGGCACGATGATGCGAGTCCGACACCCAATGACGCTGCTGGCATTCGGCCTGATGCTGACCGTCATCGGCTGCGCGCAGAACGGCCATTTCAACTTTCTTGGGTACACCAGCGCCCCGCTGCATGACCCGTCGATCAAGACCGTCTACATTCCGATTTTCGAAAACGCGACGTATCAAAAAAATCTCGAATTCGATTTCACGCGCATCGTCATCGACGAAATTCAATCGAAGACGCCCTATCGAGTCGTCTCGCGACGAGAACTGGCCGATGCCGAATTGCTCTGCAAGATCGTGTCCGTGAACAAGAACACGGTCAATTTCACGCAACTTGGCGAAGTGCGGGACATCGAGCGAGTCGTGGGCGTGGAAGTGATTTATCGCGACGTCCGCACGGGGATGCCTTTGGGCATGCCGGAAAGCTTCAAGAGAAAGGACGCGCTCGATCCTGCCAGTTACGCCAAGGCGAGGCCGATCTTGCTGACGCCTCGCGCGAACTTCCAACCGGAAATCGGCGGCAGCTTGGCCACGGCGGACTTCCAGGTCGCGCGTCAGCTCGGCGTGCAGATCGCCGCCATGATGGAACGCTGGGCTCCGCATGGCGATCCCAACTTCTCGCCCTGATCGCGTCGATGAACTCCCTCACCCCAACCCTCTCCCGGAGGGAGAGGGAGGTAGACTACCTCCTGCCGGTCGCTCAACGACAGTTGCGGGATGGACCCCGGAGCGGCTACCGGGGTCGTTTCGTTTGCAGGGACCACCAATGCGGCACCAATGGAATATCCGCGGCCGAACGCTTGACCTTTCCGAGCGTGCCCTCGTGATGGGCATCGTCAATGTCACGCCCGACAGTTTCTCCGACGGCGGTCGGTGGACGGATGCGAACGCGGCGATCGATCATGCTCTGGCCATGGTCGAGGAAGGCGCGGACCTGCTTGACGTCGGCGGCGAATCGACCCGCCCTGGCTCCGATCCAGTCCCGGCCGACGAAGAAATTCGCCGTGTGTTGCCGGTGGTGGAAGCACTCGCCAAGAAGACGTCGGTCCCGCTTTCGATCGACACGATGAAGGCGGAAGTTGCCCGGCGTTGTCTTGACGCGGGGGCTCACCTCGTCAACGACGTCACTGCGTTGACGGGCGATCCCGAGATGGCCGGCGTCGTGCGGCAATACGATGCCGGCGCAGTGCTCATGCACATGCGAGGGATGCCGAAAGACATGCAAGATAATCCGCAATACGACGACGTCGTTGCGACGATCTCGAATTACTTCGGCGAAAGGCTGAAAACGCTGGAAAACCAGGGGGTCGCGCCCCTCAAGCTGGCGTTGGACCCGGGCTTTGGATTTGGTAAAACCGTCGAGCATAACATGGAAATCCTTGCCCGGCTTGCGGAGTTCGCGACATGGCAAAGGCCGATCCTGCTGGGGGTGTCGAGAAAGGGATTCCTGGGACCGATCACCGGCCGTCCGAGGAACGAGCGGGCGGTGACGACAGCCGCAATCGGCGGCTGGGCATTGGCTCGACAGGCCGCCCGCATCTTCCGCGTGCATGACGTGGGGCCGATGCGAGATGTGGTCCGGGTTGCTGCGGCCATGGAAGCCGCGGAGCGAACCTGGAAGTCCAATCCGCTTGAGGCGAGCGGTGCGAGATAGTTCCCTCACCCTCACCCTTCGGAAGAGGGTTGGGGTGAGGGCTTTTATCTTGCTCCCTCTCCCTTTGGGAGAGGGTTGGGGGTGAGGGTTTTATCTTGTTCCCTCTCCCTTTGGGAGAGGGTTGGGGTGAGGGTGCCTTTTCTCGGGCAGCGCCATGTCGCACGCCCTCACCCCCGGCCCTTCTCCCGGAGGGAGAGGGGAGAAATGCAGCAAGCCCTCACCCCCGGACTGCCGGAGGGAGAGGGGAGAAATGCAGTTGCCGTTCGATTTAGTATTCGACCGCAAGGAACGCGGTCGCCAAAGCGAACATTCCTTACGCAGCAAGGAGGCTGCCGATGCTGACGCGACTCACGCAGATCTACGAATCGCTCGGCACGCGCGATCTGGTGCAGATCGTGATCCTCGCCGTCGTCATGTTCGGCTTTCTTCGCTTCCTGTCCAAGACGGGCGCCGGCTCCATGATGGGCCGCGGCCTCGGCTTCATCGTGGTCGCCCTATTCTTGCTTGCTCAAGTCATCATCGCCGGCCTGGATCTTCCTGAACTCGGCGCCGTCCTCGATTACATGCTGTTCGCCGCGCTCTTGGCGTTGGTCGTGCTCTTCCAACCCGAGCTTCGTCGCGGCCTGATGATGCTCGGGCGTGCTCGATTCTGGCAAGCCTGGGCGCCCACGAAACATCCGATCGCCGATCCCTTGGCTGACGCCGCCGAGGCAATGTCGCGCGACGGCATCGGGGCGCTCATCGCGATTCAGCGCGACGTGTCGCTCGCGCCGTTCATCGAAACGGGCGAACGCATCGATGGCCGAATCGGCGCTCCGCTGATGCGAACGCTTTTCGTGCCGAAAAGTCCTCTGCACGACGGAGCCGTCGTCCTGGTCGGAGGCCGAATCGTCGCTGCGGGATGTCAGCTTCCGATGCGAACCCACGAACACGTGGGCGGCAACAAGCCGAACTTCGGCATGCGTCACCGCGCTGCCTTGGCATTGACTGAAGAAACCGATGCCATCGTGCTGGTCGTCAGCGAAGAGACGGGCCGCATCTCGCTGGCATTGGGCGGAAAGTTCGAGCCAGTGCCTCGCGAGAATTTGGCTCGGCGATTGGTTGATTTGTTGAGCTAGGTTTTTGGTTTTGGGTTTTCGGCTTTGGCACGGCGGGAACGCGCGGCGATTGCAAAGTTCATCCGTGCCGAAACCGAAAACCAAAAACCTAAAGCACAAGAACGAACGGAGATTTCCAGATGCGATTGCTGCCGAATCTGTCGCATCCTCGAAATCGGCATCTCTGCATTGAGCTGCTGATTTCGTTTTGCTTTGCATTCATCGTCTGGCTGTACATTCACAGCCGCGGGCGGCAGACGCTCGAACGCGTGCAAATTCCGGTCGTCGTCCAGTTGCCGCCGCATCAGCGCGACCATTACGCGGTCGAATTGCCTGGGTCGCCCAAGATCACCGCCAGCTTCAGCGGTTCGGCGTCCCGGCTTCGCGACCTGCATCGCAAGATCGAATCCGGGAAGGTGCAGGCGGTCGTCACCTACATCATCTCCGAAGATCGGCAGAACGAAAGTTCTATCTGCGATATCCTCCGCGTCGAGTCGTCGCACCTGAGAGTGCCGCCGGGCGTGCTGGCCGAACTGCATGAGGAAAGCGTGCCCCTACCGATCACGGTTCATCGCGTCGTCGAACGCACCCTCCCCGCGAAACTTGAATACTCCGGCGACGTGCGGCTTTCCCAACTCAAGCTGGAGCCGGCTACCATCTTGGTGCGTGGGCCGAAGGCGGTGCTCGATCGCGCCCAATACGCGCCGACGGCCCCCTACGTCTTCTCGAAGCCGAGCGAAGATCTCGCCGAATCGGAAACCCGCGACGTCGCGGAGGTCGTTACCGAACTGGAAGGTCGTCCCATTCAAATGACGCCGAAGCAGGTGACGTTTAAGGCGAAGGTGCAGCCCAAGAAGCGAATCTACGATGTTGCCGACCTGCCCATTCAGTTTCTCACGCCGCCCGGTTTCCCCTTCCGTGTGCGGTTCCTGGACGAAAAGGCAACCAAGACTTCACTGAAGGTGGTCGGCCCCACGGGCGAAACCAATCCGCCGGTGCTGGGATTCGTCGATCTCACGAAAGGCAGCTTCAGCCCTGGCCGCAACCTCGAACCGTTGCGCCTGCATTTGCCCAAAGAGTTTCATCCGCTCGACGCACGCCCCATCCTCGTGACCTTCGTCTTGGAAGAGCCCGAGCGTCTGCCCGCGGCTCAGGTGCGAAACACCGATCCCGAATAGAATGCCCTCGCGAACTCGCGTTGCCACGTCCGTGTCCGATACGGCGCAGCGTACTAAGGCAAGCGGCGCCTGTATTTCCCCCCTCTCCCTCCGGGAGAGGGGCCGGGGGTGAGGGCGTGCGACGCGGCGTTGGGCGAGAAAAGGCGCCCTCACCCCAACCCTCTCCCGGAGGGAGAGGGGGAAAAACAGTCGACGCTGCATCTTTTTTCGCAGCCGCCAAGGTGAGCTGTTCATGGATCTCGATTCCTACTGCAATGATCTCGCCCGCCAGGCCCGCGAAGCTTCGCGAAAACTTGCTACGGCACTCGGCAAGAACAAGAATCGCTGGCTCGAATTGGCGGCGGATGCCCTCGAATCGCACGCCGCCGAGATTCAAGAAGCGAATGCCAAAGACCTCGCCGATGCATCGCGATACGGGCTTGCTCCCGCGGCGATCGACCGCCTCACGCTGACGCCGGCCCGCATCAAGGCCGCAGCGAATGGGCTGCGCGAAATCGTTGCCTTGCCGGATCCCATCGGCCGAGTGCTGTCGTCGGTCGTTCGCCCGAATGGCTTGCGCATCGACAAAGTCGGCGTTCCGCTTGGCGTCGTCTTCTTCATCTACGAATCGCGGCCCAACGTCACCGTCGATGCCGCGGGCTTGTGCGTGAAGAGCGGCAACGCGATCATCCTGCGTGGCGGCAAGGAAGCGATCCACTCGAACCTCTGCCTGCACCGCATCCTGCAGGATTGCCTCGCGAAAGCCGACCTGCCGCCGCATGCCGTGCAGCTTGTCTCGACGACCGACCGCGAAGCCGTGGGCAAGCTGCTCGGGATGAATCGCCATATCGACCTCGCCATTCCGCGTGGCGGCGAAAGCCTGATCCGACGCGTCGCCGAGGAAGCGACGATGCCGGTCTTGAAGCACTACATGGGCAACTGCCATGTCTATGTCGATCAGGCCGCGAACCTTGACATGGCGCTGAAGATTCTGGTCAACTCGAAGACGCATCGCACCGGCGTGTGCAACGCGGCGGAAAGCCTGCTCGTCCATCAGGCGGTCGCCAAAACGTTTCTGCCGAGAGCCGGCGAATCGCTTGGAGCCAAAGGGGTCGAAATCCGCGGATGTTCGGTTACGCGTTCGCTCATCCCGCAAGCAAAGCCCGCGACGGACGACGATTACGCCGCGGAGTTTCTCGACCTAATCATTTCATGCAAGGTGGTGGCCGGCGTTGAGGAAGCGATCGACCATATCGCGAGGTTCGGCAGTCAGCACACGGAAGCGATCATCACCGACCATCTGCCGACCGCAGAGCGTTTTCAGGCGGCCGTCGATTCGTCGGCGGTCATGGTGAATGCGAGCACGCGTTTCAACGACGGCTTCGAGTTCGGCCTCGGAGCCGAGATCGGCATCAGCACCGACAAGTTCCACGCCCGCGGCCCCTGCGGGCTTGAGGAGTTGTGTTCTTACAAGTACCTAGTGCACGGGCAGGGACAGATTCGCGAGTAATGCAGCCGTTTGCTTCACGTCGTGCATTTGCGAGCCCCCCGCTTCTTCCTCGTCCATGTCACGGCCATCGTCGTTCTTCACGATGAGGTCCGGGTAATCATTGCCGGGCCGGCCGTCGCAGGTGTAGACGATGCGACTTGCTCAATCTCATCGTCGAAGTCTCCGGCGATTCGGAAGATGTTGAAGGGGACGTGACGGGGCGATCATTCCGATCCGGTGGCGTCGCGGATCCGGTGGTGTCGCTACGCTCAACCACCGGCTACCTTATGTGACCCCTACCGGGGTCGATCTCCGCAGGCGTCGAATCGTC
>JAIEPT010000090.1 GCA_019748295.1 Gemmataceae bacterium | reverse complement strand
AGAAACCGCCGGATACGATGAGTACGTCCGGTGGTGTGGGAGGACGGGGGAAGTACTTCCCCCTCCTACCCGATTGTCGTCGGTCGTTTGTCGGCTTGGCTGGCCGAAGCCCTTCCTTGAGGCTTCCAGAGCCGTTACTTGACGCCAAACTGCTTTCCGAGCCAGCGCAGGGCTTCGTCAAATCGGGGCTGGCTGTAGTTCGTGTAATGCCGTTCCTTCGTCGTCTTCGGGCTGTGAGCCAAAAGGAAGTCAGAGAAGACCGCAAAGTCCTTGTTCCCTTCCAGAAGGTTCGCCGAAGTCTTTCGCAGAGCCTTCAACGGCTTGGCGATTCCGAGCCGACGAAGAACCTTCCCCATTGGGTCTTGAACCAAGTCGCAACGCTTGACCGATCCGTCCTTCTTCAATTCCTGATAAACCAACGGCTTTCCCAGTTCCGACAAAAGAACCGTCTCTTTGCCCGAACGATACTTGCGAAGAAGTTCAAAGGTTCGCTTCCAGAGTAGGTAAGAAACCTTTCGGCCCTTCTTCCCTGTCTTGGATCGGTAGCGAATGATTCGGCCAGCCTTCCAATCTACTTCCGAATCCAAAAGGTCCGCGACGTCGCTCTGGTACATTCCGCAATTGACCAAGAGAAGGAAGAACAATTCGGTTCGTTCGCTCTTGTCAGGATCGGCGAGACAGGCTTTGACCTCGTCCGTCGTAAAGTGGATCGGATTTACGGAAGCGCTGACGTCAAAGGTCAACCGTTTGGAAGAAAGGTTTCCAGGGATGGAAATCAGTTCCAGTTCGCCAAGGTGACGAATGAAGGTCTTGGCTGCGCCGAAAATGGAATGGGAATAGGACGGCGACCATTCGCCAGCCTTTCCCGCAAGCCAAGTCCAATAGTCCTTGACGACGATAGCCGAAATTTCCGAGATAGCCCGTTCCGAGCCGAACCAATTAGAGAAAATCGCCAAGTGCCGTTTGTACGAATCTATCCGCGTCGCCGAGGGCTTCCCGTTCGCGGCGTGCTCCGCCATCAAGGAAGCCATCCAAGATTGAATGTGAACGGAAAGGGCTTGGCTCGGATCGTGCGACCGTTTGCCCTTCACTGGCGCGACGGCTTCGGCCACGACTTCAAGCCGCGAATCTTCCGAGAGTCCTTCCGTCTCAAAGCCGACGATTTGGTCCACGGCCTTTCGGGGAAGCGATCGGCCAGCCCGTAGGTTCTCAACGGCTTGTTCAGCCATTGCGGAAGGCATCGGAGAGAAGCCGAGAGCCGAGGGCGGAGTTGGCGACGGCGAAGCGTAGGCAGCGGCCAGACCGAGAAGCATTTGCTTGGCGGCTTCGCCCTGGCGAATCAGGTCTTCCAAGTCGCGGAGTTCTTTCGCGCCGAGAGCCGCAAGGACGATTCGGGAAGCCCTGTCTTGTTCGGGGCTTTTCGTCTTGGCTTCGGCGACTTCAAGAGAGGCTAAGGTGTTTTCCCACCAAGTATTTGCCGCTGCCCAAGATTCCATCTTCGTCGCTGGCGTGCCGAGTTGCCGACAAGAGACGGAATACATTTTCCCGCCATGCTGTTTCATCCAGCCTTTGCGAGCCTGAACCCAAGTCATTTGAAAGAGACGAGGCATCGGTTTTTCTCTATGCGGTTTGACGTAGAAGAAACCGACGTAATCGTACCCCGAAAAGCCGTTTTGTAAACGGTTTTTGTAAAGATTTGGGGATTTTTTCGGGGGAATTGCTTTACGAAATGGCCGTTTTTTCAATGTCTCGCGCGGCGAGCCGCTATTTCCAGTGCTGCACCTTCGGCCTCTCGGTCACCTCTCCGGGAATGCTTCGGGCATCTTAAGAATCGGTTTCGCTCCCGTCAATGACGCGTCAGTCTGCAAGATATACGCATTAATACGTATCCATGCAGGATCGCGCGGATCGAAGCGGATTTGCCGACATGGGGATGCCGGGTAGCTTAATGGGGAGAAGACGCGTCGAGCCGATCGAAACATGTGTTGGCGGTGAAGGTGTGGATGGAATTGGAAGCCTGGGACGAAGCGGAAACGCTTTGCATGCGGGAGTTGCGGTTGAGGAAAGATTGCCTGATGCCAACCCATCCGGACCCGGCAGATACCGTGGCCGCGTATGCCGAGCTTTTGCGGCGAACCGGTCGGCCGGAAGGGTCGGCCGACCTTTTGGGACAGACGTACGAGCGGCAGGCGGCGTTTCGCAGAGGAACGGATACGGCCATCCGCGGCGGCGGACGTTGGCAGGTTCGCGAGGAATGAACGTCATGGCGGCGAAAACGCATCCTGGGTTCGGCGGGCCGGCTCCTTATCCGGGATCGTTCGTGCTTGCGCTGCGGGAAGCGCTGCAGTCTCATGGCTGGGAATTGGATCGTTGGCGAGGAATTGCCGCGTCGATTCGCCGCGACGGCGATGTCGCGATGCTCGAACCCGAGATTCCTTATCGCCGCTTACGTCGCCTGCCTCGCTCGCGGTGGTCGGCGGTATTGAGCGAGTGGTTAGGCGTTTTGCCCCAGGCGCCTTGGCCGAGCGCCGAAGCAGTTGGCCAACTGCGGATCGCGAACCCCTTCCTCCGATCCGCCTTGGGAGAAACGGCAGCG
Source organism: Gemmataceae bacterium (assembly GCA_019748295.1). Lineage (GTDB taxonomy): Bacteria > Planctomycetota > Planctomycetia > Gemmatales > Gemmataceae > JAIEPT01. Next base: position 10,866 of record JAIEPT010000090.1, on the reverse strand, counting down.
TACGCGGTGCTGATCCCGCAGGATCTGGCATTGATCGCAACTCGCAAGGACGGCACCAAACGAAGCTTGCTCACGGATCAGGCAATCAGCCGGTCGGGCAGGGCAGGGGCCGACTTCTTCGAGGCAGCGGTCGAAAGCGTCGCTCGCCGCACGACGCGCGATTCGTATCGAACGGTCGACGAATACGGCATCCTTGAAGCCGCGAACGGCGACGGACTCGATGCGTGCCGCGTCTTTCTTTTGGACGAGCATTTCAAGGAGTCGCCGGACGGGTTCTTCGTCTCGCTCCCGAGTCGCGACCGTTTGTTGTTCCTTCCCATCCTGCGGGAAACGCTTTCCGCCGCCCCACGTCTCCAGGAGATGGCGGAGGAAACGTATCGATCCGCCGCGCATCCCATCAGCAATCGGCTCTACTGGGTGAAGCAGGGCTCGTGGGGCGTCTTCGACGTCCGCCGGGAACCGGGGCGGGTGCAAATCGTTCCTCCCGAGGAGTTCGTGGAGGTGCTTCATCGGCTGTTGCCCGAAGCGTCTGGGAGCCCGCCGGCATTGCCGTCGCCGCCGCCCGGGGAGTCGTCCGAAGGGGAAATGCCGAATTGACATAACGGTGTCAATCTGACGTTCTCGGACACGCTCGTTCCGCGGGTAAGATCAGGATCCTTTACTCGCAAATTTCGATTTTTTCGGCATTTGGAGCGACGCTCGGCACGCGCCCGTTCGATGGCACGCACGTTGCATTTCTATGGGCGTCCATTCGGACAAGCCCGACGCCGACCTCGGTGTGGCAGACATTCACGACGACTATCGGGCAGTGGGATCGTCCGCATCGCGATGCAAGGCGGCGACTGGCGCGTCCGTGACCATCAGGGCTCGTTCGACACATCCCATGTCGCAGAAGGAGGTACGTCCATGAGGCTTTCTCGCATCAATCCTTGGTCGGGTCCGCTGTTCAACCAGCTCAACCGCTTGCACTCGGAAATGAATAGGCTCTTCGAGCGCTGGCCGAACGAGGAGTCTCGATTCGAGACCTTTCCGCCTGTGAATCTGTGGGAAGAGGCGGACGGATTTCGACTGGAGGCGGAACTGCCAGGGTTGAAATTGGAGGATCTCGACATCACCGTGACGGGGCGAAATCAGCTCACGATCAAGGGGGAACGCAAGCCCGAGGTCACCGAGAACGGCCAAGCGCATCGACAGGAGCGCATGTTCGGCTCGTTCGTCCGCACGTTGACTTTGCCGGCTCTGGTTGACGAGAACAAGGTGGAGGCACGCATCGAGCATGGCGTCCTTCACGTGTATTTGCCGAAGCATGAGGCGGCGAAACCTCGCAAGATCCAGGTCAAGGGTTGATTGCAACGCTCTTACGAATAAACCTGTATTGCAAAACACCGGCTTACGGAGGCCAAATCCATGAACGATACGCTGACGCTGCCCACGAACGGCGAAGTGACGCGAGCCGGCAAACAGTTCCTGCCTCGCGTCGATATCCATGAAACCGATCAAGAACTGCTCCTCGTCGCGGAGGTGCCGGGCGTCGATCCCGAAGGCATCGACCTGCGATTCGAGCGAGGGGAACTGGTGCTGTATGCGAAGGTGAAGGATCAGCCTCGCGCGGGCAACCCGCTGCTGACGGAGTTCGAAGTCGGCGATTACCACCGCGTGTTCCGTGTTCATGAATCGATCGATGCATCGAAGATCGAGGCGGAACTCAAGAGCGGGCTCCTCGTCATCCATCTGCCTAAAGAGGAACAGCATCGGCCGAAACAGGTGACGGTGAAAGTCAACTGATTGCGGCGCAAGGTCATTTAGCACGCTGCGCAAGCAAGTGTTCGCGGGTTCCCGGAGATGAATGTATCCACCTCCAGGAACCTGTCGCCGACACTTGCTTGCGCTAAGAGCCACATCGTCTTTTCGTTTTCCGAATCGCTCGTGGGCCGGTATGCTGAGGCCGCCCCACGGGAGACGCAATTCGATTCGGGAGACTTCATGTTTCGCTACGGATGGGCCAAGCCGGGCGACGTCAACGCGTTTTTCGGATTGATGCTCGACAATGTCGCCGTGATGATCGTCCTCACGTCGCTCATCGCCGGTTCCGAACCCGAGCAATACACGCGCGAATTCGTGCTGACGCAGATGATCCCGGGGACGGCTCTCGGCGTCTTGATCGGCGATCTTGCATTCACCTGGATGGCGTTCAGCCTTGCTCGCCGAACTCGCAACGAAAACGTCGCTGCAATGCCGCTGGGGCTCGATACCCCGAGTACATTCGCCGTCGGCCCGCTTGTCTTGTTGCCGGCCATTCGCGAAGGCGTGCGAACGCTGGGGTTGCCGCACGATCAGGCGATGACGTTCGGCTGGCATGTCGGCGCCATGGTGCTCGTGCTTTGCGGGATCGCGAAGACGCTGATCGCTCCCTTCGGGTCGGCCGTGCGACGATGGATTCCGCGAGCGGGGTTGCTCGGTTCGCTCGCGGCGATCGCGTTGTCATTGATCGCATTCGTGCCGCTGTGGACCGACATCGCCGTGTCGCCGCTGGTCGGCATGGCGACGCTGACGGTCATCCTTTGGTCGCTGGTCGCCCATCGCGAGTTGCCGGGAAAGATACCTGGCGCGTTGGCTGCGGTGCTCCTCGGCGTCGGGTTGCACTTCCTGGGCACATGGCTGACGTCGCTTTCCGGCGTTTCGATTGTCGCGGGCCAGAGAGAGGCATCGTCGATTCCGACGTGGAGTCTGCCGAACCCGTTTCCCCCTTTCGCGCAGACGGCCGAATGGTGGCAGACGGTGTTCACTCATGCCGTCCACTACATGCCGGTGATGCTGCCGTTCGCCTTGGCCACCGTCGTCGGCGGCATCGACTGCACGGAAAGCGCGGCAGCGGCAGGGGACGAATACGACACGCGGGCGGTGTTGTTCGTCGAGGGGATCGCGTCCATCGTGGCCGGCGCCGCGGGGGGCGTGATCCAGACGACGCCCTACATCGGCCATCCCGCTTACAAGGCCATGGGGGGCCGGGCCGCTTACACGCTGGCGACCGCCATCTTCATCGGACTCGCGGGAACGCTTGGGTGGTTCATAGTGCTGTTCGATTGGTTGCCCCAGGCGGCAATGTTTCCGATCCTCGTCTTCGTCGGGCTCGAGATTACCGCGCAATCGTTTCACGCCACTCCGCCCAAACATTACCCCGCCATTGCGCTCGCCATGATGCCGGCCCTTGCCTACCTCGTCGTCGTGGGGCTCGATGTGCTGTTTTTCGGAAGCTATGAAACGCGCGATGTGGGAAAGCTGGTCGCACTTCGTTGCCTCGCGAACGGCTTCATCGTGACCAGCTTGCTATGGGCCGCGGCGTTGGCGGCGTTCATTGATGGAAGGCCCCTGCGCGCCGCGATTTGGTTTGCGGTTGCTGGGGGCTTTGCCTTAATCGGCATCATTCATTCGCCGCTTAAAGACTCAGTGCTCGCCTGGCCATGGGAGGTGGTGAAGCTAATGCCGACGGAAGGCGAGTACCAGACCCCTTATCACTGGGCGGGCGCCTACGCGTTGGCTGCGGGATGGAGCATCGTCTTCGCGTGCTTGGCCCCGCCGATCGAACATGAATCGGCCAACGTTCGCGACTCGGCTTGAGAAGTTAGGCGATTTTGGGATTGCTGGCTCGTTGGTCGGCACCTTCCTTCTTCGCCTCGGGCCGCTCCTCCTGAGGAACCGTTTCGTAGGGCGAACTGTCGGCCCCGCCCGAAGCTTCGTCGATGGAGGTGGGCTGCGGACCGTAGGGCGAGGACGGGTTTCGTTGGCCTTCGCGGCCTTCGTCTTTGTTCTTGTCGATCATGGCTCTCTCCTTGGTGGTTTGCGGTTGAGAAGGATTCCGCAAACAACGCGCCGCCGTTCCCCTTTTCCGAATGGAAGAATGCCTATGTTCGCGGCTCGATACTGGATCGCAGTGTGGGTCGTCGCGATTGCCATGCCTTTCGCGACGGCGCAGACCGGCGAGAGCGATCCGCGGCTTGCAAGTTTCGACCGGCTGATGGAATCCTTCGTGAAGGACAACCAGGCGCCCGGCGCGGCCCTCGCCGTCGCCAAAGACGGCAGGCTGGCATACGCTCGGGGCTTCGGACATTCCGACGAACGGCAGAAGCTCCCCGTAGAGCCGACGACGCGATTCCGCATTGCGAGCGTCTCAAAGCCCATCACGGCGGTTGCCATCCTCAAACTGATCGAACAGGGTAAGTTCGAACTTGACGATCCGGTTCGGCCTCTGCTCGGCATTCGAAAGCAGGGGCAGGAAGACCCGCGCTGGGCGAAAGTGACGGTTCGCCAGCTTCTGCAACACACGGGAGGCTGGGACCGGGCCAAGTCGTTTGATCCCATGTTTCGGCCGCTCGAAGTCGCCAAAGAGGTGGGTTCGTCGTCGCCCGCTCCCGCGAAAGCAGTCGTGCAATACATGCTCCGTCGGCCGTTCGACTTCGAACCCGGCGAACGCTTCGCGTACTCGAACTTCGGCTATTGCGTTTTGGGGCGAGTGATCGAGCATGCGACGGGCAAAGAGTACGAGGGATACGTCCGCGACGAAATCCTCAAGCCGCTCGGCATCATGTCGATGTCGATCGGAACGACTTCGAAGTCCGCCAAGGGGGAGACGAGCTATTTCGATCCGAAGAAACGCATGGGTTCATCGGTTTTCACGCCGCGAACATCCGTTCCCCTGCCGTACGGCGCCTGGCATCTCGAAGCGATGGATGCTCACGGCGGTTGGATCGCATCCGCCCCCGACCTTGTTCGTTTCGCCGTTGAATTCAATGCTCCGGACAAATGCCGTCTGTTGAGGCCATCGTCGATTCAAGCGATGTTCGCTCGTCCGCAAGGCATTGAAGCGAGGGGGAGCGAAGGCAAGCCGAATCCCGTCTACTATGGCTGCGGCTGGCAAGTCCGCGAGACCGGCAACGGCGTCAACACCTGGCACACCGGCGCCCTCGACGGCACCGCGTCGCTCCTCGTCCGCCGACACGACGGCCTAACGTGGGCGGTGCTCTTCAACGCCAAGGAAAACCCGCGCGGCGAATACCTTGCAGGAAAGATCGACCCGTTGATCCATCGCGCCGCGGACGAAGTGAAGGAATGGCCCACACGAGACATGATTCAAGGAGAGAACTAGACCGAGAACGACGGCGCGGCCGCGTGTGCGGCATATCGAATCGCGGTGAGCGGAGACGAATCTGGTCGCCGATCGAACAGATGGCGACTCGATCTGGAAAGGCGATTGGCCGATCTTCCTGGGCGACGCCGGACGGCATTCGTCGACGTCGCGCGCGTTGCCGGAGATCGAAGCCCGCGAGGCAACGCCAGGGAAACGGCGCTGATCGTTCCACATTGAGCGCACGACGGCGTTCTCCCATCCTCGTTCGTCTCACGCCATTCCAAACGATGCGAAACCTGCGTGAAACGTATCGCAACCTCCGTAACCTGCTGCCAATTCCGTAAAACAGCCGTTCGGAGTCGCCTCGTTCCAAGCCGGAGTTTTCGGCGATGCAAGATAGCGCAGTCGCGGCGTCGGTCAACGGCAGGACGCCACCGCTCGACGATCCCAGCCTCTACATCAATCGCGAACTGAGCTGGCTTGCGTTCAATCGCCGCGTTCTTGACGAATCGCTCGATCCTTCCGTGCCGCTTCTCGAGAGGATCAAGTTTCTGGCGATCTTCGCGTCGAACCTCGACGAATTCTTCATGGTCCGCGTGGGCGGACTTCAGCAGAAGAAGCAAGCCGGGATCAGCGTCGGTTCCGGCGGCGACCGAATCTCGCCCAAGGAGCAACTCGAACGCATCAGCGCCACCGTTCGCGACATGCTTATTGCCGGGTATGCGTGTCTGCGCGATGAGTTGCTCCCCGCACTTGCCAAGGAAGGGATCGTCTTCAAGAATGCCGCGGACCTGACGGCCGCGGACCGGGACGGCGTTACCGAGGTGTTTCGCCGCGAGATCTTTCCGGTGCTCACGCCCCTGGCGATCGATCAAGGGCATCCGTTTCCCCACTTGCTCAACAAGTCGCTCAGTCTTGCCGTCCTGCTGAAGCGGCCCAGCAGTCCTGAGAAGCTGTTTGCCGTCGTCCCCGTGCCGGCGGTGCTGCCGCGATTCGTCACGCTGCCGGGGCAGAAGCACGCGTTTCTGCCGCTTGACGAAATGATTCAGGTGCATCTGCCGACCTTGTTCCCCGGCATGATCATCGAAAAGACGATGCTCTTCCGAGTGACGCGCAACAGCGAATACGAGATCGACGACGACGAAGTCGAAGATTTGATGAAAACGATTGAGGAGGAAGTCCGCAAACGCCGTCGCGGCGCCGCCGTTCGTCTCGAGATCGAAGGGGATGCGCCGCCGGAGATTTCGCAGTTCTTGATGCAGTCGCTCGGGCTCGAATCGTCCGACGTCTACGCGTATCCCGGCTTCCTCGATTTCACCGGCTTCTACCAGATCCACGCGCTCCCCGGTTTCGCGAACCTGCGCGATCCTCAGTTCGTGCCGCAGGCAACGCCCGAGTTCATGGGGGCGAGCAGCATCTTCGCGGCCATCAAGGCTCGCGAGATCATGGTGCACCATCCCTATGAGTCGTTCGCGCCCGTCGTCGAGTTCATCGAGGCGGCCGCGGCCGACGACAAGGTCCTCGCGATCAAGCAGACGCTCTACCGCACGAGCAGCGATTCCCCTGTGGTTCGTGCCCTACAAGCGGCGGCGGATAACGGCAAGCAAGTAACCGCCGTCATCGAACTCAAGGCCCGCATGGATGAGGAGCGAAACATCCTCTGGGCCCGCGAGCTGGAAAAAGCGGGCGTTCATGTCGTCTTCGGCTTCATCGGCCTCAAGACGCATTGCAAGGTGGCCATGGTCGTTCGCCGCGAGGAGGACGGCATCCGCCGCTACGTGCATCTCGCGACCGGCAACTACAACCCGCAGACGGCACGCCTCTATACGGATCTGGGCCTCTTCACCTGCAACACCGATTTCTGCGACGACGTGTCCGCCCTCTTCAACTACCTGACCGGCTACTGCGAGCTGCCCCAATGGCGAAAGCTGGTGATGGCGCCGAGCCGAATGCAGGCATTCATGCTCGAGCGGATTCAGCAGGAGATCGCATTTCAGCAGCAGGGGAAGACGGGCCGAGTGATCGCGAAGATCAACGGCCTCTTGGAACCCGCGATGGTGCAGGCGCTCTATCGGGCAAGCCAGGCCGGCGTGAAGATCGACATCGTTTGCCGCGGCATCTGCTCGCTCCGTCCCGGCATCCCCGGCATCAGCGACAACATCCGGGTGATTTCAATCGTGGATCGGTTCTTGGAACACAGCCGCATCTTCTACTTCGGCAACGCCGGCGATCCGCAGGTCTACATCGGCTCCGCGGATTGGATGGACCGCAACCTGAGCCGGCGCGTGGAAGTGGCGTTTCCGATCGAAACGCCGCACCTCAAGCATCGGGTGATCAACGAGATCCTCGCGATCACTTTGGCGGACAACGTGAAAGCTCGCATCCTTCATGCGGACGGCACGTACACGCGAGCGCCGCGCGATCCAAACCAGCCAGCGGTCCGAAGCCAGGAGCGCTTCTTGGAACTCGCGATGCAGAACGCACAGAAACGGCTGGATGTGGCCATGCCGCCGTCGATGCCCACGGCGTTGCCCCCCGTCCGCACGGTGCGCGTCCGCAAGCGCTCGACGCGAACCGATGGATGAGAGTAGTCCTCACGCTCCGAGCTTGTGATTTTTTGCCGAAAACTCGAAACGACCCCTCAAAAACCTCGTGTTTCAGAGGGTTTTTTCCGGCGGTTCGGCAAAAAATCACAAGCTCTCCGCGTGAGGTCGCGGCGATGTAAAGTGCATCGCTCCAATCCCGGCGGTGGTGTGCCATGCTTGGGCGGGTCCCTGGCAGGGGCCAGTGAGCCGTCCGCTTTCACCGCCCAAGCATGTCCCCAGATCGAACGCTCGGAAGCTTCGCATGCTTCGCCGGTGGAAGCGGAAGCATTCGAGAGCCCGGCCAGGAACCCGGCGAAGCATGGCACGACCCAGCGAGCCGATGGGTGACGGGCACACCTAAAACTTGACGGTCGGCGCCTTCTGAATGGCCGCCGCTTCTTCCGGCGGAACTTCGAAGAACTGCGCGTGCTCGAAGCGGAATAGCCCGGCGACGATGTTCGTCGGGAAGCTCATGCGCGATGCGTTGTAGACGCCGACCGAATCGTTGTAATGCTGACGGGAGAACGCGATGCGGTTCTCCGTGGCGCCGAGTTCCTCCTGCAATTGCAGGAAGTTTTGATTCGCCTTCAAATCCGGATATGCCTCCACCGACACCATTAGCCCGCGCACCGCTTGGGTGAGCTGGTTCTCCGCCGCCGCTTGCTCCGCCACCGGTTTGTTCCCGGTCATGGCGGCGCTGCGTGCTTGCACGATCCGCTCCAGCGTTTCCTTTTCATGCCCCGCATAACCTTTCACGGTTTCGACGAGGTTTGGGATGAGATCGTATCGCCGCTTCAGCTGCACTTCGATCTGCGAATAGGCGTTTCGCGTTTCGAGCCATTTGCCGATGAGGCCGTTGTAAACGCCGACGACGATGACGATGATCACACCCGCCGCGATGGCGGCAATCCAGGCCGGATGCATTGCATGGCTCCTTTGATCGAGTCCCGTTTCGCCGGGCGTCTCACACTTGTTCGCGGAAGGGCGATGGCGATTTTCGCACGAAATCAAGCAAACGGCAACCGCGTAGTACGTGCGGCACGCCCTGAACGTAGTGAAGGGCGTGGTGAAGCTTTCGATGACGTCATGCAAGTTGGATGCTGCGTCAGCACCGCTTCCACGCCCTTCGCTACATTCAGGGCGTGCCCCCCGAGCGCTTCGCAGGCTCCCAGATCTCGCGCATCAGGTCGTAGATTTCGGGTTCCGATTCCTTCAACTCCGCGCGGACGAAGGGGAAGAAGTCGTTGACGCCGAAGTACGCTTCCGTCATCTCCGCGAAAAACTCCATCTGGTTCGTCAATGCGTAGTGCTTCACTCGCCGGCCATCATAGAGCAGCGTCTTGTCGCCATGGCCGCTCGTCTTGTATCGCTCGTAAGCCTTGCGCACGCGCGGTTCGTCGAAGCCCAGCACCTGATCGTGATACGCGTGGGCCAATTCATGCAGCACGGCCCACGGTTGCTCGTTGATGTTCCGCTTCGTCGCCACATCGGCCGCCCGCGGAAGATGGACGCATTTGGCCAAATCCTCGGCATATCCGTTATCCTTGAGCCAGCGCGCGCTGGGATGGTACTGCATCGGAACCAGCTTGCCATGGTTGAGATCGAGCACGATTGCCACCTCTTGCAGCTTCTTGACGCGATCCGCGGGGACGACGGCCTTAATGTCCGCGAGTTTGCCTTCGAGGTATCGGAGGGCCCGTTTGCCGAGTTCGATATTCGGCTCCGCAAAGAGCCGATCGTCCACGCGGACCTTCCAGCCTTCGATTTGCTGATCCGTCCGGGCCGTAGGGAGGTCTCCTGCCGGCGCCGCGACCAACAACCATGTCGCCAAAGCAATTTGCATGTTCGACCCTTCGAGCGAAACCTAGGGATTCGGAAGCGGCAGGCGGGTGAGCGTGCCGACAAAAACTCACGTCCTCACCTTCATTTAAGAAGATTTGGATTGCGAACGGAGCACATGGCGTTTAGATTGGCGTCAAGGGGTTGAGTCGGTTGCAGCGCGGATGAATACGTCGGCGGTTTGGTCGGCTGACCCTGGGTGATTCGGCTGTCGGTAGTTCCTCGTTGGCCGTATCGCCCTCCGTTCCAGTCGCCCTTTCTGAGTTCATCGCGGATACGCTCTCCATTTAAGTTCTCCGTTGTTTCGCCGGCGTTCTTGCGAATTTCGTCTCTTTCCGTCGCTGCCGCACCCTCGACTCCCTGGTCTGATTCGCAATCATCATTAGGGGGATCGCCATGTCCACGTCATTTCGCAAGCGTTCGCGATTCGCATTCACGTTGATCGAACTGCTGGTCGTCATCGCGATCATCGCGGTGCTGATCGCTCTGCTCGTGCCTGCAGTCCAAAAAGTCCGTGAAGCCGCGGCGCGGGCGCAGTGCCAAAACAACCTGAAGCAGCTGACTCTCGGCCTGCATGGATATCACGACTCGTTCAAAGTGCTTCCGCCTGGTTACATCTATTACCAATCGCCGTGGAAAGGCCAAACGGACTACAGCGAATCGTGCTGGCCTTATCGCGTGCTTCCGTACATCGAACAGGCCCCGCTTTACAAGACCGTGAATTACGCCGCTTTTTCGGGAGGGGGAAACAGCTTCGGCCAGGGAACCGCCGCGACCGCGACGATTCGGGCAACCTCGCTCGCGATTTTCCGTTGCCCTTCGGATTCCTGGGATGGGCAGGCTGCCTTCGGCAACCTCATCATGCGCGGCAACTATGTCGGCAACGGGGGCATCGGTCCGCAGACCTTCAACCAAACCGGCGCCGTCGATCACACGGTTCCCGGCCTGCTCTACAACTGCAGTGCGATCGGTTTGCAAAACGTCGGCGACGGAACGAGCAACACCGCGCTCGTCAGCGAAGTGATCAACCCGACGGGAAACGATCATCGCGGCTGCATGTATTACCCCACGGGGCCGGTTTATCAGCACAACAGCACTCCCAACGCGGGAACCGACCAACTCCGCAGCGGCCAGTATGTTTCGAGCGATCCCATGACGCCCGCAACGGCGTCGTTCGGTTCCTGGAACGACGTCAACCAGACCATGGCGGCTCGCAGCAGGCACACCGGCGGCGTCAATCTCGGCTTAGAGCCTATCCGGAAAACCCCATTTTTCCGTATATGATGAACGCAAAGCTCATGTGCAGCATAGCGATGT
>JAIEPT010000271.1 GCA_019748295.1 Gemmataceae bacterium | reverse complement strand
ACGGGGCTGGGAAGCCGATGAAGTCCGTCACGGCTTTTCTTCGGCAGTTGTGCGCCACGAAGGCCTCGCCCTCCCCAAACAAGCGGCTTGGCAGGAGCCTCGCCCCTCCCAACCGCGGCTATACAAGGAACCACTGATGTCCTCGACCAAAGCCCGGCCGCTCTTCGAATCGTCGATTGTTCGACGCGCGCTGGGGGCGTCGCTGAAGAAGCTCAATCCGCTCCACCAGCTTCGCAATCCCGTGATGTTTACGGTGCTCGCGGGGAGCGTGCTCACCACGATTCTGGGTTTTCAGTCCCTCGGTTCGTCGGGGAGCGAGCATCCGGCGTTCATCTTCGCCGTTTCCGCCTGGCTGTGGTTCACCGTGCTGTTCGCCAACTTCGCGGAAGCGATGGCGGAAGGGCGCGGCAAAGCGCAGGCGGATTCGCTTCGCCAGGCGCGCCGCGACGTGACGGCGCGAAAGCTGGCCGCGCCGCGACGTGACGCCGCGACCGAACAGAAAGCTGCCTCCGCGCTCCGCATGGGGGATATCGTCCTGATCGAGGCGGGCGAAATGGTTCCCGCGGATGGCGAGGTGATCGAAGGCGTCGCCTCGGTGGATGAAAGTGCGATCACGGGCGAGAGCGCGCCGGTCATCCGCGAATCGGGGGGCGATCGCAGCAGCGTCACCGGCGGCACGCGCGTGCTGTCGGACTGGCTGATCGTCCGCGTCTCCGCCAATCCTGGGGAAACGTTTCTCGACCGCATGATCGCCCTCGTCGAAGGCGCCAAACGGCAGAAGACGCCGAACGAAATCGCGCTCGACATCCTGCTCGCGGCCATGACGATCATCTTCCTCGTCGCCTGCGCCACGCTGTTGCCGTTCTCGATCTACAGCGTGAAGGCGGCCGGCCAGGGGAGCCCCATCACGCTGACGGTGCTCGTGGCTCTGCTCGTCTGCCTCATTCCCACCACCATCGGCGGCCTGCTGTCGGCGATCGGCATCGCGGGGATGGACCGCATGATTCAAGCCAACGTAATCGCGACCTCAGGCCGAGCCGTCGAGGCGGCGGGGGACGTGGATGTGCTGCTGCTCGACAAGACGGGTACGATCACGCTGGGCAATCGGCAGGCGGTGGAGTTCATCCCGGCGCCGGGCGTGTCGATCGAGCGCCTCGCCGACGCCGCCCAACTCGCCTCGCTCGCCGATGAAACGCCCGAAGGCCGAAGCATCGTGGTGCTTGCCAAGGAAAAATACGGGCTGCGCGGCCGCAACCTGCAGCAGCCCGAAGCGAGTTTCATTCCGTTCACGGCCCAGACCCGGCTGAGCGGCGTGAACCTGGATGGCCGAATGGTGCGGAAGGGGGCCGCAGATGCGGTGGAGTCGTTCGTCGCGGGCCATGGCGGCGATTATCCCCGCGAGGTCAAGCAGACCGTCGAAGCCATCGCTCGAAAAGGGGGCACTCCGCTGGTCGTTGCCGATTCGAGCGGCGCGTTGGGCGTCATCTATCTCAAGGACGTCGTCAAAGGGGGCATCAAGGAACGCTTCATCGAGCTTCGCCGCATGGGCATCAAGACGGTGATGATCACCGGCGACAATCCGCTGACCGCATCGGCAATCGCGGCGGAGGCGGGCGTAGACGATTTCCTCGCCCAGGCCACGCCCGAGGCGAAACTCAAGATGATCCGCGACTATCAAGCCGGCGGACGGCTTGTCGCCATGACCGGCGACGGCACCAACGACTCCCCCGCTCTCGCCCAGGCGGACGTGGCCGTGGCCATGAATTCCGGCACGCAAGCCGCCAAGGAAGCGGGCAACATGGTGGACCTGGATTCCAACCCGACGAAGCTCATCGAGATCGTCGAGATCGGCAAGCAACTGCTGATGACGCGGGGCTCCCTGACCACCTTCAGCCTTGCCAACGACGTGGCCAAGTATTTCGCGATCCTCCCCGCGGCCTTCGCGACGACGTATCCCGCGCTCGAGGCGCTTAACGTCATGCGCCTGACCTCGCCCAGCAGCGCCATCCTGTCGGCAGTGATCTTCAACGCCCTGGTCATCATCTGCCTGGTACCGCTCGCCCTTCGCGGCGTCAAGTACCGCGCCGTCGGCGCTGCCCGGCTCCTTCGCGACAACCTGCTGATCTACGGCGTCGGCGGCCTGATCGTGCCGTTCGCCGGCATCAAGGCAATCGACATGTTGCTGACCTTCCTTCATCTTGCGTGAGTAATTGGACATGAAAGACTATCTTCGGCCCGCAATCGTCGTGTTCCTTGCCTTGACCATCGTCACGGGCATCGCCTACCCGATGCTCGTGACGGCCTGCGCTCAAGCATTCTTCCGCAACGAAGCGAACGGCAGTTTCATTCGTGCCGGCGACAAGATCGTCGGCTCCGAACTGATCGGCCAACCGTTCGATCGCACGGACCTCTTTTGGAGCAGGCCGTCGGCGACCGGCCCTCACCCGTACAACGCCGCGGCATCGACCGGCTCCAACTTGGGACCGACTAACCCGGATTGGCTGAAGGCCGTGGGCGAGCGAGTCGAAGCGATCAAGAAGGCGCATCCCGACCGCACCGGACCTGTCCCCGCCGATCTCGTGACCGCGTCGGCGAGCGGACTTGACCCGCACATCACTCCCGCCGCTGCTCGCTATCAAGCCAAGCGCGTCGCCGACGCTCGCGGCAAAAGCGAGCAGAGCGTGCTGGAACTGATCGACCGCCACGTCCAGGGCCGAACCTTCGGCGTCCTCGGCGAACCGCGCGTGAATGTGTTGAAGCTCAATCTGGCGCTGGACATCAAGTGAGGGCGCGTTTACCCGCGACGTTCGCTTGCGGCTTAGCGATCCGGATTGTCCCAGCGATCGCTACTAAGCCGCAAGCGGAAGACCTGTGCGTGTCCATTCCCGCGGAACGCCGCGGAGGGCGTTCCCTACAGCGCCGCCGCATCGCGAACTAAGATGAAGGTCACGTTCCTGCTTGAGGTTTCATGGCCGACTCGCGTCCCGATCCCGACGAACTGCTGGCCCGCGTGCAGGCGGAGGAATCGCACGCGCGGCGAGGCAAATTGCGCATCTATTTCGGCTACGCGGCGGGTGTCGGAAAGACCTACGCCATGCTCGTTGCCGCGCGCCGAGAAAAGGCGGACGGAACCGACGTCGTCGTCGGCTACGTCGAACCGCATGGCCGCAAGGAAACGGAGGCCCTGCTCGAGGGATTGGAGTGCCTGCCGCTCAAGCAAGTTGCCTATCGCGGCGTGAACGTCAACGAGTTCGACCTGGACGCCGCATTGCAACGGCGGCCTCAACTGCTTCTCGTCGACGAATTGGCCCACACCAACGCCGAGGGCATGCGGCATCTCAAACGATGGCAGGACGTGGAGGAATTGCTGCACGCGGGCATCGACGTCTCGACGACGCTCAACGTGCAGCATCTGGAAAGTCTGAACGACGTGATCGCGCAGATCACCAATGTTGCCGTGCGCGAAACGCTGCCCGACGCCCTGCTTGAAAAGGCCGACGAGATCGAGCTGATCGATTTGACGCCCGAGGAACTCATCGAACGGCTCCGCGAAGGGAAGGTCTATCTTCCGCAGCAAGCGGAGCAGGCGCTGCAGAACTTCTTTAAGAAGGGGCACCTCTCCGCGCTGCGAGAGCTTTCGCTGCGGCAGGCCGCTCAACGGCTTCGCCGCGATGTGGACACGGCACGCACCGAACAGGCCGCCCAGAAGCCGTGGGCCAGCGGGGAGCGATTGCTGGTTTGCGCGGGACCCAGTCCCACCAGCGCCAAGCTGATCCGCACTTCCAAACGCATGGCGTCGGCTTTCGGCGCGGACTGGCTGGCGGTGGCCGTCCATCCGCCGCTGGCCTCGGCCTCGGACGAGAAGGCGCGTCTGCAGGTCGCCCATCACTTGCGGATGGCGGAACAACTTGGGGCGGAGACCCACATCTTGTCCGGCGCCAACGTCGCGGACACGGTGCTGGAATTCGCCCGCACCCGCAATGTGACGAAAATCGTCGTCGGCAAGAGCGATGTCCCGATATGGAGTCGCCTTTGGAAATCGACAGTCGTCGAGCAGATCCTCGATCGAAGCGGCGACATCGACGTTTACGTGACTCGAGGCGGCGCGGAGGAGAAGACGCCGCGTCCTTTGGCTCCCGCAGTCGCTGAGCGAACGATCGAATGGAAGCCGTACGGCGCCGCGGCGGGCGTCGTTGCCCTGTGCGCGGCCATTGGTTGGCTGATCCACGCTCAGCATGCCTCCGAAGCGAACGTCGTGATGGTGTTTTTGCTCGGGGTCGTGTTCGTCGCAAGCCGCTATGGACGTGGAGCGGCGGCGGCGGCCTCGGTAGCTTCGGTGCTCGTGTTCGATTTCTTTTTCGTCCCGCCGCAGTTCAAGTTCGCCGTCAGCGATACGCAGTATCTGCTCACCTTCTTCGTCATGTTGATGGTGGGTCTCTTGATCAGCACGCTGACGGCACGCTTGCAGGCTCAGCTTTTCGCTGCCCGCGACCAGGAACGCCGAACCTCCGCGCTCTATCGCCTCACCCGGCAGCTCAGCGAGGTGGCCGGGGTCGATTTCCTCATCGCCAACGCCGGCCAGCAGCTTCGCGACATCTTTCAGGGCGACGTGCTCTTGTACCTGAAGCCCGAGCAGGGCCCTGTCGAACTGCGCTTCGGCAGTGAAACCCCTCTCGCGAAGGACTCGATCAATCCGTTGGTCGCCCAGTGGGTCGCGGACCATGGCGAGATCGCCGGCATCGGCACTTCCACGCTCCCGAATGCGACGGCGTTCTTCGTGCCTCTGCTGGGATCGCAGCGATCCGTCGGCGCCCTCGGCGTTCGCCCTTCCCGTTCGCAACGACTTTGGGACGTGGAAGAACGCCGGCTGCTCGAAACGTGTGCAAGCCTGATTGCGCTGTCGTTGGAGAGAGACCAGTCGGTGCTCGAGAGCCATCAGGCACAGCTTCAGGTGCATGAAGAGCAGCTTCGCAATTCGCTGCTCAGTTCCGTCTCCCACGATCTGCGGACGCCTCTCGCCGCCATCGCGGGCTCCGCCTCAAGCCTGCTCGATCACCACGTCAGCGAAGCCTGCCGACGCGAGCTGACCGAGTCGATCGTCGAGGAGGCTCATCGGCTCGCCCGACTGGTGGACAACCTTTTGGAAATGACCCGTCTTCAATCGGGCCAAGTCGCCGTTCGGAAACAATGGCATGTGTTCGAAGAGATCGTCGGCTCTGCTCGCTCTCGCCTTCGCTCGGAACTGGGGGACCGCGCGATCCGCGTGGCCATCCCTGAACAATTCCCGTTGCTGCACGTGGACGGCCTGCTGCTGGAGCAAGTGTTCGTGAATTTGTTCGAAAACGCAGTCCGCTACACGCCGAAGGGGACGCCGATCGAGGTACGGGCGGAGCGTATCGGCAAAACTGCCGTGATCAAGTTTGCGGATCGAGGCCCCGGGCTTCCGCCCGGAGCCGAGGGGCGCGTGTTCGAAAAGTTCTTTCGCGGCGGCGCGGCCGACGGTCCGCCGGATCGGCGTCGCGGCGTGGGATTGGGCCTGGCGATCTGCCAGGCGATCGTCGCCGCCCACGACGGCAAGATCGAGGCGCGCAATCGGCCCGGAGGGGGAGCCGAGTTCGTGCTCACGCTGCGTGCGGACGAGCCGGCGCCGACGATTCCCTCCGAAACCCTCCTCGCCGGAGTTCCGTCATGAGCGGAGCGCTGGTGCTGCTGATCGAGGATGAGTTGCCCATTCGCCGCTTTTTGCGTGCCGGTCTGGCGGAGGAAGGCTATCGCCTCACGGAAGCGGAAAACGCGGCGCAGGGGCTGAAACTCGCCGCCCAGCAGCCGCCCGACGTGGTGATTCTGGACCTGGGACTGCCCGACATGGATGGGCACGAAACGCTGCGGCAGCTTCGCGAATGGTATCGCGGCCCGATCGTAATCCTCTCGGCACGCGATCAGGAACAGGAGAAAATCGCCGCGCTCGATCATGGGGCCGACGACTATCTGGTCAAGCCGTTCAGCACCGGAGAACTGCTCGCCCGGCTCCGCGTCGCGCTGCGCCACGCCGCCCACGCCGGCGCGGAAAAGGACTCGCCGGCATTTGCTATCGGGGGACTTGCCGTCGATTTCGCGGCCCGCCGCGTCGTCGTGGAAGACCGTGAGGTCCATCTCACGCCTCTTGAGTACAAACTGTTGGCCACGCTGATTCGTTACGCCGGCAAAGTGCTGACGCACCGCACGCTTCTCAAGGAGGTGTGGGGCCCGCTGCACGTCCATGAGACGCATTATTTGCGCGTGTTCATGGCCAGCCTCCGTCGCAAGATCGAAGCCGACCCGTCCGCACCCCGTTATCTTCTCACGGAACCCGGAGTCGGCTACCGCCTCGCGGGAGAGTGAACATCCACGTCTGGAGCGGCGCCGATGTTGGCATCTTTGGGCTGCTGCCTGCGCAAATTTGCGGGGCGACTGCGCGGTTTTGCCAACGCCATCCGGCAAGGGCGTACCCCAGGTTTGCGAGATTCTCCAACTTCCGCTCGAGATGAGGCCTCGGCATTTCGGCACAACAACTGCAATCAATCCCGACGAAAGCACAACTCAGCCCACTCACGGAGGAGTGTCCCATGCTCGTTCTCAGCCGTAAGGTCAACGAATCCATCATCATCGACGGCGGAATCAAGGTCACGGTCGTCAAGATCGACGGCAACAAGATCCGTCTCGCCTTCGAGGCTCCTCCGGAAGTCTCGATCCTTCGCGAAGAACTCCACCATCTGAAGCAGGAATTCGCCGAAACCGTCGAAGCTCAAGAGCCCATTCTCGTCTAAGCGAGCTGAAGCAATTGGATTGCTTCACGTGCTTCAGGCGGCGCGGGACGCGCGTGTCGCGCGTGCGGCATGCCCTGAACGTAGTGAAGGGCATGGTAGCGGTGCTGACGCAGCATCCAATTTGCAATGAGGTTTCGAAGCTTCGCCACGCCCTTCACTACATTCAGGGCGTGCCGCGCGAAATCAGCATTCGCCTAACGAAACTCCTGACGAGCCCGGCCAATCAGAGCGGGTTTCGCCGCGTTTTCCGCCAGCAACACCGCCCCGACTTGGGGATGGCTGTCGCAATAGCTGCGGGCGAAATCTTCGCCGAGGACGAAGAACGCCGTCGCCAGCGCATCGGCTTCGGCAGCAGTCGGAGCCGTGACCGCGACCGTCGCGACCCCTTCGGCGGGCCAGCCCGTGCGCGGATCAAGCAAGTGCCCTAGCTTGCGGCCTTCGTGCACGAAATGCTGATGCGTTCGCGCCGAGATCGCCATGCCGCGGCCCCGCAGACGGATGATGCCGAGGCGCTCCTGCGGCCGATCCGGGTGGGTAACACCGACGGACCAACCATGCTCGCTGCCTGGTTCGTTTCCCATCGCGAAAATGCTGCTGTGCCCACCATGCAACAGTGCGGAACTAACGCCACGCTGCGCGAGCGATTGAACCGCGCGGTCGATCGCGTAGCCCTTGCCCACGCTGCCGAGGTTGAGTTCCACGCCGGCGCCAATGAAACGGATCGTTCCGCTTTGCGGATCCAATCGCACGAGCCGCATGCCCGATCTCGACATCGCCCGCCGGCGTTCGTCTTCGTCCGGCACCTGGACCTGTCTGCGAAAAAATCCCCACGCCTTAATCAATACGCCGGCGGCGATGTCGAACCCGCCACGCGTCTCGTCGTACCAACGCCGGCACCGCTGCAGCAACTCGAACAGGTTCGGCTCAACAACTACTGCTCGCTGCGATGCCTCGGCATTGATTCGGCTCACCTCGCTGTCGTCGCGGTAGACGGTCAACTGCGATTCGAGCCGATCGATTTCATCGACCACATCCTCGGCCGCGAGATGGGCGTCATTCGTCCCTAATGGAAGCAAGACCTCGAACGTCGTCGCCATCGCTCGTCGACCGAAACGGAGCAGCACGGGATCGCCGGGCTCGGCCGGTTCATCCATCAGTGGATCGAAGAAATCGCGGCGTTCGATCAACGGAGGCTTTCGGGAAGGGACGGGAATGCGGCTCGCCCTATTATAAGGAGGTACCATCTCCCTGCCGCCGCACGGACGTCCGCCATGCTCGCTCGCAAGTATCTGTTTCCGCACGTCATCGAAATGAACTACCAGGCCCGCCGACGGCTTGGCGTCAACGTCTATCTCATCGACGGCGGCTCCGAGTGGGCCCTCGTGGATATCGGCTACCTCGACTCGGTGGACGAGATCATCGAACTGATCCGCACGATGGATTTCAATCTTTCCGCGTGCAAGATGCTGATCGCGACCCATGCGGACGCCGATCACATTCAAGGCATGGCGAAGGCGCGCGAGGTGCTCAAGGCGAAAGTCGGCGCCCATCCCTCGTCGGTGGAAGCGATGGAGACGGCCGACGAGATCATGACCTACGCCACGATTCGCGCCCAGAATTTCCACATCCCCATGCCGAAGTGCAAGGTGGACGTGAAGCTCAACGAAGGGGACGAAATCAAAATCGGCGACGTGAAGCTTCAAGTCTGGCACACGCCGGGGCACACCGCGGGGCAACTCGCCTTCAAGCTCAACAACCTGCTCATCAGCGGCGACAACATTTACAAGGACAGTTGCGTGGGCGTGATCGATGCGCATCATGGATCCGATTTGCCGGACTTCATCGATTCGCTGAAACGCATTCTGAAGGACGATTCCGAGTATCTGCTGCCGAGCCATGGCCCGGTCTTCCGGAAGGATCCCAAGATCGTGCAAAAGGCGATCGATCGGCTCACGCAGTATCAGCACATGGCGGATTTCGGCACCTGCGCGGTGGATTGGCCCTTGCTTGAGGAGTGGGAAGCGGAAGTCGTCTCGGGTAAGATGCCGGACTTCAGCAAGGGGAAGTAGTCGCGCTTCGGCAAGCCGGTCTTGCTCCCCTCTCCCGGAGGGAGAGGGGAGCAAGAGGAAACAGCCCCTCTCCCCAAAAGGGAGAGGGGAGCAAGAGGAAACAGCCCCTCTCCCCAAAAGGGAGAGGGGAGCAAGAGGAAACAGTCCCTCTCCCCAAAGGGGAGAGGGGAGCAAGAAAAAGCAGCCGCTCTCCCCTTCGGGGCAAGCGGGAAAAATCGGAGGGCTTGCATGGATCCGGCGGCGTTGCGGACGGCGGTCAACCAGCTCTCGGACGATTTCGCCTGGCTGGAGGATCACGTCCGCTCTCGAGCGAATCATGAGCTGCAGCTTGGCGCCCTCCGCCTTGCTGCCGCCGTCGTTCGCAATGTGCTGGGTCCGGCTCTCGAAAAGCAGCCCGCCCTGCCCTTGCATGTCGCCGTCGTCGGCGGAGCGGGAGCAGGCAAAAGCACCGTCAGCAACATGCTCATGGGCTCGATGCTGGCCGAGAGCAATCCGCAAGCGGGCTTCACGCGGCATCCCATCGCCTACCTCAAAGGCAACGCCGAGTTCTCGCTCCCCACCACGCTCGGGTTCCTCGGCCCCTTGCGCCGGCTCGATCAATCCGAGTCGGCACGCCTCGATCAAGACGTGTGGCAAGTTCGCCGAGTGTCGGTCGATCCGGACCAATTGTCGCTGCTCGACAAGTTCGTCGTCTGGGATTGCCCCGACATGACGACATGGGCCGCGACGGGTTATGTGCCTCGGCTGCTTGAAGTGTGCGGCTTGGCCGACGTGATCATCTACGTGGCCTCCGATGAGCGTTACAACGACGAAGTGCCGACGCAGTATCTGCGGCTGCTGCTCGAAGCCGGAAAGACGGTCGTCGTCATGCTCATGAAGATGCGGGCGACGGATGTGCCTGCTTTTCTCGCGCACTTCGAAAAGGAAGTCGTGTCGAAACTGCCCGGCGGGCCGGTCGCGATCATGGCGACGCCGCAGCTCACTTTCGAGCAACTCTCCGATCCGATCCGCAAGGCGATGGATTATCGGGTGCCGCTGCTCAACCAGGTGCTCGTCCTCGGCACCCCTGCCGACGCGGCTCGCAAACGAACGCTGACTTCGGGGCTCCGCTTCCTCACGGAGGGGCAGGCGAAACTGCTCTCCGTGGCCCGTGCGGACTTGGAGGCGATGGATTCGTGGCGGAGCGCGGTGCAGCTGGGACAGACCGAATTCGAGAACCGCTATCGCCGCGAGTATTTGACTTCCGAACAATTCCGCCGCTTCGACGAAGCGCTCGTCCGCCTGTTGGACCTGCTTGAATTGCCGGGCGTCGGCCGATTCTTCAGCACGGCGGTCAATGTCATCACGCTGCCGATCACCTGGGCGAAGAACTGGTTCGTGAAGGCAATCTCGGCGGTGAAAACGCCCGCCATGCCCGAGCGGCCGGTGCTCGAAGCGGGCCTTGCCGCATGGTCGGACGGACTTCGGCGCGAAGGCGCCGCGAAGGCGCAAACGCACCCCCTGTGGAAGCACATCAACGACGGCTTCCGCCAAGGGCTTGATCGCGAACTCAAGCAGAGGTTCGAGGCTTCGGTCAACGGCTTTCAGGCCAGCTTGCATCAGGAAGTCGATCGATGCGCTCGCGCCATCTATGAGGACTTGCACACGAACCCTGTCGCCCTCAATACGCTGCGCGGCGCCAAGTTTGCCTTGCAGGTTGCAGCCATCATCACGCCGGTCATCACGCTCGGCATCGGCAACGTGCTCAACTTCGTGCTCGTCCCCCTCGCCGCCGCGGTGGCGGGGCAACTCGTGGAACTGCTCGGTCACAAATACGTCGACTTCCGCCGCGAAGAGACGCGGAGCCGACAGCAGGCCATGATGTCTGCGCAAGTCTCCTCCCCGCTCGGCCAATGGCTTTTGCAATGGCCCACGACAGGCGGCAGCATTTACGAAAAACTGCAGCATGTCCTTCGCCGAATCCCTGAGAATTTGAATGCAGTCAAGAACGTTCTGAAATGAAGGAAAGCGGGACGGCATTTCTGCCGCCCCGCCTGGGCACTTTTCATCGGCAAGCGATTGCGGCCTACAGGCCTATTTCGCCGCCATCAGCTGGTCGAGCACCGCGATATGCTCGCGCGTTTGCGGCAGCAGGCGGGTTCGGATCAGCATTTGGCATTCTTCGTTGATTTCGTCATTCTCGGTGGCTGCTTCATAGGAATGCAAACCATGTTCTTCGCCTTCTTTCAGCGCTTTCAGTGCCGCCGTGTTGCCGAAGAGCTTCGCAACTCCCTCGACGGCGGTCGCGAACGATCCCCAGGCGCCGGAGCCCTGATCGGGCTTGCCGCCCATGAGGTGCACATGCTGGCGCAAGGCGTTGGCGGCTTCGACATGTTCGTCGTGCATTTGCTGAAGCTGGCTGGCGCCCTGATCGTTGCCGATCTTGGCGAGAGCCTGCTGGTACGTTTCGACGGCGGAGATTTCGCCGCGAAGCAGCGAATTGAGGGTTACAACGGTGGTGTCGGTAGCCATGATGCTCATCCTCACGAAAGGAATTTTCCAAGAGTCTTTTGCGAACGCCTGAGTGTTTTGCAATGAATGTGCCGCGAAGAAAGCAAATCGAAAATGCTTGAGACGACTGGGAAATCGTTCGGATTATTTATCCCTCGGTGGTCGATCCCCCATCAACCACGTAAGGGAGAAGCAAATAATGAAAAACACGCCTGCCGCACTTGTCATACAAGGCGAACATCTGGTAATATAACGACCCAGTCCGATCCGATATGCGTCGACCATCGCGTCCTCATCAAGCAAAGGAAAGCCTCATGGCTCGCAAGCCTGCACACTCGGGTTTCACGCTGATCGAGTTGCTCGTCGTCATTGCCATCATCGCCGTGCTGATTGCCCTGCTGGTCCCCGCCGTCCAAAAGGTTCGCGAGGCGGCCGCGCGGACCCAATGCCAGAACAACTTCAAGCAGTGGGGCGTCGCGATGCACATGTATCACGACACTTACAAAAAATTTCCCATGGGAAGCCGAAGCAGCCCACGCATGACGTGGACCCCCTTCCTCTGGCCGTACATCGAACAGACGGCCATCCAGACTAAACTTGGCAACCCCGAGACGGTGGCCTGGACCACGGCCGGATCCGGTTACGTCGCCAACGCCTATACCGGCGCTCTGGCCATGCAGGTGCCCCTCTATTACTGCCCGAGCGATCGGCCAGGGGCCTACTGGACGGCTGACATCGCCTACCGCTGCCGGGGCAACTACGTCGTCAATTGGGGATCGAAAACGCCGCTCGCCAACGCTGCCGGAACGGTGGGGGATGCTCCCTTCGGCTACAACACCACGGCGGGGGTTCCCGCAGTCACGCGCATGGCGAGCGTCACGGACGGCACGTCGAACACGCTCATGATGTCGGAAGCGATCGTCTCCAAAGCGGACGGCGACAACACGACGCGAGGCGATTTCATGAATGACGACGCTTCCTTCATGTCCTTCTGCTTCATGACCGTGAACACGCCGAATGCGGGCGCCGACGCCACCAGCCGATGCGTGAACAACGACACGGCAGCGCCATGCGCGGTAGGGGCATCTCCGAATCTCAACGTGTCGGCGCGTAGCCGGCATACCGGCGGCGTCAACGCCCTTTTGTGCGACGGCTCCGTCCGCTTCGTTTCCAACGGAATCACCGCGGGCAACTGGCAGTCGTTAGGCAGCATGAACGGCGGCGAAGTCATCACCAACGATTTCTAATCTCGATGCAACGCCTGCGTTTTCCCGCGCGGGCGTCGCTTTTCCTCAGGGTATTTGCATGTTGCGAATCCACATTTTGGCCGCCGCCTCGGCCCTTTGCTTTTCGACGTTCTTGACCGGTTGCAACGACGGTCTGCCGAGAGCGAGTATTTCCGGCAAGGTCACGCTGGACGGCAAACCGCTCGAACAAGGGCTGATCGCATTCGCCCCGCTGGACGGCAAATCAGGCACCGGCGGCGGGCCCATCGAGAAAGGCGTCTACAAAGCCGAAGTGCCTTTAGGCAGCTTCCGCGTGACGATCAGCGGCACGAAAACGACAGGGAAGAAAAAGGTCTACGACACGCCCGACAGCCCCATGGCCGACGTCTTGGAAGAACTCGTGCCGCCGAAATACAACCGCGATTCGAAGCTTACTCAGAAGATCAAGGGGAACCAATCCGACGTCCATTTCGATTTGACTACCAAGTAGCGTGTCGCCACTTGAAGGTTTCGTCCGCGAGCGTCCCTTGGCACGAATCCTTCCAAGACGAATTGAGGCGGAATCACGCAAAGGAAGACACGCCGCTGCGAACGCTAAGGCGAGCGGCAGGAGATAGCCTACCTCACTCTCGGGAGAGGGTTGGGGTGAGGGCGCCTTTTCTCGTCCAACGCCACGTCGCACGCCCTCACCCCGGCCCTCACCCCGGCCCCTCTCCCGGACTCTCCCGGAGGGAGAGGGGAGAACTGCAGGCGCCGCTCGCCTTATGCTTGCACCGCAACCACCGGCGGAGCCGTCGGCAGGCGTGCTGCTGCACCGTCCGCCAGGCTGCCGTCAC
>JAIEPT010000270.1 GCA_019748295.1 Gemmataceae bacterium | reverse complement strand
CCCTCTCCCCCGCAGTAGCTGTTCGGCACGGGCAATCGTGATCCCTGCGGTGGAGAGGGGAAGCTTCGCTGCCCCCACCAAAAAACCTACACCTGTAAACCTGCACCTACACCTGTAAACCTGTAAGCCCCAGCCCTCTCCCAAAGGGAGAGGGAGCGAAGGCCCGTCTCCTGTTTGTCGTCAACCTGCTGGTTATGACCTCTTTCCAGGCTGGGAAAAATTTCGCGAACCGAGAAAATATTTCGAGAGAAACGATTATCTGCTTCTTGCAGCCTGCGAAGCCCTGTGGTCCAATAACTGTTATCCCGATTCTCTCCCATCTCTCGCGGGGTTCTCCTTGTCCCCGCATCTCAATCGGAGGCGCTGCCATGAAATCCGACATGGTCGTCGCGCTGGGTCAAGCGACTGTGCAGCAGCAAACGCTTCTTGGCCGTATCGATTTCGGCATCGATCCCGCCCTTCTCGACGTCTGCCGAATCGATCCGTCTTATCATTCGGAGGAAGACGCGCTCGCTCCGCGCGGCCTGACATTGCCGTTGGCCGGGCGTCAATCGCATGCGGTTTTGGGCTGCCGTCATGCGGGTTCCTGGGGCCTGACCCACGGCTGCAACGATGCCCATCTCGCCATCGGCATCTCAAGTTGGACCAGCCGGCTCGCGGACCCGTCGCTCGGCTTCTCCGGCCCCGATCTGGTTCGGCTTGCATTGCAACGAACGAAGTCCGCCCAGCAAGCGGTCGAGTTCCTCACGGAGACGATCGAAACCCACGGCCAATTTAATGGCCCCTCGGGGGACGACACGATTTTCCTCGTGGCCGACGCGCGCGAATCGTTAGTGCTCGAAGCGGCGGGGAAGCATTGGGCCTTGCAGGAATGTCTGGCGACGCGCGCCGTTTCCGACACGGCACTCATTCGCCAGGATTGGCGCCGGCTGGCCCCTGGCCTCGCGGACATGATCATCGAACACGATTGGCATCGCGACGACGGCAGCAAGATCGACTACTGCGGCTCGCTCTGCCAGCGCGTCGAGCACGAGCCGATGCGGCGCTGGAGCAAGGCGACGATGGCGCTTGCCATGCAAGAACGCGCGATCGATCCCTGGTGCATGCGGCAACTGCTCAGCGAACACTTCGAGGCCTGCGAGCCGATCCTCTCGCCGGGGACGACATGGTTTGGTTCCGGCGTCTTCGCCCTGGATGCGGTCAAGCCCGCGATCTTCTGGCACTGCCCGGATCCCGGCCGCGTTCCGCTTTATTTCCCGCTATTCGTGGACGCCGCGTTGCCGGCGATTTGGGCGCAGGGCGATTTGCCGCGCCCCACGCGCCGGCGTTTCGGCGACGCGCGGGCGTCGCATGTCGTGGAAATGCTGCAGCCGCAATTCGACCGCGATGCCGAGGAGTTCATCGAGGCGGCTCTTCGCATGGACCCGGCCGAACGGTCGGCGCGCGGCCGCGAGATCATGGAAAGCCACCTGGATCTCTGGGCCCGCGAATGCCGCAAGGAGCAACCGCGTCCCATCGCGTCTCGCCGCATCATCGCGGATGTGCAGAGCTTCATTTCCGAGTGATCGATTCGGCGTTCAACCCCAAGCCCAGGGGCGAGCGCAGCGAGCTCCTGGGTTCGGCATGTCGGAAGCGGTACATGTCTTCGTTCTGGACCCCAGGAGCTCGCTGCGCTCGCCCCTGGGCTTGAGTCGCTGATTGCTATTTGATGATCGGCACTTCGTAGATCAGCGCACCCAACACGTCGCCGACCTTCACGCCTGCATGGCAATTCGTGCATTCCTTCATCACGCAGGGGACGATCGTTGCCGCGCGGTAGATGGTTTTGCCGTCGGAGGTCTTACCCACTTCGTCGATGTACGCTTCGCCCTTCTTGATGCGGGGCGTGATGCGTTTTTCGAAATCGGACTTGGCGACGTTGTTTTCGCCGATCGGAGTGCCGGTCACGTCGATCAGCCGGCCGGAGTGAATCATCTTCTTCGATTCCATGTGGTCGAAGACCTTCCGGGCGATGCGGGCAGCGGGAGCAATCTCTTGGGCCCGGACATAGGTGGCCGTGATGTGGACGACATACGCCTTGTTCAGTTCGTCCACCATCTTCACGATGGCCCGCGTCCGTTCGAGATCGGCGGGGGCGACTTCGGGCGCCGCATCGGCGGCCGAGATGAGTTGGACGCCGACGATGCCGGCGACGGAGAACAGCATCGAGGCAAGCCAAAAACGGCGCGAACGCAGCAAACGCTTCATGGAAACTCCCGAGCAACGGAAAGCCGAAAACCTGTTAAATCGGATCATCACGTCCGATTTGAGAAGCCTAGTCGCTCGAAATCAGATGTCAATGTCTTTTTATCCCGCGCTCGGCGGTCGCGGCAATTCTTCCGGCGGACGAACCGCGAACGCTGAAAGCGTTCTCCAGCAAAGCCCAGGGTTGGCGACCATCGGGAGCCAACCCTGGGCAATCGAGACACCTACGAGGGAGAACTCTGAAAGAGCTCTCCAGGACGCGTCGAGCATTCGAAAGCTTCACCTTTG
Source organism: Gemmataceae bacterium (assembly GCA_019748295.1). Classification (GTDB taxonomy): domain Bacteria; phylum Planctomycetota; class Planctomycetia; order Gemmatales; family Gemmataceae; genus JAIEPT01. The sequence goes on along the minus strand of JAIEPT010000270.1, from coordinate 10,798 downwards.
GGTGAGCGTCTTGGAAAACTCTTTCAGAGTTTCATGGCAGATGGGGCATATACCCAGGGGTTGCTCCCGATGGTCGCCAACCCTGAGCTTTGCGGGAGAACGCTTTCAGCGTTCGCGATCCGCCCGCCCGAAAAATCGCCGCACTCCGGTCGGCCAAAACTCAACGGTATCGCGTCGGATCCTGCATCCCGGCATCTGCAAAGGCGACCTTCCGCTCCTGGCATTTGTTGCAGGCGCCGCAGTGAAGGCCGTCCGCGGGCCGGATGCAGGAGAAGGTATGCTCGAGCGGGAGGCCGATTCCAAGCCGCATGACCTCGTGTTTCTTCATTTCGCCAAAGGGCAGGACGATCTTCGCGTAGCCCTCGACGGCGGCATTGACGATGCGTTCAAAACCTTGGAAGAACTCAAGCGTCGCATCCGGAAACGGATTGGTGGATAGCGATCCAAGTGCAAGACGTTCCACCCTGTGCAGGTGGCACCACAGCAGCGATTTGGCAAGCAGCAAGACATTTCGGCCCGGCAGAAACACGTCCTCATCGGGATCGTCGGCCGATGGAACGCCAACGCCGGTCACGCTCCAGTGATTGCCGTAAAGGTCGCCGACGGGTTGTTCAAGTTCGACGAGGGGAAGCAGATTCGGCTTGGCGATGGCGGCGAGGAAAAGCCGCAGGTACTCGGCTTCGGTTGCTTCCCAAAATAGCCCGCAGCGGATGAGAAGCGGTTGCACCGCCTCGCCGCGGCGCACGGCATCGCCCACCAGAATCGCGCTGTCGAGGCCGCCGGAGACGAGAACCGCCAACGTCATGAGGGATCAGTCCCCCACGAGTGCGTCGAGCGCTTCCTGACGCGTGTCGTAGATGGCCCAAAGCGTTTCCAGATCGAGCAACTGCAGCAGTTCGCGGGCGTTTTTCGACGGGCCTGCCAGCACGATCTCGCTGCCGGTCCGCTTCGCCAGCGAATGACATCGCAGGAGAAACGAAACGAACACGGAGCCGAAGAACGGCACCTGGCTGAGATCGACGACAATGCCCGCGGGCGGGTCTTCGCGAAGCGCTCGAATGACGATGCGAGCGGCCGATTCGATGGCCGTCTCATGCATCTCTTCGACTTCGGGCGAGGGAACGACGACGGCGATTTCGCCGTGGCGTTCGATACGGATCGTGTCGGCGGCTTCCGTGGACATGTTGCGATCCCCGCGGGCGAATGGAACAAGGACCAGACTACCGCGCTCCGCCCGAAAGGAAAGCAAATTCGACCCCGCTTGCGGCCTGCACGGAACATGCGGCCGGAGAGGGGAAGACAATCAGGCGAGCGCTCGCCTACAATGCAAATGCCTCTCACCGCACCCGGGGGGATTGCCGGCATGAGCTTTCCCGACGTTCCGATTCGCCGCATCGACCATGTCCGCTTTTTCGTCGGCAACGCCCGGCAATCCGCCTACTTCTACCGCAATGCCTATGGCTTCGACGTCGTCGGCTATGCCGGCCTGGAAACCAAGGTGCGGCATGAAGCGGGCTACGTGCTGAAGTCCGGCGACATCACCTTCGTTCTCGTCTCCCCATTGCGCGCTTCGCATGCCGAGGTGCAGCGTCTGGTCCTGCATGGCGACGGCGTTTCCGATATCGCCCTTGAGGTGGACGACGTGCGCACCGCTTACAACGTGGCCGTCCTTCGCGGCGCCGTCGGCATCATCGGCCCAACGCTGGTCGAAGACGAATACGGCGCCTACGAACACGCCACCATCCGCGCCTACGGCGACACGACCCACAGCTTCATCAACCGCGACAACTATCGCGGCGTCTACATGCCCGGCTTCAGGCCGATCGATCCCTCGCGCTACAACCCCGCCAGCGCCCGCCCGGCGGGGTTGAAGGCGATCGATCATATCGTCGGCAACGTCGAAGAAGGGCGCATGAACGAATGGGTCGAGTTTTACCGCAAGGTGCTCGGCTTCGAGCAACTCGTCTCGTTCGACGACAAAGACATCAGCACCGACTACTCGGCCCTCATGTCGAAGGTCGTGCAAGGCGGAAACGGGCGGGTGAAGTTTCCGATCAACGAGCCCGCGAAGGGCAAACGCCGATCGCAGATCGAGGAATACGTCGATTTCTACGGCGGCGCCGGGGTGCAGCACATCGCGCTGGCGACCGACGACATCATCAGCACCGTGCGAGCGCTGCGGGCGAACGACGTGTCGTTTTTGCGGGTGCCGAAGGCGTATTACGACACGCTGAGCGAACGCATCGGCAAGATCGAAGAGGATCTCGACGAGCTTGCCGACCTCGGCATTTTGGTCGATCGGGACGACGAGGGTTACATGCTGCAGATCTTCACCAAGCCGGTGCAGGATCGGCCGACGCTGTTCTTCGAGATCATCCAGCGAGCCGGGGCGAAGAGCTTCGGCAAAGGCAACTTCAAGGCGCTCTTCGAAGCGATCGAGCGCGAGCAAGCACTCCGCGGCACGCTTTAGTTTGGGCCCCCCTCTCCCCTTCGGGGACTTCGGGGAGAGGTCTTTGCTCTTCCTCCCCTCTGACCCTTGGGAGAGTTGGGAGAGGGGTTGGGGGTGAGGGGAAAGAGCGGTGCACAAACCTGTCGTTTCTCCCGCGTCAAAGCCAAGAATCCATGCAAAATCAACAAGCGTCAGCACCGATCTCGTCCCTCACCCCCAGCCCCTCTCCCCAAGGGGGAGAGGGGGGCCGGAGGCCGCTGCCGGCGATTGCCTCCATCCGCGATTTCTACGCCTTCGAGCAACATGTGAAGACCTGCCGGGCACATCGCGGCCTTGGCATGGTTCCGCAGTGGTATGAGATTCCCGTCTTCTATTTCTCCAACCCGACAGCCGTACTCCACGACGGCGATCCCGTCTTCGCCCCGCACGGCAGCACCGCGCTCGATTACGAACTCGAACTCGCCTGCATCATCGGCCAACCCGCACGCAACTTGCCCGCGGACGATCGCGCCCTCGAATGCGTGGCGGGTTTCACGATCATGAATGACTGGTCCGCCCGCGATCTGCAACGGGCGGAGATGGCGGTCGGGCTGGGGCCCAGCAAGAGCAAGGATTTCGCGACCTCGCTTGGGCCGGCGCTCGTTCCTTTCGAGATGCTGAAGAAATACTGGCGCGATGGCCGATTGCATCTCGACATGACCGCGACCGTGAATGGCCGAACGCTGTCGCGCGGCAATGCAGGCAGCATGCATTGGACCTGGCCGCAGATCTTGGCCCATGCCAGCCGCGATGCGGACCTTTGTCCCGGCGACGTGCTCGGCAGCGGAACCGTCGGCGCCGGTTGCATCCTGGAGTTGACGCCCGAAGCCGTCGGTGGTTGGCTGAAGCCAGGCGACGAAGTGGTGCTCGCGATCGAAGGCATCGGCCAACTCCGCAATCGCGTCGTTGAACGAAAGTAGTCCACACGCTCCGCGTGAGGTCAGCGGCGATATGAGGGCAGACGGCCGTGGAAACAAGTTTATTAACTTGTTTGAAATGCCTCTTCATGACTCATTCCGACAAGTTAATAGACTTGTCGCCACGAAAGACAGGTTGCGGTCTGACTTCATATCGCCGCTGACCTCACGCGGAGCGTGAGGACTACTCTGAGGATCCCCATGCCGAAGTATCTGCAACTCGGCTCGCTTCCGCCCAAACGGCACACGGCCCATCGCGCGTCGCCGGGGTATAAGAACGAAGGCATCTACTACGAAGAGGTCGTCACCACGCAGGGTTTCAGCAGGGCGTACAGCATCCTTTATCACCTCCGCCCGCCGACGCGTGTTCGCAAGATCGAAGCGGCGGGCGAACGGCATGTCGAACCCGCGAAGCTCGATGTCTTGCGGCATCATCACCTCAAATCGGGCGGCATGCCTGCCGCAGGCGATTCGATCACGGGGCGCGTGCCGATGTTCGTCAATGACGACGTCACCATCTGGCGTTGCCGGCCGAATCAACCGCAGGCGGAACTCTTTCGGAATGCGAGGGCGGATGAGATCGTCTTCGTCCATCAGGGCCGGGGAACGCTGGCGACGCATTTCGGCATCCTGCCGTTCAAGCCGTTCGATTACATCGTCATCCCCAAAACGACGACGTACTCGCTGCAATTCGAGGGGGATCAACCGGACCTTCTCGTCATCGAGGCGCGCGGCAACGTCGGGTTTCCGCCGCGCTATCTGAACCCCGACGGGCAATTCCGCCTCGGCGCTCCGTTCGCCGAACGCGATCTGCATGGCCCGACGGAGCTTGGCACGAAAGACGAGGAACGCGATGTGCCCGTCATCGTCAAAGACGGCTCACGGCTTACGCGCTACAGCATGGCGCATCATCCGTTCGACGTCGTCGGCTGGGACGGCATGGTGTACCCGTTCACCTTCAACGCGGACGATTTCGAGCCGATCACGGGGACGATTCATCAGCCCCCGCCGATTCATCAGACGTTCGAGGCGCCGGGATTCGTCGTTTGCACCTTCGCGCCGCGAACGCTCGACCTGCATCCCGAGGCGATCAAAGTTCCTTACGCTCACTCGAACGTCGAGTCGGACGAAGTGCTCTACTATGTCCGCGGGCATTTCGGCAGCCGGCGCGGCGTGGAACAAGGATCGTTCACGCTGCATCCGCATGGTATTCCGCATGGCCCGCATCCCGGCACGATCGTCGCGAGCCGAACGATGACGCGGACGGACGAACTCGCCGTCATGGTGGATACGTTCCGCCCCCTTCTCCCGACGGCTGCCGGCATGGAACTGGACGACCCGCAGTACCCCTATTCTTGGCTGGAGTAGCCGTGCAACTGGACGTCGAAGGAGCGAATGTGGTCGAGGTCTACCAGATGTTGGTGGGCCTCGTCGCCCCGCGGCCCATTGCCTGGGTGACGACGCTGTCGCCGAAGGGTGTCGTGAACTTGGCCCCCTTCAGCTTCTTCAACGCTTTCGGAGCGAACCCGCCGATTGTCGTCTTTTCGCCCACGCTTCGCCGGGATGGGACGAGGAAGGACACGCTGCTCAACTTGGAATCGCTCGGCGAGTTCGTGATTCACGCAGCCGTGGAATCGCTTGCCGAGAAGGTCAACGCGTCCTCGCGCGAGTTGCTTCCGGACGAGAGCGAGGTGGAACTCGTCGGTCTGTCGACTCTCGCTTCGACGAAGGTGAAGCCGCCGCGTTTGCGCGAGGCCCCGGTGGCGATGGAGTGCAAAGTGCGGCAAATCCTGCCGATGGGGACGGGGCCGATTGCCGCGAATCTCGTCATCGGCGAAGTGCTGGTGATGCACGTCGACGACGACATGCTCGATGCGAGGGGCAAACCGGACCCGCGCAAGTTGAAAATGGTCGCCCGCCTCGGCGGCGAATACTGGTGCCGCTCCACGGATCTCTTCGAGCAGAAACGGCCCTGAAAGGCGGAAGAAATAGGCAGGATAATGAGGAGCAAGATAATAAGGAAGAATTGCTCTTCATTATCCTGCTCTCCATTATCCCGCGTATTTCTTCTTCCCTCTTCCCTCCCGAAATCACTTCTGGCGATTCGCGGCTTCTTGGAGTTCGAGGAAGTAGCCTTCGCTGTCGCGGTCGTTGCGTTTGCGGGCTTCGGCCAACGCGGCTTCGGCGAACTTGCGGGCGAGTTCGCCGTGCCGGGCGGAGAGCATCGCCTCGGTGGCGGCGCCGCGGATCTTCATGTCCTCGGAAACGCGGGCGATCAGCTTGTCGAACGCCTCGGCCGACTCCTGGATGTCCCCCTTCTTCGCCAGAATCTGAGCCCGGCGAAGTTCGTAGTCGTTGCGGCGTAGGCCGCCGTTGTTGCTGCAGTCGTCGCTCTCGCCTTCGTTGATGCGATCGAGGGCGCCGGTCAAATCGCCTTGGCCGACGGCGAGGTTCACGAGCTGATTGTGCCAGAGGAAGCGATCGCTGCGATCCGCGCGCGGGGGGCGGCCGACAATGGCTTGCGCGAACCGGCCGGCGATATCGCGGGCATCCAGTTTCATGGCCGCCTGGAAACCCTTTTCAAGCGGCGCATCCTCGAGGCCTTCCAGCGCGACATTCGCCAAGTCGGCCGCGGAAGCGGAATCGAAATCGATGCCGCCAGCATCGCTCCCTTGGGCCGGCGCTGCGCCGGGGCTCAGTTGCAGCTTCTTGCGAAGGCGGTCGAAGTCGTAGGGGAAACCGGCGGAACTCGCGCACTGTTCGATGAAGTTGACGACTCCCGCGACTTTCCGCTTCAACAGCGAATGACCGACGGCATCGACCGGCGGAGCGCCGTCGAGCGACTTCAATGGCTTGTGGATCCACTTCTCCTCGAACCACGCTGCCAGATGTTCGCGGAGGCGGGCTTCCTGCTCCTCGGGCGAAACCGAGCCTTGCGGAAAGATGATCGCTTCCGAAAGCACATCGGGGAACTTGGCGGGGCCGCGCGAGGGGTAGATTTCGTTTTCCGCGAAGCCGACGCGTTCCTTCAAGACCGCGAAGGCCTTGTCGAGCGACTCCTTGTGGACGTTCCAGACCCGCAGCATGTCGCCCATGAGCACCATGTAGGCGCCCAGGCGAGGCGCTTGCCTGGCTTGCAGTTCCGGTGTGAGGGCGATGGGAGCCGGCTCCAGGATGATGCCGGTGAGGATGCCCTGCTCCTGATCGACCCGAATGTTGCCGACGAGGCGGTTCTTCTCAAGCTTCGCCAACTCGCCAAGGAATCTCTGCGGATCGCGAAGCGGCATCACATACGAGTGCTCGACGTAGTCGCCCGTATCTTCCATGCCCTGCCCGCAGCGAAGCACTTCGCAGAGCGCCCATGCATGGCTCGCCGCGGCTTCGTCCGTTTCCACCGCGACATAGCGGGTGAACGCTTCGACTGCGTTCTGATTCATCCCCATCCAAGCGTAGGTGAGGCCCAGGTTGTACCACGAGGCCGCATCCTGTTCGTCGTCCTTGAGCAAGCCTTCGATGACGCGAGCCACGTCCGCCATCTTGCCCGATTCGGACTTCCAACCCGCGAGCGCTTTCCCCCAGCGAGCCTTGCGATCGTCGGTGACTTGCTTGAACGCATACTGCCGCGTGGCGATCGGCGGGAAGTTGGGGTTGTCGCCGCCGAAGACTTTTTCGATCCCTTCGCGCACCTCGGTGTTGCCGGGATCATGCCGCATCAGGAGTTGGACGGCCGCCCGCGCCGCGATCGGGCGGTTCAGCTTCATCTCGAGATCGAAGATCAGGTAGTAGATCTCCGAGAGCAGATCGTGGGCGGCCGGGTCGTAGAGGTCGGCGGCTTTGCGGAGCAGGCTGAGAGCGCCGGCGAGTTCGCCTTCGTTGAGCCGAAATTGGGCCTGGAGAAAGAAGCCGAAGGGATAGGAGGGGCTGATGCTGAACGCCTTCTGCAGCATCGCCTCGGCTTCGTCCGCCTTGCTGTTGCGGTAGAGCATCATCGCCCGTTGGCCCCACGCTTCCGGGTTGTCGGCGTGGGTCTTGGCGATCCCCTCCATCATGCGCAAGGCGGCTTCGTGCTGGCCTTGTTGATCCAGTTCATGCGCCTTTTCGATCTCGGCGTGGATCGGCTGGCAGCACCACTTGAATTTCTTGCCGCTGCCGCAAGGGCACGAAGCGTAGGGATCGTTTGCCATCGGTCGAACTTCTTCCGGAGAAAGCGAAAAAACCTTCGGCGATCGAAGGGTGGTTTCCACAGAGCAGGATACGAAAATCCCACCGCCCCCGCTTCCGCGTTTCGCACATGGCACGCAGTGCGGCGTGCCATGACGTGCCATGCTTCGTCGGGTCCGTGGCCGGGCTATGAAAAAGCTCCTGCTTTCGCCGACGAAGCATGCCCCCATCCGAATCCAGTCCCCTGTCTGGGGGCATGCTTGAGCGGCGAAAGGGGAAGGTTTTATTGAGCCCGGCCAAGGCCCCGCGCAAGCATGGCACACCTTCCGTCCGATTCCACGCTCGAACCTTGCTCCCGCTGCGTGGGCCGTCTATCCTCACCCCATGAATACCGCAACCTCTCCCGCCGTATCCCTGAGCACCTTCGCCAAGGGACTCTCCACCGAAACCGCCTTCGACGTCCTCGCCGTGGCCCGCAAGCTCAAGGCTCAGGGCAAAGACGTCATCGAACTGCAGATCGGCGATAGCCCCTTCAACTCGACCGCGAGCGCCTTGCAGTCCGGCGTGGAAGCGATCCGCACCAACCAGACGCATTACTGCCCTTCGCTTGGCCTCACCAGCTTCCGCGAAACGGTCGCCGCCAACTATAAGAAAGAATACGGCATCACGATCAGCCCGGAGAACGTGGTCGTCGGCCCGGGGGCGAAGGTCTTCGAGCAGTTTTTCTGCGAAGCCTTTCTCAATCCGGGCGATGCGGTGCTCGCCTTCAGCCCGCATTTTCCCACCTACGTCCCCAACATCCAACGTCGCGGCGCCCAGATCGTTTACTCGGCCCTGAAGCAGGAGAACGAGTTCCGCCCGAATCTCAACGACGTGGAAGCCTTCGTCAAGAACCACGGAAAAGCCAAGGCGATCTTCCTCAATTCGCCCCACAATCCGACCGGCGGAGTGGCGACCGAGGAAGACCTCAAAGGGATCGCGGACCTGGTGCGGGGCCGCAGCATCGCGGTCTTCAGCGACGAGCCTTACAACCACATGGTCTGGCGCGGCAAACATCATCCGCTGCTCGCTCAACCCGACATCCTCGATCAAGTCGTGGCCTGCTACACGTTCAGCAAGTCGTACAGCATGTCCGGCTGGCGGCTCGGCTATGCGATCTCCAGCACTCGCATCATCGAGTCGGTCGGCAAGATGATCAACACCGCCCTCTCCTGCGTGCCGCCGATCGTGCAGCTTGCAGGCGAAGCGGCCCTCAAGAACGACGACCAGGAACGGGACGAGGTGATGGCCCGCTTCCGCAAGAAGGTGGAACTGCTGGTCGAGGAACTGCGAGTTGTCCCCGGCGTGACGGTGATCATGCCCGCGGGTACGTTCTATGTGTTCCCCAAGGTCGAACCCATTTGCAAGGAACTGGGCATCACCTCGCACGGCCTGGCGATGTTCCTGCTCGAAGCCGCCGACGACGAGAAAGGCGTGGCCTGCCTGGGGGGCGAATGCTTCGGCGTCGCGGGTCAAGGCTTCCTCCGCTTCAGCTGCGCTGAGCCGGACGATCGCTTGAAGGCAGCGGTTGCGTTTCTCAGGGAAGCAGTGGGGCGGAAAGAGCGCGTGCAGAAGTATCTGGAAGCGAACCCCAAGTATCGGCTCACGAAGTAGTCGCTCCGGCTCCCCTTTCCCCTTTGGCCTTTGGGGAGAGGGCGGTGCAGAAAGAGGTTGACCGCCGCCAAGCCCCACGGTAAGCGCAGCGCACCGTGGGGATCCCGTCCGCGGTCTGATCCCCAGGGTGCGCTAGCGCTTCCCCTGGGGCTTGGTGCAACACATTTACATGATCCACCGCTCTCCCTCACCCCTGCCCCTCTCCCCAAAAGGGGAGCAAGACGCCTCTTGATCCGCGGCCTTCCGCATGGAACAATCGTGCGGCCGTTCCGACAACCCTTCTCGTTTATGCGAACCCCATGGCCAAAAAGAAACCCTCCGGCTCCGACACGACATCATCCATCCCGGCCCCGGCGATCATGCCGACGCAGCCGATGCCGCAAGCGATGCCGATGCATGGGATGCCGATGCAGCCCGGCATGATGCCGCAAGGAATGCCGCAAGGAATGCCGGGGATGATGCCCGGCGCGATGCCCGGGCAGAACAACCCGATGTTCGCCATGATGCACATGATGCAGATGATGATGGGGGGCGGGCTCGCTCCGTCCGTCGTCGATCCCTCCGCACTCCCCTTCACGGGGACCGGTCCGGTGAACGACGGCGATCAGGGACTCGATGCGGACATCATTCGTCCCTCGCTGCTCGATCACCGCATCAAGGTGCAGAAGGGCGTGCCCATGGGGTCGGTCCTCGACCACCTCTGCCTTTCCGAAGATCGCCAGCATGCCCTCGGCGGCATTCCTAAGGGATGCACCATCGCCCTCGCCGGCCCTCCGGGCAAAGGGAAGACGCGTACCGCGCTCGCGGGCCTGTCGCGCGTCGCCAACGCCGGTTCGCCGGTAGCCTTTGTCGTCGCGGAGGAAGGGTTTCACAACGACGAGGAATCAGGCCGCGACGATCTGTGTTCCCGGCTCACCAAGATCGGCATGACGGCCACGGGACTGTCCGAGGCGCAGTTCAGCAAGAACGTCCTCGAGCGGATGTTCGTCTTGCAGAGCCAGTATCACAAGGGGCAATCCTGGGACGATTTCGTCACCAAGTACCGCTACCTCGTCGAGAAGGAAAACATCCGTTTCGTCGTGATCGATTCGCTCAACATGCTCGATCCCACCAAGAATCGGACGGCCGACAACCTCTCGGCCTTGAAGACGTACAACCACGAAAAAGGGATCACCTGCATCTGCATCGGCCAAATCCGCGACACGGGGCAACCGGTGGGCGGCGAGGCGCTGATGCACACGGCCGACGCCGTGTTTCTGATCGAGGAGATGGGGCTAGGCTCGAAGGAAATCGCCGATTTCTGGGGGGGCAAGTACCGCGACAAGATCGAAGTGATCCACGCGGTCAAGAGCGTGACGACCCCGGTGCTGCCGTACCCGGTAAGGGTCGACCGCGACCCCACGACCGGCGTGTTGACGGTGCATCCTGCGCAACCCCGCGACTATCCAGTGCTGCCGCCGAAGGGATAAAGGTCGCTCCGCAAGGAGCCGCGCTCGCAGTAGGGCGACCGGCAGGAGATGGGATACCAAGCATGGGCCTATTCCGAAAATCGGCGATTGGTCAGACTGGCGGCGTGGAT
>JAIEPT010000349.1 GCA_019748295.1 Gemmataceae bacterium | reverse complement strand
TTGGGGGGCGGCGGGCCGGAGCGCCACCCCTGATCGGGAACACCCCCAACCCCCTGGGTTGCCCCCCACGGGCCCCCAACCCTGGGTAGCATGCCCGCATCCGCCGAGGAACTCTGAAAGAGTTCCCCAGTACGCTCGGCCCAAGGGCGAAACTCCAAAAGCGCGAGGCGTCCTGGCGAGCTCTTTCAGAGCTCCAATCCGCGGGTGTCTCGGCTACCCAGGGTTGGCTTCCGTTGGTCGCCAACCCTGGGCTTTGCTGGGGAACGCTTTCAGCGTTCGCGGCGGTTGGGTATCGCAGCCAGTCGATGCGGACTTTGCCTTGCCTTTGCTGGGGAACGCTTTCAGCGTTCGCGGTCTTGTGGTCCGTCCGCGCAAGCGGGCGAAGACTTGGAGGTTCCCAGTTAAACGCCTTCGCTCGGGGTTGACAGATATGGAACCGGGATTATAAGCCCCCGTCCTTGTTCGCCGGGCTGCGCCGAGGGGAGGGTCGATCGGGGGATCGGCACTTCAACCAACTCGCGAAGCGGGGCGAAACGAGCGATTCTCGTGGGGGAAACAGATTCATGGCGGATGATGCCGTCACGTTGACGACGTTGAAAGGAATCGTGCGCCGGTTCGTGGACGACCGCGACTGGCAGCCATTCCACACGCCCAAGAACCTGTCGATGGGCTTGGCCGCGGAAGCGGCCGAACTGCTCGAGCATTTCCTTTGGGTCGAAGGGGGCGAATCGCTTCGCCTCGCCGACGACCCGGCCCAACGAGAAGCGATCGCGGACGAAATGGCGGACGTCTTCGCCTACTTGCTGAATTTCAGCATGACGCTGGGCATCGACTTGAGCGATGCCCTCGAAGCGAAGATGGTCAAGAACGCCATGAAGTACCCAGCCGAGGCGTACAAGGGGAAGTACCGGCTGGAGCACTAGGCTGTATGGGGGATGGGGGCCGTGCGGCAACGCAGGACTATTTTCGTGGCGGCAGGCGCGCTGGCGATCGTGATGATCGCCTGGCTCGCGGCATCGGCGCAGGAACGCCGGGCGCCGTGGCCGCCGCGTCCTGTTGCTCCACCGGAGGAAGGGACTTCCGCTCCTTCGCCCTCGCTCCATTCCTTGCCCTCGGGCGATCCGATCCAGCAAACGCAACACGGCGAGAACAAGGCCGCGACGTTGCCCAAAATCATCCAAACCAAGCCGGGGGCGGGAGTCATCGTGCTTCCCGATCCCGACACGGTTCTGCCCGCGGGGGGCGTCCCGAAACGTCCCGAGATGGCGCCGCGCCGGCTTCCGGTCGAAACGTCGGCTCCGCCCTTGAATGTCGATCCGAAACAAGCGGACGTGCGCGACGATCCCGCGAAGACGATCGAATCGTTGCTGCAAGCGATCCAGGATCGCAAGGCGCCCGAGCCGCCCAAGGCGAATCCATCGACGCCGACGATTCCGGATCTTCCGCCCATTCAAGACGTGAAGCCGCCGATCTTGGATTCGAAGCCGACGGCGATCGAGCCGAAGCCGCCGATGCTGGACCCCGCTCCGATGCCGCCCGTACCACCCGTCGTGCGCGATGTTCCGCCGGCGCCGAAGCTCGATCCGCTCCCGCCGGTTTTGGCGCCGCTGCCGATGACGCCGAAAGTGGAGACGAAGACGGAGCCGAAGGTCGAGCCAAGGCTCGAAACCAAGATCGAGCCGAAAGCGGATCGCTTCGAGGGAACGCGCCAAGCCAACAAGCCGCTTCCGTTGCCGCCGTTCCCTCTGCTTCCGGGTCTTTCCGGCAAGGCGGAGAACCCGACAACGGAAGCGACAGGAGCCAAGCCCGAGCCGAAACCGGAAACGCGTCCGGAGCCAGGGCGATTCGTCCTGGTGAAGCCGGTGCGTCGCCATGAGCCGGCGCCGGACCTGTTCGACCCATCGCGCAGCGGCAACGACAAGTTCGCTCCGCCCGCTGTCGAACTCGATCCCGACGCGTCGGTGACGCCGCAACTCACGGTCGAGAAACGCGGACCCTTCGCCCAAAAGCTGGGGCCCGCTCTCGCCTACCAGATTCTCGTTCGCAACGTCGGCCAAACGCCGGCGAACAACGTCCGAGTCGAGGATGAGATTCCCGGCTCCATCAAGCTCACCGATTGCGATCCGCGGCCTGACACCTACGAAGGGGACAAGGCGATCTGGAAGATCCCTTCCTTGCGGCCCGGCGAGGAACGCATCATCCAACTCAAGCTGCAGTCGGATCGCCCTGGCGAAATGGCGAGCACGACCGCCGTCCATGTATTCGCGTCCACAAGCTTCCGCACGAAGATATTGCCGGGAGAAAAAGGGGAAAAAGGAAACGCCGCGCTGGATGACGAAGGGCCAAATCTCTTTCCGCCGACGCCGAAAGCGGACCTCAACCGCACGTCGTTCGATCCATCGCGTTCGTACAGCGTCGATGCGAAGTCGGTGAGCGTGAAGATGGGCGGAACGGCGAACATCGAGGTGGTGATCCAGAACCGCACCACGCTGCCGATCGATGGCTTGCAGATGTACGCGAAGATCCCCGCAGGCCTGAAGCATCCGCGCGGCAACGAGATCTTCGCGGACCTGCCGCCGCTCAAGCCGGGCGAAAGCCGGCTTTTCAAGATTCCGCTCGCTACATTCGTTGCGGGCAGCCATGCCGTGGAAATCCGCATTGTGGGCAAAGCAGGCGAAGCGACCGCGACTTCCACGGTGAACGTGGCTTCCACGACTGCGATGACCATCACTCAACCGGCGATCACGCGACTGGCGCTGAATCGCGAGGGGGAAGTGTTGATCCAGGTAACGAACCACCAAGAAAAGAATTTGCGCAATATCGAACTTCTGGATCGTTTGCCTGATAACCTCGAGTTCGTCGGAGCCAGCGACCGAGGACTGTATCAGCAGGCCACGCGCACGGTCCATTGGCTCATCGACAGCCTGCCGGCCGGCCAAACGCGGACGGTCAGCCTGAAGGTGCAGCCGAAAACGCCGGGCCAATTTCCGCATGAAGTGGTCGCCCGAGCGATGCATCTGCCGGAACAAAAGTCGGCCGGCACGCTCGAGGTGGAAGGCTACGCGAACCTGACGCTCAAGATTCGCGACCGGGAAGATCCGGTCGAGCTGGGCAAAGACGCCGTTTACGACATCGTGCTCGAAAACCGCGGCTCCACCGCGGCCAGCAACGTCCGCATCACCGTCCTCACGGACGACGGGATGCAGCCCCGCTCCGCAACCGGGCCGCTCGCGTTCCAGGTGCAGGGCCGCACGATCGCATTCGCTCCGATTCCAAGATTGGCCGCGGGAGCGACCACCACTTTGCAGGTGATGACGACGGCGAGCCAGGTCGGCGATCGCCGCGTCCGAGTGCAAGTGACTTCGGACCAGCAAACAACCCCGGTATGGCGTGAGGAAAGCACCGCCGCGTACCGCGAGTGACGCGGGAGCGTCATGAGAGTGGTCCTCACGCTCCGCGTGAGGTCAACCGCGATATAAGGTCAGCCCGATTGAACGCCGAGCCGAAGGCAAGGCGTCGCCTGTGAATGAAGTCGCGGCTGACCTCACGCGGAGCGTGAGGACCACTCTCAAGATTCGCCTTGATTCGCATCGATTTCGGGGCGAGTTGGATTTTGCAAGAAGAAGCGTTGCCCGCCTGGGACGGGTTGTTATAAGGGGCCTTCCGACGTGGCGAACGACATCGCTCGGCGCATCGGAAACCGCGGAAAAATCGACGTTTCGCAGCATGGGCTGCACAGTTCCGCCGAGCCGGGCGAACTGAGAACGAGCGAGACGCGGTTGCGAAAAGGTTGGGGACGAAAAAGGTTTGCGTTGCTCGAAAGGGGTCGTTAAGCTGCCGGGGACAATTCGCCGTTCTACATGCCTCTCGGCCACGAAGGCTGTAATCCGGGGAAGGGAATCCCCCTCTTACCGACCAGCGTCCGTTGGATTGATCTTGTTCGCAGGAAGCAGCCGTCGCTACGATCGGCCCCGCTTCGGACGGATCCGAGCCCAACAGTCCGCACCTGACTCGAGCAACCCGACGATCTCAAGGAACGAGGGATCGCCAAGGCACGCTGCCTGGGGGTTGGCGGCGTGTCGCGGCGGGGGAGGCTTGCCGTCATGAGCACTGGTCGAATCGATAAGGAACAAGTTCGAGTTCATATCCGCTGGATGATTCGCCGAGACATGGCGGAAGTCCTTCAGATCGAACAGCAGAGCTTCGAGTTCGCCTGGACCGAAGAAGACTTTCTCCGCTGCCTGCGTCAGCGAAATTGCATCGGCATGGTCGCCGAGCACAACGAAAAAGTCGTCGGCTTCATGATCTACGAACTGCACAAGGATCGTCTGCACATTTTGAACTTCGCGGTCGGCGACGGCTGGCGTCGGCAGAACGTCGGCAGGCAGATGATCGCGAAATTGGTCGCCAAGCTCTCCAGTCATCGCCGCACGAAGATCACGCTGGAGGTCCGCGAGTCGAACCTCGCCGCGCAGTTGTTCTTCCGCAAGCAGGACTTCAAAGCCGTCCGCGTCATGCGGGCCCACTACGAAGACACCGGCGAAGACGCTTTCCTCATGTCCTACCGCTTCGGCGTCGAGGCGCCCGAAGAGGTCGGCGAACTCGTCAACCGCATCGCGCAATACGAAGAAAACTAGCAGGTTTTCCGCGTGCGGCTTAGCGAGACCGGGGCTTGCTCCGAACGCTAAGCCGCAAGCGGAAGACGGCGACGCGCAGCGGAGCGCGAACCGCATGCCATGCCGTTGCATGATGGGCCGCATAGCACGCATGGCACGGAATTGGCGGATCTTCATTCTCCGATCCTCATTCTCCGATCTCGGTTCTCGGTTCTTCGTTGTTTGCTGTCAGACGAAACATGGCAGGCTCCTTCGGGGGAGCCCGATTGGAACCCGTCACATGCGAAGAAGCACGATTTCGACGACCAGAATCGCAAGCAAGCCCATGCTGATGACGACGTTGACATGGAAGAACGCTTGATTCACTCGAGCGAGATCGTCGGGCCGAACCAGCCAATGCTCGTAGACGAGAAGGGCTGCAGTGAGGCCGACGCCGATAAGGTAGATCGTGCCCAGGGGAGGGTGGGCGAGGAAGTAGAGGCCGACGAGGGCGCCGAGCATCAGCAGGTGGCAGACGAGTGCGACGCGCAAGGCGCCCTTCACTCCGAGCTTCGCGGGAACGCTATGCAGCTTCGCCTTCCGGTCGAAGTCGGCATCCTGGCATGCGTAGATGACGTCGAACCCCGCGACCCAAAAGAACACGACGAGGCCAAGCGTCGCCGGCACTTCGAGTCGATGCATGCCGAGAATCGCAATCCACGCCGCCAGCGGAGCGAGCAGCAACGAAGCGCCGAGCCAAAAGTGAGCGAGCGAAGTGAACCGTTTCGTGTACGAATAGGCACAGACGAACGCCAACACTGGGATGGAGAGATAGCTCGGCCAGGGAATCGCGGGTTCCGCAAGCCAGAAGAGCAACGTCGAAGCGACGAACGCCGCCGAACACGCGAGCGTGAACGCCCAGACCCCGGCCACGCTCAGCAGACCCGCGGGCAGATGCCGGGTTGCGGTTCGCGGATTGTCCGCATCGATTCGCCGATCCGCAAGCCGATTGAACGCCATCGCCGCGCTGCGGGCGAAGACCATGCACAGCAGAATGCCAACAAGTTCGATGAGCTGGAATCGCCCCTTCTCATGCCACGCCAAGATCGCCCCAAACAGCGCGAACGGCAGCGCAAACAGCGTATGGCTGAAGCGAATCATCTCGAGAATGCGACGCAGCTTTTGCATCATGCGAAGGGAACCGCGAGAGAGGTAAACCGATTAACCATCGTTGGGGAGTTCGAGGGTCTTCATGAATTCGCGCTGCATACGCTGATACTTGGTTTTCGGACCCTTCCAAGGAATCAGCGAGAATTCGTTCGTCAGCGATTCAAGAACGCTCGTTTGGTATTCGTCGAGTGCAGCCGCGTGTTCGCCTTCTTGCTTCAAACTCTTGTACAAAGCGAAGAATCCTTCGGATGGCGCTGTCTCGAGACCCCGATAACCGTGGCGGCATCCCAGGCAGAGGAAATCGAATAGCGATTCCCCGACCACGATATTCGGTTCGTCACCTTCCATGGGGCGAGTCATCACGATCGGACACCGATCGTTGGCGATACCGTTCGCAGCGATGAAACTGAAGTGCGTTCCGTCAGCACCAGTCGATGCAAACGTTAAGGAATTTCCCGGTGTGCACCAATGATTCGAGCGGGTTGGGCGCACCAGCATCAAACCCACTTCATACAGACCGCCGATCGGATAGCTGCTCGGCACGTGACGAAGGAGCGCCTTGTCGAACTTCTTCAGTCGAGTGAGCAAGGGGCTATCAATCGAGATTCGACTTTGTCGGGCCAAACAAGGACTCCGAAAGACGACACGTGAAAGACGATGCCAGGTGGCGTTTTCCATGCTTGGGCCGGGCCCCTGGAAGGGGACAACGAACTGTCCGCTTTCACCGCCCAAGCATGCCCCAGACCGAACGCTCGAAAGCTCCGCATGCTTCGCCGGTGGAAGCGGGCAGTTCGCTCAGCCCGGCCAGGGATCCGGCGAAGCATGGCACAGGCCGCGGCGAATTTTACTTCTTCCGCTTGTACGTCACCGTGAACATCGGTTCCTTGCCGTCGCCCACGAACATGCTGAAGTGCATGTTGTCCGCGTCCGGCAATTGCGTCACCGATTTCCACTTGGTCGTCTTGCCGTCGGGGCCGGGGCCTTCGCTGGACATGGTGATGATCTTCTTCGCCGCATCGTAATCGCCCACGAACACCATCGGCGAGCCGGACATGCTGTCGTGCCAGGTGCTCACGTACTTCTTCTTGGCGGAGTCGTAGCTGTCCAGGCCTTTGCCGTAGTACTTCAGGCCGCCCATGTCGCATTCCAGGTCGCTGACAAGCCACATGCCGCCGACGGCCATCTTGCAGACGGTGGTCCCCTTGTTCTTCATCCCGCCCGCTTCGAGCACCGTTTCCCAGGCGCCCTCCATCTGCTTGAGCCGCTCATGCTCCTTCCCTGGCGTCTGCGGCTGCTGGGCGAACGCAACGCACGAGAGAAGCAGTAGGCCTAGAACACCGATCGATTTCCGCATGATGCACTCCATTGAAAGGGACCACGTCTACTAACGCACCCTGGGGATCGCGCCCGCCGTCTGATCCCCACGGTGCGCTGCGCTTACCGTGGGGCTTGGCGCATGACAACAAACGTCGTCAGCACCGCTTACTCCCCTCACCCCCAACCCCTCTCCCCAAGCGGGAGAGGGGAGAAAACGCTCATCACGCGAATTGCACGTCGAACGCTTCGGCCCAGCGGATGAAGTTGACCCAACGCCAGACGCGCGAGTCGAAGTGGCGGCGGCCGGACGAAACGTCGTTCCACTCGCGCTGAAGCGCCGCGGCATCGATCGCGGGGATTGCTCTCGCCTTCTCCGATTGCAGCGTCTCTTCCACCCACGGCTTCAGGCGCTGCAGCCATTGCTGTTCCGGCGTCACGAAGCCGATCTTGTCTTTGCGATCGAGAATCGCATCAGGCACAAGGCTCCGCATCGCTTCGCGGAAAACATGCTTGCTCACGCCTTCGCGCGAAATGAGATATTGCTCCGGCAACCTCAACAAAAACGACACGAACTCCGGCGTGAGAAACGGCACTCGGCTCTCGATCGAATACGCCATCGAGTTGCGGTCCTCGTAGCGGAGCAGCATCGGCAGATTCGTCTCGAACAAACTTTGTTCGAGATGCTCCGCTACCGATCGCGGCGAAGCCGAGCTGACATTCGCCTCGCGCACCTTCCGTTCGCGAAACCACTCGGCTCGCAGCCAGTGAGGCATCAGTTCGCGACCGACGAGCGACATGCCGAGCGACCGCAGCGGCCCTGGTAGGATCCGCGCCATCGCCAGGGCGGCGAACCGCATGCGCCCCCCCGCGCCCGAAAGCCCGCCCGCCGATCGCAGGAAACGAGTCGCTTCGATCAATCGGCCGCGACGCACGAGCGAAGCAAGGCGTGTCACATTGTAAAAGCGGTATCCGCCGAGCATCTCGTCGGCCCCCTGGCCATCCAGCATGACGGGAATGTTGTGCTCACGCGCGGCCCGGAAGACGCGATGCTGAGCGTAGATGCTGGTGCTGCCGAACGGCTCTCCTTGCACGCGGATCAAGCGGTCCAGATCGGCGACCAATTCATCCGCGGCGGGTCGAACCTTGTGCAGAATCGCGCCGCTTCGTTCGGCGACGAGGTCGATCCATCGCTCCTCGCTCAACTCCGTTTGCTCGGCGATGTAGCTGAACGCATGAAGTCGCAGCGAAGGTTCGACATGCCGCATGCACGCCACGATCGCCGAGGAATCGATGCCGCCGGAAAGCGCCGCCCCCACCGGCACGTCACTGCGCAGATGCAGGCGGACATTATCGAGAAAGAGTTCGCGCGTCCGCTTTGCCGCGTCCTCGAACGAGAGATCGAGCGGTTGCGAGCGATCGAGCTTCCAGTAAGCGACCGGTTCGCCGGCCCAGCCCCGGTCGTCGCGTAGTTCGAGGCAATGGGCGGGGGGCAGTTGGCGGATATCGCGGAAGAGCGTGGCGTCGCCGTGGTCGGTCGTGCCGAAGCGCAGATAGTCGAACAGGCGTTGCGGCTGAACCTGCCGGGAGACGCCGGGGATTTCCAGCAAAGGAGGCAACTCGGAAGCGAAGGCGAAGCCGAGTTCCGTGCGGGCGTAAAGCAGCGGCTTGATGCCGAAGAAGTCGCGCGCGAGAAACAGCCGCCGTTCCCGCACATCGAGCAGAGCGAACGCGAACATGCCGACCAGCCGCGGCAGAGCCGACTGCCCCCAGCGGATGAGGGCATGCAGCAAAACCTCGGTGTCGGTCCGCGTGCGGAAGACGACGCCGAGCTTTTCGAGTTCGCTCCGCAGTTCCAGGTAGTTGTAGATTTCGCCGTTGAAGACAAGATGCCACCGCCCCGTGGGATCGCTCAACGGCTGACGACCGGCCTGGGAAAGATCGAGAATGGAAAGCCGGCGATGAAGCAGTACGACTTGATCCGCGCCCGCCGTGGGTTCATCCTTGCCGAATCGAACGCCGGCGGGACCGTAGGCCAGCCAGGCGTGATCGTCAGGCCCGCGGTGGGCGATCATTCGACCAAGCCGCACGGCGCGCGAAGCCAGTTCCGCATCCATCCGCGTCGAAACTAACCCCAAGATTCCGCACATCGCGACGCGAAACTCCGGTTCTTCCCATCGCACGCAACCCGCGTGATTGTGGCGGAAATGGTCGCCGGGTCAAGGCGAGCTTCGCGATTGCGTGAGTTTAGGCTCAATCGATATGATTCCATGGGCCAAGGTGCATCCGATGGGATCGCTTCGAACGAACGGACATGCGGCAAACGGGGAAGGGTGGGAGCAACCGCCGTTCTTGCGTCGGGTTCGCGTGCGCAATTTCAAAAGCATTGAATACTGCGACGTCGAACTTCAACCCTTAACGATCATTCTCGGCAAGAATGGGGCTGGGAAAAGCAACTTCTTGGCTGCGATCGAGTTCCTTCGAGACATTTTCAAGCTTGGCGTGAGAGGCGTTTTCGAAGGACGCTTCCACACTTGGGAGAGCATTTTCCCTCGGCACCTTCCTATCGCTGATTCTGCTCCGATCATGATCGAAATCGAAGCCGACATTCCCTCGAACGAGGAAGGCGATGTGCTCGATTCAGGCCGCGTTTCGACCGAACTACACCAACTGAGCGGACGCTTCGGATTGTGGTTTCGCATTCAAGACGAAATCCCCATCATCGAACGCGAGCATTTCACGGTCGTATCCAACGAGCATCCGCTTGCCGAATACCAAGTGCGAAACGGCATGCTTGATGAGCAGAATTTCTCGTTCCCTTCCCAGGCATGGCTTCCTGAAAAATCCGTTTTGGATGCCCTGCGTCGGCCCGATTTTCCGCTGCTGGGTTTGCTGAAGGCGCCCATCTGCAGAAGATTCGCAAGCCGATTGCAGGCGATGACATTCTACAATTTCATGCCGGCAGCCATTCGCTCGCTTTACGCGCCTACTCATGGATTATTGCTGGATAAATCGGGCGTAAATGCGGCCAGCGTCCTTCGCGAGATGCAACGGAATGCTCCGGAAAGGTTCGATCGCCTTCTCGAATGCCTTCGGCTTGTCGTTCCCGAGATCGGCGAAATAGCTTCGATTGAAGTCGGCGGCTATGAAACAACGCGATTCGCAATGAAAGACGGGAAGCATGCGGACTCCGCTTCATTTGACGCGGCAAGCATGTCGGACGGAACGCTTCGTGCGCTAGGTTGTCTCGCCGCAGTGCTTCAGCAGCCTCGGCCAGGTTTCGAGCCGAGCTTGGTGGCGATCGAAGAACCGGAAACATCCCTTCATCCTGAAGGGGTCCGAGCGTTGTTCGATGCATTGGATGAGGCGACGCAGCACACCCAAGTCTTGTTGACCGCGCACAACGCCGACTTGCTTTCCAGTCGGGATATTTCTTCAAGCCAGGTCTTGATGGTTGCTCGACGAGGCGGAAAGTCGCTCATCGCACCGCTGGACGCTTCCACTCGGGAGATCTTGTCGCGAGAACTTTACTCGCTCTCCGAGTTGCAACGCTTGGACCAACTGGATCTGGACGAAGCTGACGTCGAACGGCAGGCGAACTTGGCTAGCCGGGAAGCCATCTAATGCCGCTGCGCGTCGTCGTCATCGTTGAAGGTCATCAATCCCATGTTTGAGACTTGGTTTGCTGCTGCGGCCGATTCGCTTCGCGGATTGAATGGTCTTTCGCAGGAACTTGAAAAGCCGGATGATCCCGAAGGCAATCGGCTCGGCAAAAGCTGGGTAAAGGCGAATCTCTGCCGCAAGTACAAGGAACGACACGACCAACCTGCCTTCGTGAAGCACATGAACTTGACCGAGTGCCGGACGTATTCCCGTTCCTTTCGAAAGCCGTTCGAGGAGTTGAAACGACGCCGCTAGCAAGTTTCGGCATTTTCTGTTGCTCCAAACTGCCGATTCCGTTTATGTTGTCGTCGTGGGACCAGGATCGGTCCCTAGCCCAGCCAAGGATGCGATCATGTCGGGCGACTTCGACGCCGCGGCCATTTCCCTCATTCAGCATGTGCTGGAGCTGCACGCTCGCCTCCAAACGCAGCCGCGTCTCGCGTTCGACGCGGAACACGCCCGGCTCAAGCAGCGTTTGCTCGACGACTTCCGCGGCGAAGGCATCTTCCGCCTCGCGCGTTATGCCATCGTTTGTTGGATCGACGAAGTGTTTCTCGATTCGACCTGGTCCAAGGCGTGGCGTCGGCAGACGCTTGAGGCCTCTCTGTACGGCACCGACGAAGGCGCGACCCGCTTCTGGACGCTGGCACAACAGGCCGCTCGCACCGGCCCGCGCGAAATGCGGCAGTTGCTCCGCTGGCTTGTCCTCCTCGGCTTCCGCGGCTCGCTTCGCGGCAAGGAGGACGAAGTGAAGGCATGGCTGGAAACGCTCCCTCCGATGGAACGTGAGTTGCCGCGATTCGACGAAGATGCAAGCTCCTTCCACGCTATTCCGCCGAGCGTGCCGCTCGAGGGTCGGCGGACGTTGCGTCGCTGGCTGGCGGTTGCGGGAGCGGGGTTGGCGGTGGTGGCGCCCATCATGGGATTTTTGGCAGCGAAACACTGGTTGCCGTAGGCGTTTCGACAGGAAGTCGGCTCCGGGAGAGAATCGCATGGACGCGTTCTGGTCGCTCATGTTTCCGCCGATGAGCCGGCGCCCCAGTTGGCTTCGCTTCGCCCATCCGGTTGTTGTCGTAGGCCTGCTCGGCGCTCTCTATTGGCTGCAAAGCTGGCTCCATCTGGATCGTTACATCCGTTCGCCTTGGCCGATCTTGCATCCCTATTGGCTCGCCGCCTTTGCCGGGTTGCTGTATCTCGGCGCTCGATTGCTGGTTCGGCTCAATCGGTGGACGGTGGATCGCGAGGAGCGGCTTGCTCCCGCAGGTTGGGAAGAAGCCTGGACGGCGGCGATGGCGGCGTTGGGCCGATCCAGCGCGACCTGGCAATCGCGTCCCGTGTACCTGGCACTCGGGGAAACGTCGGCCGCTTTGGAGCATCTGCTCTCGGCGGAGTTTCGACCGATGCCCGAACAGGCGCCGGTCGGCATCCCCTTTCGCGTCTGGTCGCGCGAGGATGCGATCTTCGTCTGCGCTGGCGAGCGCGAGCACGAAGGAGCCGGCGATCGCGCGAATCGGCTCGCGTTGCTCGCTCAGATGATGGCCCGTCGCGCCGATCCGCGACTGCCGTTCCTTGGAATCATCACGTTTCTGACGCTCGATCGCCTGGCATCTCTTGAAGATGCACAGGCCGCCGGGAATCGAATGCGCCTCGACGTGCAGACAGTGACCGAAGCCGTGGGACAGGACTCCCCTGTCGTTGCCTTCGTGCTGGATGCGGAACGGCTCTCGGGATTCGAGGCGTGGGCTTCGGAACGAGACAACTCGGATCAAGACAACGCGAAGCGGATGTGGGGCATCCCGTTCGCTCATGCTGCCGACTCGCATCCTTTGGAAATGGCGTCCGACGTGGCCGCAGCCGTTCGAAAGTTCTGCAGCGAGCAAGGCCCGAGCGAGATCCGTTCCGCGATTGGAGAGGGCATCGACGAGGCCTCGACCAAACGCAATC
Organism: Gemmataceae bacterium; assembly: GCA_019748295.1. Lineage (GTDB taxonomy): Bacteria > Planctomycetota > Planctomycetia > Gemmatales > Gemmataceae > JAIEPT01. Next base: position 624 of record JAIEPT010000349.1, on the reverse strand, counting down.
GCGATTTGTTTCGATTGGCGGGCGCCTTGCCGAGCATCGGCCCGCGTTTGGCGACGTTTGTGAAGCACGTGTCTTGGGCTGAGGCAGCCGACCCCCCGCCGCTGCTGGGCCTGTATCTATCGGGGACGAGAGCGGAACCCGGAGCGACGGCATTTCTCGATGGCATCACCGACGTGCTGGCGCAAGGCCGAGAGTATGCGGGGTGGACGTATCGAACGATCGAAGAGGATTGGACCTTCCGTCGACTGACGCGCTGGGCGATGGGCGGAATGGGAGTGGCAGCCGTGGTGTTGACCGCGGCCGGGCTGTGGACGATTCGCAGGTTCTAACCCTGCACGGCTAAGGATAGGTTGAAACCCGGCCGAGAACTGGGAGGGCGATGCGGGCGAGGCTCCTGCCAAGCCGCGGGACCAGGTTTCCTGTCTCGAACGCCGATTTTTCAGCGTGTTCTCTGCAGCACCCGGGTCGGCAGGAGCCTCGCCCCTCGCCCCCTCGCCCCCTCGCCCTCCCAATTCTCCGCCGGGTTTCGAAACAACCTCTTAGCTTAGCTTAGTGGTCCGTTTCACAAATAACGTCCGGGTTAGCCAAGGCCGTCGCCAGGGATTTTCAATTCGGCGAAGTGAG
>JAIEPT010000281.1 GCA_019748295.1 Gemmataceae bacterium | reverse complement strand
TGAGGCCCCGGCACCCGAAAGGGCCGGACGGATAGGCCGCCCCTAAACCACCGCGCTACCTCTCGACTCTACTGATCGTCTGCTCGCGTCGCCCCATTATGGCGAGCGGTGGGGGCGATATTGGCTCGATGTCGCCCGCTACGCGGATACGAAGGGCTATGTGTTTTTCGAGGAGGCGCAGTTCCCCTGGGCGTACACGTATCGCGATTACGTGATCCGGGCTTTCAACGAGGACAAGCGCTACGACCAATTCTTGCTCGAACAGATCGCCGCCGATCGCATCGATCTTGGCGACGATCCTTCGCCTTTGGCCGCCCTCGGGTTTCTCACCATCGGCGGCCGATTCATGAACAACGTGCATGACGTGCTCGACGACCGCATCGATGTCGTCACGCGGGGGCTGATGGGGCTCACGGTTACCTGCGCTCGCTGTCATGACCACAAGTACGACCCCGTCAGCATGAAGGACTACTACGGGCTGTATGGCATCTTCGCGAGCAGCACGGAACCCATGGTTCCGCCGCTGGTGGCGAAGCCGCCTGCCACGGAGGAATACGCGAAGTTCGACAAGGAACTGAAGGACCGCGAGAAAAAGCTGACCGACTTCGTCCGCTCCAAGCATGAGGAGCTGACGGCCGGCGCCCGCAAGCGTGTCGCGGAATACCTGGTTGCCGCCCAGGGCCAGCTCGATCAGCCAAGCACTGAAGATTTCATGCTGATCGCGGACACGAACGACGTGAACCCGACGATGACGATTCGATGGGTCAAGTGGCTGCAACGGAAGCAGCGTTCGCACGATGCCGTTTTCTCCCCCTGGTTCGCGTTCGCCGCCGGGGAAAAAGGCAAGGAGCCGCGGGCGGCGGAGATTCTCGAACGCATCTCGAAGGAAGGGATGCCGGTCAATGCGATACTCGCGAAAGCATTGCGCGAGGTCGATCCCAACACGCTCGTGGATTGGTCAAAGGTCTACGCCAAAGTGCTGCACGCCGTGGAAGAAAAGCGGCTGAAAATCAACGCGGCAATGATGGAGGATCCGGCCGAGGAAGAGCTGCGGCTCGTTTTCTGGGGACCGGAAGCTCCGCCGAACTTGACGCTGCTGCCTTATGGCGATTTGTCGCTCCTTCCCGATCGCGCATCGCAAGGCAAGCTCCGCGAACTTCAGGGAACGCTCGAAAAATGGCGGTCCGCGGGAGCGGGAGCGCCGCCGCGAGCGATGGCCCTCGCGGATTCGAAAACCCCCTTCGAGCCCTACGTGTTCATTCGCGGCAATCCCAACCAGCGCGGGGAAGATATCCCTCGGAAAACGCCGAGCTGGTGGTCGCGGAAAGCCGGCAAGCCCATCGCCGATGGCGGCCGCCTGGAACTCGCCGAGTCCATCATCGATCCCGCCAACCCCCTCACCGCGAGGGTGCTCGTCAATCGCGTGTGGATGCATCATTTCGGGGCCGGCCTGGTGGCGACGCCTGGCGATTTTGGGCTTCGCAGCGACCCGCCTAGTCATCCGGAACTGCTCAACTATCTCGCGCGCCGATTCATGGACGAAGGTTGGTCGATCAAGAAGCTGCATCGCCAGATCGTCCTTTCCAGCACCTATCAACAGCGAAGCGACGATCGGCCGGAGGCATCGAAGGTCGATCCGGAGAATCGCTTGCTATGGAAATTCAATCGCCAACGTCTCGACTTCGAAGCGACACGCGATGCGTTGCTTGCCGTGGCGGGGCGATTGGACAAGAAGGTTGGCGGGCAGAGCGTGGGGAATGGTTTCTCGCCGGGGGCCAATCGGCGGACCCTGTATGCGCATCTTGACCGGCTGAACGTGCCGGGCCTTTTCCGCACCTTCGATTTTCCCAGCCCCGACGCTACCAGTCCGCAACGATCGCAAACGACCGTCGCTCCCCAGTCGCTTTTCATGATGAATCATCCGCTGCCGATGGAGTGCGCCGCCCATGTCGCACAACGGCCCGACGTCGTCGCAGGCAAAAGCGATACTGAGAAGATCGAGCGGATTCATCGCCTGTTGTTCGGTCGATCGCCCGCGCCGGAGGAACTGCTGCTGGGCCGACAGTATGTGCAGGCGGAAGGGACTCAAGCCTGGCGGCGTTATGTGCATGCTCTCATGCAGACCAACGAATTCGTCTTCGTCGATTGAGGCGCCTCCATGTCGATTCCTTCGCTTTCGCCCGATCCGATCGTCACTCGCCGCCAAATGCTGCAGCGCTGCGGCATGGGCATGGGAGCGCTCGGACTTGCCGCGATGGTCGGCGAGACGGCAAACGCGAACCCGCTCGCTCCGAAAGCCCCGCACTTCGCGCCCAAGGCGAAGCAAGTCGTTCACCTATTCATGAACGGAGGGCCCTCCCAAGTCGATACGTTCGATCCCAAACCCGCGCTCGATCAATGGCATGGGCGGCCCTTGCCTCGAACGAACCTGCGCACGGAACGCAAGACCGGCTCCGCCATGCGGTCCCCCTTCCGTTTCGATCACTACGGCAAAAGCGGCATCGAAGTCAGCGAACTTTTCCAACGCACCGTGTCGTTGCACATCGACGACATGTGCATCCTTCGCTCCATGGTCGCGGAGGTGCCGAACCATGAGCCCTCGCTCATGCTGATGAACTGCGGCGATGGCCGGCTGCCGCGCCCCAGCATGGGCGCCTGGGTCACCTATGGCCTCGGCTCGGAGAACCAGAATCTCCCCGGCTTCATCGCCATGTGCCCTGGCGGGCACCCGATCGTGGCCACGCAGAATTGGCGATCCGCGTTTCTGCCCGGCGCGTTTCAAGGCACCTATCTCGACACGCAGCATGCCGCCGTCGATCGGCTGCTTGAGAATATCCGCAACGGCCAACTGCCTTTGCCGGATCAACGTCGCCAGCTCGACCTTGTGCGGCAGTTGAACGAACGCCACTTGCGGCAGAGGCAGGCGGACGCGCCCTTGGAAGCTCGCCTGCAATCCTTCGAGTTGGCGTTTCGCATGCAGACCGAAGCGGCGGAGGCGTTCGATCTCGAGCGCGAACCCTTGGCAATCCGCGAGCATTACGGCACCCATGTGCATGGCCGGCAGCTTCTGCTCACGCGACGATTGTTGGAGCGAGGCGTGCGATTCGTACAGGTATGGAGCGGGGCAGGGCAGCCGTGGGACAATCATGACGGCATCGAGGCCCAGCACCGCACGCTGGCGCGAACCTGGGATCAGGCGATTGCCGCGTTTCTTCAGGATCTCAAGGACCGCGGCCTGTTCTCCACGACGCTCGTAATCTGGGGCGGCGAGTTCGGCCGCACGCCGGTGGCGGAACTTCCCGGATCAAGCGGCCGCGACCACAATCACTACGGCTTCAGCATGTGGCTCGCGGGCGGCGGCGTCCGCGGCGGCATGACCTACGGCGCCACCGATGAGTTCGGCTTCTCAGCGGTCGAAAATCGCGTTCATGTCCACGATTTGCATGCGACGATTTTGCATCTGCTCGGCTTCGATCACGAACGCCTGACGTACCGATACGCCGGTCGCGATTTCCGCCTCACCGATGTGCACGGCCACGTTGTTCACGACATCATTGCGTAGATGCGATCGGGATTTCCAAAGCCACCTAAGCCCAACCACACCGCACCGACTTGTCACGCGGAGTTTGCTCGCTCGGCTGCTTCATAACGATAAAGGCGGCGGTGGATTTCCTCCAACGATCGCGTCTCGGAAGATGGCCGTTCGAAATGCCAACGACGATCGGTCGGCCATAAGTCGTCGCTCATGGGCCAGGGTTGAAACGGGTTCTCGCCCAAGACGCGGATCAGCTTGTCGGAGCACATCGTCACATCCCCCGCGCGCGGCGGAATAGGGCCCGCTTCGATGCGGTTGCAGCCGTGGAGCAGTTCCGGCGCATAGCCGCCGACGCGGTTCACGATCTGTGCAATTTCGAACAACGTACTCGGCCGCGGTCCGCCGAGGTGGTAGAGGCCCGCTTCATCCCCGGCGAGGAATCGCTCGAAGACGCGGTTAAGGTCGTCCACATAGGTGCAAGACCGCACTTCGTCATAATAAAGCGTCGCCGGCCGATCAGCCCGAAAACGCGATTTGATCCAATCGATGGCGCCCGCATGGCCATTGAAACTCGGCCCCATGGGGAGCGACATCCGCAGCACGGCGGCTTGGGGCAGCAAAGTGAGAAAGGCATTTTCCGCGTCCACCATCGTCTTGCCGTAAATGGTGACGGGATCAGTGGGGTCCGTCTCGACGTGATTGCCCCCTTTCGTCCCCGAAAAGACCAGGTCCGAAGAAACATGGACGACACGGGCGCTATGCCGGCGAGCGATGTCGGTCAACACGAAGGCGCTGTCCACGTTGATCCGGCGGGCCATCGCGGGATCGAGTTCGCACGATTTGAGGGCGCAACTGCCGATGGCATTGAGAACGCTTCGGAAACCAAAGCGGTCGAAAAGCAACCGCATGCCCTCGGCATCTTCCGAGTCTTGGGCGATGATTCCTGGCCCTTGCATGCGCCAGGTTTGGTGAGGGCGGATGCCGATCACCTGGTCGGGATAAAGGGCGTGCAATCGGCGAAACGCGCTGTAACCAGCAACCCCGGCGATGCCCGTGACAAGAAGCGGCAGACGGTGACGTAGCATGCCGTTAGTGTAGGCGGCGCGATTCGGATTTCTTGTCATGCGACGGCGTGCGACGGCGCGGCAATCGGTCCCGAAAGGGCCAGTGTTGGCTTTGCTCCCCTCTCCCTCCGGAAGAGGGGCTGGGGGTGAGGGGAGAGAGCGGTGCATAAACTTGTTTCGCACCCAAGCCCCAAGGTAAGCGCAGCGCACCTTGGGGATCGCGCCCGCGGTCTATCCCCACCCTGCGCTGCGCTTACGGTGGGGCTTGGCGGCGATCGACAAGTCTCTGCACCGCTTTCTCGCCTCACCCCCCAGCCCCTTTGGCAGGATCTTACTTCTTTTCGGGTTCCTTCATGGGCGGTGCTTCGCGGACGAGTTCGAGGACGAACTGGTTGTCGCCGGTTTTCACCTGCACTCGAAGTCCCGACTTGGTCGCGTCGAGGTAGCGTTCGGGCAGCACGTTCGGGCCCGCTTTCCCGCTCGGCTCGAACTTGGGCTGGCGCAGGCTGACGGTGGCGACATAGTCGCCCGCAGGAACGCCGTCTGCCGCGGTGTAGGTGCTGAAAACGACGGCGCCGTCGGCTTCCACCATGCCGTCGCTGGTGCGGAAGTACTTCATCTTCTTTTCGTCGAGTGACTCGAGGGAAACGGTGGCTCCAGGAATCGGCGTGCCGTCGAGCAGCACCTTGGCCTTGGTTGGGTGGACCGCCTTGCGATTCGCGACGACGACGCCCTCTTCCTCCGTGATCGGCTTCTGCAGGTTCTCCGGCAAAATGCCGTCGAGCAGCAGATTGGCGACGACCGGGCCCTCGCGGGTCATGGTGATCCAGGCGAAGTGGTCGAATTCGCCGTATTCCAGGCCGCGCAATTTGCTGCCGCCGCCGGTGGTGGCGAGCTGATAGTAGTTCATGCCGTTGCGGACGAACTTCTGATAGCGATGCACATGGCCTGCGAAGACGGTGTAGTTGCGCCCCGCGAGATTCTTCTCGACGTCGATCCAACCCGCTTGGTCCGCCTTCTCCATCGACCAGATCGGCTTATGGATGCAGACGATGGTCCAGCGTGCATTCGGATTGTCTTTAAGCACCCCTGCGAAGTACTCGGCCTGCTCTTTGCTGATTTTCCCGTAGCTCTTCTGATCTTCCCCCTCGTCGTCCGTGGCGACCATCAGGAAGAGCACATCGCGGTAGGTGAAGTGGTAATAGCGCCGCCCGAAGCGCTGCTTCCATTCCTCCACCTGCGTCGGATTGGTCAGATCGTGATTGCCGGGGACATAGAAGAACGGCATCTTCAGCTTGTGGACGTATCCCTGAAACTCTTTCCATTCCTTGTTGAGCCGAGCCTGGTCTTTCGTGTAACCCTCGATGAGATCGCCGACGGAAACGACAAATGCAGGCTGCACCAGGTTGAGTTGATCGATGGCTTGGCTAAAGACGCGTGCCCTGTGGCCGCCGGTCCGATCGGAGACGACGGCGAAATGAAAGGTGCCGGGGTCGTCGTTGACGCGGAGGTGGGTCCAAGGATTGCGGTTTTCCACCTCGACCTGCACCCCGCCGGCGTTGAACGCCTTTTGATTGCTGGAGAACGCAATCGCGGTGATCATGAGGAGCAGGGCACAGCCGGCGAGCGAGAGGCGTTTCATCGGGGGCTCCGGGGCGGCGATCGTTGGCGGATGCAGCAGAAAATAACGTGTGACGCCTTTGGCCGCATGTGAAAAATTGGTAAATCAACGCTTTCTTCCCGCCCGAGGCCGCCCATGGAAATCGACACGCTGCGGATCGTCTTCACCGAACAGGATCTGAACGACATCACGCGCAAGGTGCTGCTCGAAGGCCAACCGGTCGAAGACGTCGTCATCCGCGTGTCGCCGGAGGGCTTTCGCGTCACCGGATCGTATCCGCTGTTCATCACGGTTCGCTTCGAGATGCTGTGGCAGATTCGCGTCGACAACGAATGGATCGTGTTGACGCTCGATCGCTTCAAGGCGATGGGAGTGCCGGCCAGCATCTTCAAGAGCGCGGTGCTGAAGTTTTTCGAAGACGTCGCCTCGAAAGAGCCGGGGATCGCGATCGATGAGGATTCGATCCGCGTGCAGCCGGATCGGCTCATCGAGAAATACGCGTGCCGTGCCCGGACCCACCTCAAAGCGATTCAATGTCTGGACGGCGTCGTCGCGATTGAAGCGAGCCGGCAGTGATCCTCTTTCTTGCGAGGGATGAAGCGATACCCTCGCTGACGCTTCCGCGATCCGCATGCGGCTGACGAGTTGTTTCAGGAGTTTGCGGTTCGCTTCCTCGAAGGGAAATACTTGGGCTGTTGGAATTTCGAATTTCGGATATTTTTCCCAGACGCGAAAATCTTGATGCTGCGAAAGCGTCGTCTCGCCGCGGCCGTCGCGAAGCATTCTCTCAACAATTTTTAATGGAAACTTCTCCCCCTCCTCCGTGTTCAATAGGAGGACACGCTCTTTCGAGACGAAGCCGGGCTGTCCCACCTACTAGGCTAGGCTGCCTGCTCTTCATGCATGGGACCGCTTCATGTCCTCTCCCCGCATCGCAATTCTCGGCGGCGGCCCTGGCGGCTTGGCCGTTGCGTACCTGCTGCAGAAACGGCGGACTCTGCCCTGCGAAGTCGTGCTCTATGAAGCGACTCGCCGGCTGGGGGGCAAAGTCCTCACGCGCCGCTTCGACCGCATTCCCGCGACCTATGAGGCGGGGGCAGCCGAACTCTACGACTACTCGCAACTCGGCCCTGACCCTTTGCGCGAGATGGTCGCCGAGTTCGGGCTCACCACGTTTCCCATGCACGGCGGCACGCTCGTCATGAAAGACAAGCGCATTGCAAGCCTGACCGACTTCCGCCGCCATTTCGGTTCCCAAGCCGCGTCTGCACTCGACGCTTTCAATCGGCGGGCGAAATCGTTGTGCAGCCCGGCCGAGTACTACGAATCGGATTGGAAGGCCGACAACAACGATCCCATGAGCAAGCAGTCGTTCGAGGATCTCATTCAGACGATTCCCGATCCGATGGCTCAGCAGTACGTCCGGATTTCGGTGCACAGCGATCTCGCCACCGAGACGCATCAGACCAGTGCGATGTACGGCTTGCAGAACTATCTCATGGACGAGCCGAACTACATGCGGCTCTACGGCATCGAAGGCGGCATCGAACGGTTGACGCAAGAACTTGCTCGACGAATTCATTGCGAGGTCCGCCTGGAAGAGCCGGTCCTCAGCGTCGCTCGCAACGATCGGAAGGGCTACTCCGTCCAATCTCGGTTCCAGGGCGAACGACGCGTCGAGCACTTCGACTTCGTCGTCGCCGCGCTGCCCAATCCCTGGTTGACGCTGATCGATTGGCAAGGACCCAAGCTGGCAGATGCGATCCGCAAGCATCATCAGCATTACGATTTCCCCGCCCATTACCTTCGCGTCAGCCTGCTGTTCGATCGTCCGTTCTGGCGATCCAGGATTGCGGGCTCCTACTTCATGCTCGATGCTTTCGGCGGCTGCTGCGTCTACGACGAATCCGCGCGCTGCGCTGATGCCACCTGGGGCGTCTTGGGTTGGTTGCTTGGCGGGGAAGCGGCGGCAACCATGAGCAATCTCGACGATGCCGAGTTGATCCGCGCGATGGTGGAATCGCTGCCGAGCGAGCTTCGAGCGGAATGCCCGCCGGTGCTCGAAGGCCGAGTTCATCGATGGGTCGGTTCGGTCAACGGATTGCCCGGCGGCCGACCCATGCGCGAGCCGGATTCGCGGCATCTGCCCGAGCCGGTCGAGCATGGCGACCTGTTCGTCGTGGGCGATTATCTCTTTGATTCCACGGTCAATGGCGTCGTCGATTCGGCCGACACGGTCGTCGAATGGCTGCTGGAAGAATTGCACGAGATGCAGCAATCCGCGACGGGGGCCGGGGCCGCATCGAACGCAATCGTCCCCACTGCCGCGTCGGCATCGCCGCAACCGTCCTCGTCCGCTTCCTAATCGCCTGAGAACGCACATGCCTTCGCCTGCTCGGGACGCCGAAGTTTCCGTCGTTCGCCTTCGTTTCGGCCCTGCCGCGCCTCCGGATGCGTCGGCCGTCTATTCGCTTGACGCATCCGAGCCGATGGTTGCCTGGGAAGAGAAAGCGTCCGCAGCAGACCTTAACGCGGCGAATCCGGACGTGCTGGTCGTGGCGTTCGGAAAAGCTGCGGTCGCCGCGAATGGACAGCGATGGTTGGCATCCATCGAATCGAAACGCCTGTCGCTTCGCTGGAAGCCCGGTTTGGCGTGGGTCGAATCGAACCAGCTGGCTCGCGCGGATGTTGTGCAGGCGCTCGCGTCGTTCGCGTATCTCGAAGGTCAGCTTCGTTCGATGGAGCGAGAACTCAGCGAGTGCGAGAAGGATCTTCCCGCAGACATTGAGCGCGGGCTGAAGATTCGGCCTGAAGATGTGAAACATCGCGAACGCTTCGCCGAGCTTGCCAGGCGCTCGTACGGACTCTGGATGCGCCATGCGAAGGTCGCGCCTCGCTTTGGCCGCCCCAAGCCATCGCTAACTCAGGATGCACGAAAGCTGATGGCTGCGTTGATGCGCAAGGCCGATCTGGAGGCCCGCAGCGATGGGCTGGACCAACGGCTTGAAGCGTGCGCGGAGTTGTATGAGGGAGCAACGGACCGGGTTGGCGATTATGTGTGGTATATCGGCGGGCATCGTCTGGAATTGACGATCGTCTTGTTGCTGATTCTCGAAGTCATTTTCTTCGCGCTCGATTTCTACATCCGCATCAAGTACGAACTGAATGCGGAATGAACGCCGGCGTTCACGCCTGAATGTTGCGGCATTCCATCTTGCGATCGACCCGTTTCAGCAAGCCCGCAAGCACGCGGCCAGGGCCGATCTCGTAAAAGCGATTGACGCCTTCGGCGAGCAGGTTCCGCATCGTCTCTTCCCATCGCACCGGCGTCAGAACCTGGCGAACGAGCAGGTCGCGAACCTCGGAAGGTTCCGTGTGCGGCTTCGCATCGACGTTCGACCATACGGGAAGCCGAGCCGGCCTGAGATCGACTTTCGCCAGAGCATCCGCGAGCTTCTGGTCCGCGGGCTTCATGATGTCGGTATGGAAGGCGCCGGCCACCGAGAGGGCGATCGTTTTCATGGCGCCGAGCGAGGGGGCGAGTTCCTCGACCTTCGCGCATCCTGCTTTATCGCCTGATACGACGATGTTGCCCGGACAGAGCATGTTGGCGATTTCGACCGTTCCCGCAACGCGTGCCTGTTTGCACAGTTCCTCAACCTTCTCCTTGTCGAGGCCGAGCACCGCGACCATACCGCTGGGCGTGGCATCCGCGGCCGCTTGCATCGCTTCGCCGCGTTTCTGCACAAGCCTTAATCCCTCGGCAAAACTGAACGCGCCGGCGAAGGCGAGGGCGGTGTATTCGCCCAGGCTCAAGCCCGCGGCGGCAACGACGTCCTTTTCCGCATCCGGTTCTTGCGTTCGCAGTTGTTCAAGTGCCGCCATGCTGGCGACATAGATGGCCGGCTGGCTGATGACGGTGCTGTTGAGCTTTTCGGCCGGCCCGTTGACGCAAACATCCAGCAGGTCGTAGCCCAGAATTTCGCGCGCCTGATCGAAAAGCGACTTGGCGGCGGGCAGGGACGCGCAGAGACCCTTCGCCATGCCGACATATTGGGCGCCCTGACCTGGAAATACGAACGCTGCCTTCGCCATGTGGATCCGCCCGAAGAGTATGTGGCGGATCGAGTCTTCACTCGCCGCCGGACGGTGTTGTTATGGCGCCATCGAAGATCGCGGCAACCTCGTCGATGCGAAAAATCGCGATGGTGCTTTCGCGGCCAGTGGACCGCGAGACGATCGAGCAGGTCCCAGGATCGGCAGGGTTATTCGAGGCGGCGGGAAGTTGCTTCAGTTCCGTGCCCACGACGGCAGCAGTGGCGCCATCTCGAAAAACGACGCGAAAGCAACGGTCGCGCGGCATGCCGTATTCGAGCGATTCGCCAAGCCACTCAACCGGATACCGTTCAGTCGTTCCAAACGAACCACTCGGGTTTCGCACCAACCCGAAGCGTCAGCGAGGAATTTCGCGTCGACCCTCGCTGACTGACGCTTCGGGCTAGTGCGGGCGACTGGCATGTTTTGATCGGAATCGCGATGCCCACTCGTATTCAACAGGCCGCTAACCCGCTGCCGATTTGCGCACGCTGATTTAGGCTCACATAGTGGGGACGTTGCGGATCGGCTCGTACATCGTCGCAAAGAGCAAGGTGGCGCAGGTGCGGCAGCATGAACGTTCTGACCTCGTTCGAACTACGCCGGAGCAGTCCCCTTCGGCCAGACGCGGAGGCCGAAGCCGTTCATGTCGACATCTTCGCCCTTCTCGCCGTCTTCCAGCGATCCGCGTTCCATGGAGAGCCGCAAGAACGCCCAGAGGCTGTGCGGTTCGCCGGCGTGGTCGTAGCCGTGGTCGTCGGTGTCGCCTTCGAGCATCCAGCGCCAACCGCGGCGTTCACGGCCCGCCTCGGCTTCTTCCTGCCAGCCTTTGAGCGTCCGCCGCACTCCGGTCATGGCCGTTTGGAAGACCTTCGAGTCAGCGACATGGGCTCGAATCTCGTCCGCATCTTTCTCGATGTGGACGTTCGGCAACTGCACGACGACGTCGAACAGCTTGTGCTCCAGCGCGGACGCACGCCACGGCGACCACAGGTAAAACGTGACCTTCGGGGCATCCAACCGCAGACCGTAAAAATCCACATGCATTCGCCGGCATCTCCTCATTCGATTCAGCTATGGTATGAACGAAGGGAAGCCAAGGACGGGCTGCGGGAAGCGAAAAAATCCGGGATTCGGCATTCCGTTGGGCAACCGGTTCGGTACACTTGCGACGAAGGCCGCCCACCGCCACCCGTTTCCTCTTTCGGCATCTTCCATGAGCATTCGCGCCAAGCTGTCGGTGATGATGTTCCTCGAGTTCTTCATCTGGGGCGCGTGGCTTCCCCCCAGCTTCGGCTACTTTGGGTCGGGGGCGCTCAACTTCACGGATTGGCAGCAATTCCTGTTGAACATCGCGTTTCCCGTGTCGGCCATCGTGGCGATGTTTTTCGCCAACCAATTCGTAGACCGCAACTTCGCGGCCGAAAAATTCCTCGCGTTCAGCCATCTGGTCGGCGGTTTGGCGATCCTCGGTTTCGGCGTGGCAAGTTGGCTGAGCTTCCGCGATTCGACTTCGGAGCGGCTGAATTATTGGCTCTTCTTCGCCTGCATGGCGATTCATTGCCTCTTTTTCGTGCCGACGATCTCAGTGGTCAACAGCATCGCGTTTGCCAATATCACCGATTCCCAACGCGATTTCGGCGGCATTCGCCTGTGGGGGACCATCGGTTGGATCGCGGCATCGTGGCCGTTCATCTTCATCCTGATCGATTGGTCCAAAGTGCCGTCGATGGGGGAACTAGGCTTCGTGAAATGGCTCGGCACCGCCTTCGGCACCGGACTGGAAGGGCAGGCGCTCAACCAAGGCAAGAGTTGGGCATTCATCACTGCCGGCATCGGGTCGCTGCTGTTGGCTGGGTTCAGCCTGTTGTTGCCGCATACGCCGCCGAAGCCAGCGACGGGCGAAGAGAACTCGTTCGCCTGGCTGGAAGCAATGCGTTACCTCAGGTATCCGTTCCTGCTGGTGCTCTTCATCGTCACGTTCATCGACGCGACGATTCACGACGGCTTCTTCTATTTCGCGTTCACCTACCTCGCGAAGGTCGGCGTTCCGGAGAACTGGGTGCAAGCCGCCATGACGGTCGGGCAGGTTGCGGAAATCGGCACGATGGCGTTGCTTGGCATTGTCCTCAAGAGCCTCGGCTGGCGCACGACGATGGTCCTCGGCATCCTCGGACACGCGGCTCGCTTCGCCGTGTTCGCCTTCGTGCCGAACCCCTATGCGGCCGTCGCCGTGAATGTGGTTCACGGCATCTGCTATGCATTCTTCTTCGCCACGCTTTACATTTTGGTGGACGATGTCTTCCCCAAGGACGCCCGCACCAGCGCGCAAGGCTTGTTCAACTTCTTGATCCTCGGCCTGGGCCCCATTGCGTCTCGGTACCTGTGGCCCGCATTGCAGGATCATTTCACGATCGACGAGCCGATTGTCGGCAAGGTAGTCGATTATCCAAAGCTGTTCCTGATCCCGACATTCATGTCGATTGGCGCTGCGGTCTTGCTTTTGCTGTTCTTCCATCCGCCGAAAAAGCGACAGGTTGACGACCCCACCGCGTTCCGGGCCGCATCTCACTAAAGCGGAGGCATTGATGTCCACGAATCGCATGGAACGCATCCGCACAATGCTCGCGGATGATCCGAACGACGCGGAGCTTCGCTACATGATGGCGATGGAATACGCGAGCCAAGGGGACGATCTGGGCGCCGTCACTGCGTTCCAAGAACTGATCGCTGTCGCTCCGACTTACGCTCCGGGCTACCACATGGGAGCGCGGACATTGCAGCGGCTCGACCGGATTGCGGACGCAAAGGCGATGCTGAACCAGGGCATCCCTGTCGCGCTCAAGCAAGGCAATCATCACGCAGCTGGCGAAATGCAGGAATTGCTCGCCATGCTGGACTAAGAGCCTATCCGGAAAACCCCATTTTTCCGTATATGATGAACGCAAAGCTCATGTGCAGCATAGCGATGTAG
>JAIEPT010000098.1 GCA_019748295.1 Gemmataceae bacterium | reverse complement strand
AGATACCAGCATGGGTCTCGCACCCACAGGATCATCAACACCTACACGACGCACAGCCGCGCACGAAGGAAGCGGTTCGACTTGATGCCCTGCGAAAACCGCTTACTGCGTGCGCGGCTCCTTGAGGCGAACGGCGAGTGCATTTCTCCCCCTCTCCCTCCGGGAGAGGGGCCGGGGGTGAGGGCGTGCGACGTGGCGCTGCGCGAGAAATGCCGCCCTCACCCCAACCCTCTCCCGGAGGGAGAGGGAGGTAGGCTAGCTCCTGCCGCTCGCCTTAGCGATTCGCAGGTCTCAATCTGAATCGCTAAGCCGCAAGCGGTGGTCGCGGAACATTGGTTGAAGGAGATTCGGACGCGCCCAGTCCGGCGGAACGCCGCGGAGGGTGTTCCCTACAGCGGTTGCGTGTCGGCGGGTTTCGCTCGGCCGAGCCAGACGAGTGCGATGCCGACGGCGGTTCCGAGGACGCCGAGGCCTAGTTGCAGGTGAGTGACGCGTTCGGCATCGCCCAACGTGTGGAAACCGAGACCGATCAGCAATGCGTTGTGGACGGCATGTTGCAGCATGCTGGTGGTCGCGCTGCCGCTCGTGGCGGCGACCCAGCCGAGCAGCAGGCCGAGGGTCGTGCTGGGAAGCACGCGTTCGATGCCGAGCGGCCCGCCCATGACGAGGTGCAGCAGGCCGAAGAGCAGGGCGGTCACGACGATCGTCGTCCACGGCTTCGCCAAGGTGCGGACGCTGTTGAACAAGTAGCCGCGGAAGAAGCCCTCTTCGAGAACGCCCTGCATGGCCAGAGCGACGGCAAGCAGGATTCGCGTGGTGGGGTCGATGGTTTTGAACGTCGCGATCAATCGCTCGTATTGTTCCTTGAACGCCTCCGACATCTCGAAGTGAACGAACTGCATCACCCAGAAAAGCACTGGCCAAAACGAAATGCCTAGTAACAGCGCGCCGAGGTAAGCCGGCCAACGCGCGGGAGCCAGGCCGAAGCCGGTCGTCCATTGCACATGGCCTCGTGACGCGAACAACGCGGGCCACGCGCCAAAGAGGATGAACGCCAACAGCAACGGCACGATCAGTAGGGCGGTAGTTCCGGTAATGGCGAGCGACTGCACAATGATCTGCAGCACAAAGAAGAGCGGCAGCATCAGGGCGAGGCACCACAAGCCCGCGGCGGCGGTTGCAACAGGTTGCGGTTCCCGAGGTCGGCGGAACAGGTCGGCCCAACTCGTTTGCTCGCTGTAGAGCACGCTTTCGTCGCCAAAGACTTTGGCCGCCAACCCGATCGCGGCGGCGGCGTAAAGCAACGTGGAGCCGACGACCATCACCGCTAGAAACGGATCGATCGGAGCCTGCCCCGGCGCTCCGCCCAGCACATCGCGGCTGAGCAGCACGATGTTGATGAGCGGGGTCGCGGCGAGGTAGACGTTGAGCGAAATCCCCGGCATCAAACCGATCATTCCGGGCGTGAGAGACAAGAGCATCAACGGAATCAGATACGCTTGCGCCTCCTTGAATGAGCGGGCGAAGCTTGTCAGCGCGAGCAGAACGGCCGAGAAGAAGCTGGCGAAGAGCAGCAGCAACAGGAAGAGTTGCAGCAGGATCAGCACGGAAAGCCCGCCGGCCCCGAAAAACGCGGCTCCCAGGCCGGACGCCGTCACGGTTACGGTCATCGCGATCATGTTGACGAGTGCGGTGAGGACCGCAATCGTCAACACCGACACATATTTCGCGAAGAGCAGTCCTAGCCGCGGCACGGGAGCGGCGACAAGGATCTCGAGCGTATTGCGTTCCCGTTCGCCCGCAGTCAAATCGATTGCGGGATACACGGCTCCCGTGATCGTCATGAGGATCAGGATCAGCGGAATCACAGCGGCGAAATTGACCAGGCCGTCGCCGTCCGGCGATGTTAGCAGCTCGCGTTGCAAACCAACGGAGAATCGTTGTCCCGCATCGACAGGAAGCGTCTCATCGAGCGTGCGCTCGTTGGCGGCCGATACGAAGCGCTCGATCCAGACTTGTGCGGAGGATCCGCCAGGAGACTTATCCAGCGTCGTGGCCTTCCACTGCAGCTTGCGGAACTTCTTCATGTCCAAGTTCGGCATTTCGATCACAACATCGAATTTGCCCGAACGCAAATCGCCTTCCGGATCTTCCGCAATCGCTCCGGCGAAACGAGGACGATCCTTGAAGCGGCCCTCGACGTAGTTCAGCGTCAGAGCGAAAAAACCCATTTCGTCATCGGTGCGAAAGCCAACGCGGTATTCCGGCCCGCGGCCCAAATCGAGCGCTCGGTAAAACTGCTGAAAAGCGACGCTGAGCAGCGGATACAGCAGCAGCGGCATCGCGACCAGCGTGATCATCGTGCGGCGATCGCGCAGGATCTCGCTCAGTTCCTTGCGGACCAGACGATACAGTCGGCCGAACGTGTCGATGCGGGGCGACGGATCAGACATGGCGATGCTCCGTCGCCGCATCGGCAAACGCCGGATTGAGCGTCGGGCCCACGTGGGCCAGCTTGAGGAACATGGACATGAGGTTGAGGCACCCCGTTCGCTCACGCAGTTCGCCGAGCGTTCCTTCCGAAACGAGTCGCCCACGATGCAGCAGGCCGAACCGCGTGCAAAGCCGCTCGGCATCATCGAGGTAATGCGTCGTGAGAATCACGGCTTTGCCTTGCTGCCGCAGATGTTCGATGTACTCGACGACGATTTGCGAGGCGAGCACGTCGAGACCCAGCGTCGGTTCGTCAAGCAGCATGACGGGCGGGCGATGGATCAACGCGCGAGCGAGACTGACGCGTTGGCGTTGCCCGGTGCTCAGGGTGCCGCAACGCTGGCGCAGAAACGATCGCATGTCGAGCAAGCCGGCCAGTCGATCGAGTTCGCGTTTCGCTTCTGCCTGCGGCACGGCATAGAGGTCGGCGAAAAAGAGCAGCATCTCCGCGACCGTCAACCCTTGATAGACGCCCGCGTTCGCCGAGACGAGGCCCACACGGCGTTTCACCTCGTCCGGGAAACGCGAGGAGCCGAAACCGGCGATCGACGCCTGCCCTGCGGTTGGCCGTAAGAGGCCGAGGAGCATGCGCAGGGTGGTCGTCTTGCCCGCGCCATTGGGCCCGAGCAAGCCATAGACTTCGCCGGGTTGGACGGCGAAGGAAAGGTCATCGACAGCGACGACCTCGTCGCCGCCGGGCATCGGAAAGCGTTTCGTGAGCCGTTCGACTTGAATCATGCGGTCCGCGCGCCAGAGAAGGGAGCGAGGCCATTAGAGCGAATTCGCCTGGCGGAAGCAATCGTGGCGCAGAGGAGTGGCAGAGTGCAGAGTGGTCCTCACGCTCCGCGTGAGGTCAGCGGCGATGCAAAGTGTGCCCGTTGACGCTTGCTTGGGCAGCGTGCTATGGCGAGCGGCAGAAAATAGTCTACCTCCCTCTCCTCCGGGAGAGGGGTGGGGTGAGGGCGCCTTTTCTCCTGTAACGCCAGGTCGCACGCCCGGAGGGAGAGGGGAGAAATGCAGGCGCCGCTCGCCTTCCTACTAGCTAGACGACCTCGCGGCATGCAGCGATTTGCAGATTGCTCCGCCTGTAGCGGTAAAATCGACGCACATCGGCCGAACTGCGGAAACGGCCCAACTTGCCTTTGACACCCCATTTGAACGTGCGTATCTTATGCAGTCGTCCAGGTCCGGATGTCTCTAGGAGTGCCCGAATCATGTATGCCATCTTGATGACTGCGCTGGTCTCGGTGGATGCCCAGACTCAAACGTTCTGCTTCCGACAGCGTTCAAGTTGCAGCCGCCCCGCCCGCGCCAGTTGCGGCTGCGGCGGATACGTCTCCTACGGCTGCTATGGATGCAGTTGCTCCGGTTGCGGCGGGTGCTGGTCGGCCCCTTCATGCAGCTATGTCGTGTGCGGCGGCTGCTCCGCGAATGTCTGCTGCGGAGCCTGGAGTCCTTGCTCCGGCTGCTTCGTCTCCACTCCCGTCAGCACCGGATGCTACGGCTGCTCCATGCCCTGGGCCGGCGGCTCCGTGATTGTTCATGATGCGTCGCCAAGCGTGATCTACGGCTCGGCGCCCTCGGCTCCGTTTTCCGCGTCGTCCGCTCCCTTCCAGACGGATCCTTCGCTGACGCCTGCGAGCGAAGCGGAAAAGCAAGCGGTTCGCGATGCCCTCAAGAGCGCCCGCGAGAAGAAGTCGGCGCCGACCAATCCGCTGTCGCCTCCGATTCCCGGCCTCAATCCGAAACTCGATGTTCCTCCCCCGCCGGGCCTGTCGGCTCAAGCGAAAGTGACGATTCGCGTGCCCGAAAACGCGAAGCTGTGGGTGGACGACGTCATGTGTCCGCTCGAAGGCGAGGTCCGCACTTTCAACGTGCCGAACCTGCAACAAGGGCTCGAGTACGCGTACTCGGTCCGCATCGAGGTGGAACTGGACGGCAAGATGGCCACGGAAGAACGCCAAGTGCTGTTCGCCGCGGGCCGAACGGTGGAAGTCGATTTCGCCGCGAACGGCTCGCTGACCGCTCGCCGTTAAGTCGAGGGGCGCCTGCATTTCTCCCCTCTCCCTCCGGGAGAGGCCCGGGGGTGAGGTCGTGCGACGTGGCGTTGCGCAAGAAAAAAGCGCCCTCACCCCAACTCTCTCCCGGAGGGAGAGGGGGGTAGGCTATCTCCTGCCGCTCGCCTAAGGCTGGCGTCACGTTGGCTCCGCTCACCCCCCACGGCCCCTCTCCCTCCGCCGTCTTCCCTTATCGGTCAAGTTTTCCGGCGGGTTATTGCGTCTTTTCGGCGGAATTTCCGCCGCGCACGCCAGCCGGTTTTTTGGAAGCCGGCGAGCAACGCTGGGCCTCAGCCGACCCTCAAATGCCGCCGAACCTTTCCCACGCTCCCATGGCCAATGCGGCCGATGCGACCGTTGCCCCACAGAGTGCGGCGCGGGGCTTACAATAGCCATCTCCTGAAATCGCGAGCGAACGATGCCTTTGAGCCTGAACGAACTGCAGGAACAGATCCGCGTCACCTTCGGCGCGAAGGATGCGCAGCGCGGCGCGGACGGCACGTTCATGTGGTTCATGCAGGAGGTGGGCGAATTGGCGACGGCTCTCAGGGCGGGCTCGCAGGAGGAGAAAACGCTCGAATTCGCGGATGTCTTGGCGTGGCTTGCCACCCTGGCGAACATTGCCGGAGTGAACCTCGAAGAGGCCATGCAGCGTAAGTATGGCAGGGGCTGCCCGGGTTGCGGCAAGAATCCGTGCGAATGCGGTTTCAAGGAGAAACCGTAAGCACCCCTTCAGCATCGAGAATCCATCCCGAACGATGAGGCATTGCGAACCGAGCATGAACAACGAGGAATCGAAGTCCCCGCGTCCGCTTTCCGTGCCTCATTCTCGGTTCTCGGTTCTCGGTTTCTCGTTTCTACTCGCCATCCTCACAGTGCCCTTCGCCGCAACCTCCACCCACGCGCAGGACTCCAAGCCGCGGATTCTGAGTGCCCGCGTCGGCTTTCCCTCGGCTCGCGAATCGAAGCCGAATGAAATCGGCTGGAAGACCGAATGCTGGGCGCCCGTCTATGTCGAAGTGCAGGCGGGCGCCGAAGCGGTCGGCGGCGAGGGGGCGTATCTGATCGCCGAGTGCGAAGATCCCGAAGACGTGGCCACGCAGGTTCGTGTCCCCGTTGATCTGCAAGCCCACGAAAAGAAACGCTACCTCACCTATCTCCGAGCCGGCACGCGCGGCGAAGCGCGGGTGCTGTTGCGAACGCCCAAGGGGGACGCTTCGTTCACGCTCCCGGGCCGTCCGCTCGAACTGCAATCGAACGTCTACCTCACGATCGGCGGCTCGACGCCGGACCTGGTGGATGCGGTCATCGGCATGTTGCCCAAAGAGAAACAATCGGGCGATCCGGATACGACCGATTCCTTCCCGCGTTTCGTTTCCGAGCTGAAGGATGTGGCCGATTTGCCGGACCAATGGATCGGCTACCAGGGCGTCGACCTCGTGATCCTTAACACGAGCGATGCGAAGTTCCTCGCGGCTATCACCAGCAAGCAACTGGGCGCGCTCACAGGCTGGGTAAGCCGCGGCGGCCGGCTGGTGATTGCAATGAACACTCGAAGGGTGAAATCCGGCGAAAACGCGGCAGGAAATCCAGAAACTCCGGTCGATAGCCTGTTCGCCTTTTCCGCTGACAGTGTGACAACCATTTCGCGTTTGCCGCGGTTGGAGGAATGGAGCCGAGTTTCGAACAAGCGTTTCCCCGCAGGAAAGTTCGTGAAATTCATCTTTCTCGAGGAAATGAACACCGAAACCTTGCTCGAGCAGGACGGCACACCGCTTATCGTGCGGCTGAAAGCGCGTCTCGGCTCCATCATCTACCTCGCTTTTCCGCTCGACGAGGCGCCGTTCACGCAGTGGGAAGGGCGAGCCGATTTCCTTCGCGCGATGCTCGCGCGGTTCGCCCCGCGAGTATTGAATGTCCACGGCGAAACGCAGCGCGGCGCCGACACCGAAGATGTGACTACCGACCTGCAGCGAACACTCAATCGTTTCGACGTGCGGCCCATCTCGTTCGCGTTCGTCGCTTTTCTCATCGTCGCTTACATCCTGCTCGTTGGTCCCATCGACTACTTTCTGCTGAAGAATGTGTTGGGTCGCCTCGAATGGACGTGGGTGACGTTTCCGCTGGTCGTCGGAGCCGCCAGCTGGCTTGCGCTGGTCACCGCGGATCGGATCAAAGGCCACGAAAGGCGACTCAATCGCATCGATCTCATCGATGTGGAAATCGAAGATCGATCGATCTTGGAGAAGGACAAAGAACCTCGAAATATTCAAGCGGCAAAGATTCGCGGCAACAGCTTCGTCACACTGATGAGCCCTGAAAACGCCAGCTACTCGGTCGCCGGCGAAACATCCCCCGGCTTCTTCGCCGAAAAGGGCCGGCCTGCGTCAATGGAAACGACGACCTGGCTCGGCCGACCAGAGACCTATTTCGGCGGATCAGGGCGTGCCGCTTCGCCTGCCTGGATTCGCACGCCGTATCGCTACGGCGAAAACGCCTCGACTCTGTTCGATGTGCCCGTGCCCATCTGGGGGACGAAGTCGTTCTGGGCGTCCTGGTCGCGGAATGATGACGGGCCTGCCAAGCCTTCGCCGATTCGCATCGATCTGACGTATCACCAAAAGCAATACAAGGGACGCGACGTCAAGATTACGGGCGCCATCAACAATCAATTGCCGACCGATCTTACCGACGCCTGGGTGCTCTTCCACAGCTACGCCTACCCCGTTGGCGACTTGCCCGCAGGCAAATCGACCGACATCGCACTCGAAGCGAGCACCGGCCTGCTCTACCGCGACTGGGGCGCTCGGCCCGACAAGCAAGAAGCGACGCCGACCGCTCAAGGAGATTACGACCCAACGAAGACCGTGAAACGCATCCTCTTTCACGAACGCGTGGACAACAGCAATGTCGTCCGCAATCACAGCCTTCGCATGCTCGATTGGAGTTGGCGGCTTCAGGAGGAGCCCCCCTCCAGCGTCCGCGACCCACGCCCACGCGATGCGATCCTCTATGCCCGCGTGAAACGTCTGCATGGAGATGCCGACACGATCCAGAAAGAAAATCAATCGCCCGTGAAGCTTCGGCTCGAAACGCAATCCGGGTTCTCGACGCAGGCGAGCCCGCTCAACGCGAAGCTGACGCAGGACACCTTCGTCCGCGTCCTGATGCCGGTGCACCCGTTCAAGAGCGAATGATGATGACGCCCAAGACCAGGGGCGAGCGTAGCGACCTCCTGGGATCCAGACCGACGGCACATCTCGCTTCCGACACTCCGATCCCAGGAGCTCGCTACGCTCGCCCCTGGGCTTGGGCTTCGAAGGTAAACACACGATGATCGAAACCCGCGATCTCACGAAAATGTACGGCGATCTCTACGCCCTCGATCGCCTTTCCATCAAGCTCGAACGAGGCGACGTCTACGGCTTCATCGGGCCCAACGGCTCGGGCAAAACCACCACCATGCGCATCCTTGCCACGCTCCTCAACCCGAGCTGGGGCGAGGCGACCGTGTGCGGGTATTCGATCTACAACAGTTCGAAGGACATTCGCCGCGTCGTCGGCTACATGCCCGATTTCTTCGGCGTCTACGACGACATGAAGGTGATCGAGTACCTCGAATTCTTCGCCGCCGCCTATCGCATCCAAGGGCCCGCTCGACGGAAGAAGTGCGAAGAAGTGCTGGAAATGGTCGATCTGGGCTACAAGCGAGACGCCCTCGTCACCAGCCTTTCGCGCGGCATGACGCAACGCCTCGGCCTGGCCCGCGTTCTGCTCCACGACCCGCAAGTGCTGCTGCTGGATGAACCCGCCAGCGGCCTCGATCCTCGCGCGCGCATCGAGCTTTACAACCGCCTGATGGAACTGCGGCGGATTGGAAAAACCATCATGGTGTCGAGCCACATCCTTCCGGAACTCGCGAAGGTGTGCAACAAGATCGGCATCATCGAACGGGGCAAACTCGAATTCGACGGCGACGTCGAAACCGCGATCAAGCAAGTCCGGCCGCGAACGAAGATGATGGTAGGCGTCGGCGAGGGCCGCAATGCCGAGGCGAAGACGCTGCTCGAAAAGGAAGCCGGCGTTCTCGAGATCGAACATAAGGAGCCGGAGGATTACCTGATCGTGACCCTGGGCGAAGGCATCAAAGACGGCAGCTTCCTCGCCGACACCCTCATCCGAAGCGGCTATCGCCTCAAGATGCTGAAGGAAGACGAACCTAATCTCGAGGATGTGTTCATCGGGATCACCAAGGGATTGACTGCTTAGCCCGCTTCTCCTGGACATCTACCTTGCAACAGCATGACGCGCGGTAGGGAACGCCCTCCGTGGCGTTCCGCGGGACTGGACGCGTACCGCGTCGAGTGCTCACATTCCGCGATCCCCGTTTGCGGCTCGCGACGAACGTCGCGTTCTGTAGGGAACGCCCTCCGCGGCGTTCCGCCGGACTGGGCGCGTACCGCGTCGAGTGCTCACATTCCGCGATCCCCGTTTGCGGCTCGGACGAACGTCGCGTTCTGTAGGGAACGCCCTCCGTGGCGTTCCGCCGGACTGGACGCGTCCGAGCAGCCGCGTCCACCATCCGTGATCCCCGCTCGCGGCATAGCGTCCCCGGCGGCCGATCGCTAAAGCCGCAAGGGGAGACGACTGCAATTTGGATGACGAATAATCGGGCGCGTCCAGTCCGGCGGAACGCCACGGAGGGCGTTCCCTACAGAATACGACGTTAGTCGCTACACCTATCTGCAAACCGCTCCAGCGATGGAATCCTGAACCGCTAAGCCGCAAGCGGAAGAACTAAATGCACCCTCCAAACACGTCGGGCAGTTCCGTAGCCTGTCTCCATGAACGACGAAATCCGCGCCATCCATGCTCGCGAAGTGCTCGACAGCCGCGGGCAACCCACCGTTGAGGTCGATATCCACTGTGCCGACGGCGCCCGCGGCCGAGCGATCGTGCCGTCGGGCGCCAGCACCGGCAAGCATGAAGCCGTGGAGCTGCGCGACGGCGATCCGTCGCGCTACCAGGGCAAGGGCGTCCGGCATGCGGTGCGGCACGTCAACGAAGTGTTCGGGCCAAAACTGATCGGCCGATCCGCAAGCGATCAGGCCGGCATCGACCGCGCGATGATCGATCTCGACGGCACGCCCAACAAATCGCGCCTTGGCGCCAACGCCATCCTCGGCGTTTCGCTTTCGATCGCCCATGCGGCTGCCGCATCCCGCGGCGTTTCACTATGGCGTTACCTCGATCGGGGCCAGGCACGCATGCCGTTGCCGATGGTCAACCTGATTTCGGGCGGGTTGCACGCGGGGCGGAATCTGGAGTTTCAAGACTTTCTCTTCATGCCGATCGGCGCCGTCTCGTATTCGCAGAGCCTCGAATGGACGGTCGCCGTCTATCGCGCCCTTGGCGCCTTGTTGCGCGAGGCCGGCCACGAAGGCGTGCTTGTCGGCGATGAAGGCGGATTTGGGCCGAAGCTGGCGAGCAACGAACAAGCGATCGAATTCGCCGTCGCCGCCATCGAGAAGGCGGGGCTGAAGCCGGGTATCGACGGTGCGATCGCGCTCGATGTCGCGAGCACGCACTTCTTCGAGAACGGGGCTTACCGCTTGCGCGACGGCGAACGCTCCGCCGACGATATGGCTCGCATGCTCGAAGATTGGACGACGCGTTGGCCGATCGTCAGCATCGAGGACGGCATGGCCGAAGACGACTGGGCTGGATGGAAGATGCTGACGGAACGACTCGGCACGAAGATTCAACTCGTCGGCGACGATCTCTTCGTCACCAATCCGCAGCGCTTGGAACGCGGCATCCGCGACGGCATCGCCAACGCGGTGCTGGTGAAGGTCAATCAGATCGGCACCTTGACCGAAACCTTCGCCGTGCTTGACATGGCCGGAGCCGCGGGTTATCGAGCAGTGGTTTCCGCACGCAGCGGCGAAACCGAGGATGCCACCCTCGCGGACCTTGCGGTCGCCAGCGGGGCCGGACAGATCAAGATCGGCTCCATTGCCCGCAGCGAACGGCTCGCCAAGTACAATCAATTGCTCCGCATCGAAGAAGGGATGGGGCCGAGCGCTCCGTTCGCCCGCCTTCGTTGAGACAGATCGCGGCAAATCGCATTGAAGGATATGCACCAAGCCCCAGGGCAAGCGCAGCGCACGGTGGGGATCAAAGCGCCCGCGGTCCGGATCCCCACCGTGCGCTGCGCTTACGGTGGGGCTTGATGCAAACTTCCTCTGTTGCCTCCCAACGGTCGCAAACTCCCCAACCCGCCTCCCCGTACCCTCGGTTCGTCTTTTTCCGTTTTGGCTGATCAGGTATAGCATTGGGTTCGGAAGGTTTCCTTTCCAGGAACGACTTTCCCTTTCCCCCGCGGCCGATCATGAGTTATCTCAGCGATATTCCGTCTCAACCAAGCGGTCCCGCCTCGGCGCCCATGCCCGCGCCCGCTTCGGCTCCTCGGCCTTTTGCGATGCCGTTCGAATTTCTGCGTCGCAAAAAAACGGCGGGGTCCAAGGAACCCGTCGCGGCCAAACCGCGCGACCCGAAAGAGCCGGAACCGATTGCGTGGTGGATGAATGTGGCCGGGTCTTTGTGCCTGGGACTCATGTGCTGGGGGGCTTACAGTGCCCTGCCGCGACACGGTTTTCCGGAAAAGAGCTTGCGATCGGAATTATCGGTTCCTAAGCTCAAGTCTGCGGGCATGCAAGAATGGCATACATGGACGTCTCCGGTAGAGCCGCCAAGGCCGGCGCTGCCCGACCCGATCGTTGCGCCGCCGAAGTTCGAGCCGCATCTGCCGCCGCCTCCGCTCCCGGATCCGCCGGCATTTCGTCCCGATGCTCCGCCGATGCCTCCGATTGCGGTCGAGCCGTCCCTTCCGGCATTGCCCGATAAGCTTGACCCCTTGGTCTTCGCTCACCGCGGCGAATCCGGAGATACACCCATGCTACGCAATTGGAAGATGCTCGCCCTCGCCTCCATCATGGCCTCGGCCGCGCCGATGCCGATGATGCAAACCCCTGTCTTCGCACAGGGTTTCGACGACTCCAAGATCATCGAACGGCTCGACAAACTCGACAAATCGATCAACGCCTCGATCAAGTCGCTCGGCGAAGACGTCGCCAGCCTTCGTACCGAACTCGGCAAAGTGAAGATCGACGTCGCCGACTCCAAGATCGATCTCGACCTCGTCAAGAAAGCCGTCGATAGCCTGAAAAGCGAGAAGCTGAACCTCCGCATCGACTTCGAGAAGCAAATCGCAAACGTCCGCGGCGACCTCGAATTGCTTCGCACGCAGATCCGCAACATCCCTTCGGCCGGCCCCGCGATTCCCGCTCCGCCCGTGGCGGACAAGTCGAGCATTGAAGACATCAAGTCGAAGCTCGGCAGCATCGAGCAAGCGATCCTGAAGCTGCAGCCGAACCAAAACCGCATCGCCCTCGCTCCGCCGACGACGACTCCGCCTACCACGACGACGGGCCGCGTGATGCTGGTCAACCTGCACTCGGAAGAATTGCTGTTCATCGTCAACAACCGCACGCACCGCGTGGGACCTGGCGCCTCGATGCCCCTGGACACGATTCCCGCCGGCTCGCTGAGCTACGAAGTGCTGTCGCCGACCTGGGGCCTGCGAGCCCGCAACTCGACCACGCTCGCGGCAAATGAGACCTTTACGCTGACCGCTCGATAATGGAGATCCGAACAACGAAGACGCGGACCGGGGACACCGGCCCGCGTTTTTTGTTTGCGCGGTAAGAAGCTCGTAGGCCATTCGGCGCACGGCAAGTCGTTACTGCGATACCAACCGGAAGAACAACTCTTCTAGATCCTTCTCCCCATGCTTCTCGCGTAGATCCTCAAGCGTGCCGCTTGCGAGAACGCGGCCCTTGCTGATGATGGCGACGCGGTCGCAGAGCTTTTCCACCTCGCGCATGATGTGCGTCGAATAGACGATGCACTTTCCTTGAGCTTTGAGCTTCTCGATGTTTTCAAGCACGGCGCGGGCGACCAGCACGTCGAGACCCAGCGTCGGTTCGTCGAAAATCATCACCGGCGGATCGTGCACGACGGCTCGCGCGATCGACACTTTCTGGCGCATGCCGGTGGACATCTTGGCGCCCAAGATGTCGCGGAAATCGTTCATCTGCAGCGACGCGAACACGGTTTCCAATCGTCCGCGGAGGCGATCGCCTTCGAGTCCGTAGAGCTTGCCGAAATACTCGACGAGTTCCCAGGCGGTCATGCGGTCGTAGATGGCGGTGTTGGCGGAGAGGAAGCCGATGCTCTGCCGCACGCGGCCGGGATCTTCGACGACGTCGTGGCCATGGATGCGGACGACGCCGCTGGTGGGCTTGAGGACGGTGCAGAGGATGCGCATCGTCGTCGTCTTGCCGGCTCCGTTGGGCCCGAGCAAGCCGAGGATCTCGCCTGGGGCCGCGTCGAAGCTGACGTGATCGACCGCGCGCACTTCGCCGCGCCGGATGTCGCGGAATGCCTTCACGAGGTTTTCGACGTGGATCATCAGCGAGCGAATCCTCTCCTCCAGAGTGGTCCTCACGCTCCGCGTGAGGTCAGCGGCGATGTGGAGTCAGACGGTCGTGGGAACAAGTTTATCTAACTTGTTCGATAACTCTCCGAAATCGGGTAGGAGGGGGAAGTACTTCCCCCGTCCTCCCACACCACCGGACGTACTCATCGTATCCGGCGGTTTC
>JAIEPT010000166.1 GCA_019748295.1 Gemmataceae bacterium | reverse complement strand
AGAAACCGCCGGATACGATGAGTACGTCCGGTGGTGTGGGAGGACGGGGGAAGTAATTCCCCCTCCTACCCGATTTAAAGCCATCTTCAGTAACGGTTTGCGAATCAGATTCGTTCGCCGCCTCCGCATTGCGGCGCCGTCGCTGCTTTAAGGATTCCCTATCAGGAGACCACCAACACTCGAAGTTGCGACTGCAACAGGAGCCACGAAGATGCGAACCACGATGCTAGCCTTGCTGACCACGACCTTGCTCGCCGCCACCCTTCACGCTGCACCGTTTAAGGCTGGCGGTGCTTCCAAAGGATCGGGAGGGTCCGGGCAAGGATCAGGCGCGAAGGCGCTCTTTGGAACCAAGCCCGGCAGCGTCGCTCAGCCCAAAATCAGCGGCATCGGCAATATCGGACAGCCGAAAATTACTGGTAACGTCGTTCAGCCCAAAGGCCTGCTGCCGCTCGTAGGGAACCTGCCCGCCGTCAACAAGTTGCCTCTCGTCGGCAACGGCAAGCTCCCTGCCGTGGGAAACTTGCCCGCTGTCGGCAAATTGCCGGTGGTCGGCGCCAAGCTGCCGGTGGTGGGCGCGAAACTGCCGGTGGCCGCGAACGTTCTCAATGCCGTCAACAAAGCGCCCGTCGTTGGTAACGTGATCAACAAGCTGCCCAACCTCGGCAACGTCACCAACAAGACGAACCTTGCCAACGTTCTCAATGCGGTCGCCACGATCAATAAGGCGGCTGTGGTGAACAAGACTGCGACTCCAAACACCGCAAACGTGCTGAACGTCCTGAATAAGACCAGCAACTTGAACTTCATCGGCAACAAGACCGCGACCGCGAATCTTGTGAACAAGGTCAACAGCACCGCTCAGGTCAACAGCGTCTCGAAGGTCAACCAAGTGAGCCAGGTGAGTCAAGTCACTCAGGTCTCGAAGGTCAACCAGGTCAACAACGTCAACAACGTCAACAATGTGAATAACGTCAACAACGTCAACATTGCGACCAAAATCAAGCCCCCCTTCCTCGGCGGCATCCCGCTCCCCTTGCCGATTCCCTTCCCGGGCGGCGGATTCGGCGGCGGCGGAGTGGTGGCCGCGGGCGGCTCGGGCCTGGTTGAGGCTCCCTCGCCGGTCTTCGCCGACCAAGCCCCGGTGGCGTCGGATTCGACTTCGAGCTTCGCTCCCTCGGCCGCTGCTCAACTGCCGATGCAGGACGAACGGATGGTCGTGATCCGCAACGACAGCAGCGAGAAGGTCTCCTTCAAGGTGCTCTACCACACCAAGGCGTCGGGCAAATTCAAGTGGGAACCGGCCCAGCCCAGCGACGAACCGGAAACCTACTACGCCTTCGACCTCGCCCCCGGCGAAGCCCACGCCCTGATGCGGTCGGACGAGCAGCCGATCACGGCCAGCAAGGTCCGAATCTTCGCCAAGTCCCCGACGCGGGAATGGAAAGACGGCTGGGACCGAGACCTCTTCAGCGTGCCCGAGACGGATGCCGCCGGCAACCACGTTTACCAGGCCGCCGAGATCGAAGTTCACACCTTCCGCATCCGCGACTAACGGAGGACGCGAAGAAACACAAGAAGCCCCGAGCGAATCTTCGCTCGGGTCTTTCTGCTGCGCTGTTCACGTCCTCGCCCAAGCCCAGGGGCGACCGTAGGGAGCTCCTGGGATTCAGACCGAAAGCATGTCTCGCTTCCGACACTCCGATCCCAGGAACTCGCTGCGCTCGCCCCTGGGCTTGGGCGCTTCGAAACGGACGTGAGATTGCGTGGTGCGCGCGGGCGTCCTACAATCACGTGCATAGCCCAAACGATCCGCTCGCCTTCGCGTCTCGTCTCCCACCTTTGATCCCACTCTCCGGAGTGCCCGCCATGGATGCTGTTGCTCCTCCCCGCCCGCGTTTCAGCCTTCGTACGCTCGGTCTGCCCACCCGCCTCACTCTGGCCGTTTTCCTCGTCTCCGTCGGAGTCGGCTACCTCTCGGCGCTGGTGCAGCTCCACTTCCAACATGCCGGCCCCGGCAAGCTCCTGCCGGAACCCGAAGATGCCGTGAATGTGTTTCACGGCAAAGCGAAAACGAGCCAAATGGAACGCCTGCTGGTTTCCTCCGAACACAAGCCGTTCAATGGCCAAGGCAGCATGCGGTCTGCTTTCACCAAGCGAAGCGGCGGGTGGGAGAAGGAATTGAGGCGACGCACCAAGGCGAAGGACGGCGATGCCGCGGCCGCCGAGAAGGAGCTGCGCGAGGAACGCGCCGGCGAAATCGCCGCTCTCGTGCAGTTCATTCGGACCGAGTGCGACAAGGACCAGTGGGACTCCATGCCGCTGCCCGAGGGCTGGAAACAGCCGATCACGGAGAAATACGTCACGGAAGTCAACGGAAAGAAGAAGGTGGCCATCGGCGCGATTGTCGAGGACCGATGCGCACGCTGCCACTACGCCGACGCCGGCGGTAGCGCGGGGCAGTTCCCGCTCGCTGGTCGCGACGACTTCGCCGAGTACACGCTGATCTTCGACGGCGGCGGAATGTCGATTGAGAAGCTGGCCCAGACCAGCCATATCCATCTGCTCGGTTTCGCGATGCTCTATGGCTTGACCGGCGTGCTCTTCTCGCTGACGAGCTATCCCAAGCTCATGCGTTTCGTCATCGCGCCGTTGCCGTTGCTGGCTCAGATCGTGGATATCAGCTTCTGGTGGCTCGCACGCATCGATCCCATCTTCGCTCAGGGGATCGTCATCTCAGGCGGCATCGTCGCCTTGAGCTTGATGCTCCAGATCGTTCTCACGCTGCTGCATCTCTTCGGCTGGACCGGCCGCATCGTGCTGGCGCTGATTGCCGTGGGATTGGGGGCGGCGTTCTACTTGAAGATTTTCCCCTACGTGCAGCAGCACCTCGACCGCAACCGCGCGATCGTCGCCATGCAAAGCGCCGATGCGATCAAACCCGGCGGGTAGCGTTGGTTCCCGATCTATGTTTAGCGGGGAGCCGTAGGCGACCAGATCCGGTCGCCTATGGCTCCCCGCTAAACATTGACGCGGCAATTTTCTAGTGCCCGTGCCCTTCTTCTTCACCCATTTGGTTAGCCAGATAGAGCTGCAAGCCGATCTGGTCGATCAGCCCGAGTTGCGTTTCCAGCCAATCGACGTGTTCTTCCGACTCCGCGAGAATCGGGTCAATCAGTTCGCGGGTGCCGTTGTCCTTGACCTGGATGCACAGGTCGATGAGCTGGTTGTAATGGTTGACGCCCCCCTTCTCGAGGGCGAGGTCGTACTCAAACTGTTCCTTCACGTTTTCGCCGACGCGGATCACGTCGTAGCGGGCGATTTCCGGCACGCCTTCCAGGAACAGGATTCGTTCAATGATCTTGTCGGCATGCTTCATCTCGCCGATCGATTCCTCATACTGCTTCTTGGCCAGCTTCATCAGGCCCCAGTTCTTCGCCATCTTGGCCTGGATGAAGTATTGATTGATGGCCGTCAGCTCGACGGTGAGAGCCCGATTGAGACCGTCGATAACGCGGGGATCGCCCTTCATGGTGTTCCTTTCGAATCTGCGATGGTGCTTTCCCACATGTTAGGGATGCAGGTCCAGTTCGACATACCCTACGAAGTGCGATTCGGACGTTCCGGAATATCGCTGCCGTGCGGATCTCGCTTGGGGTTCGCCAATTCGCTCTGGAGCGATTCGATCGCTTCAGGCCCCAGGTAATGTTCAATGAGCGATGCCGGCGCGTGGAGATGATCGAGCGGCAATTGGAAGTTCTGATCGAGATACGATTCCCAAAGCCGATGCGCCCGCACCACATCCTCCGCATGCGAACGCCCCGCATCGGTCACGTTCCACACGCCGTCGGCCGACACGATGTGGTGCCGTTGTCGAAGGCGACGCAGGATCCATGCAAGACCCAACGAGCTGATGCCGTGTTCTTGTCCAACGGCGGTTGCTAACTCAGCGTATCGCAACGGCGAGCGGTAGAGTTTGCCGAGCACTTCCTCCTCGGCGATGCGCGTCCACAGCTTCAGCCGTCGCCGCGTCTGCGCCCACAAACCTTGTCCGGGCGCGGCGATCCACACGAGGACGAACTGCACGCCCAGCACGGTTGCAATCAATCCCGCGGGGCTGATGCGGTCCCATACGAGCGTCGAAAGCACGCCGCCGATCGTGGCTCCCGAGACGGCGAGGGCCGCGGACAGCATCACCATGCGGCCAAGGCGATCGGTCAGCAATCGCGCCGCGGCGGCCGGCACAATGAACATGGGAACGACGAGAATCGAGCCGACCGCTTCGAACGACGCGACGGAGTTGATTGCGGTGAGTGCGACGAGCACGAAGTGCAGAACGATGGGGCGAAACCCCATCGCCGCGGTCAACTCGCTGTCGAAGGCGGCCAGCTTCCATTCTTTCCAGAACACGCCGATGACGACGAGCGTCAGCACCAAGGCAAAGGAGAGCGTGGGAATCGCGGTCGGCATCTCGAAGCCGAACACGTCCCTGGTCTGACTCGGCAGCGAGGCGAGGTTGCCGCTGAAGACGCAATCGACGTCCGCGTCCGTGTGGCGGAGCTGGGTGGAAGCGAGGATGATGCCAATCGCGAAGAGCGAAGTGAAAACGACGCCCAGGCCGGTGTCTTCGCTGACTCCGCCGAAGCTGACGGCCGCTTGCGTAAGTGCGGCGGTCAGCAGGCCGAACACAATCGCGCCGACGAAAAGGCCCGGACCATTGAGTTGGCCGGTGATGAGGACCGCAAGGCCAATTCCGGGGAGCACGCCGTGGGCGATGCCGTCGGTAAGCATGCTGAGACGCTTGAGCAGCAGAAAACAGCCGAGAATCGAACAGGCGGCCCCGCAGATGGAGCCGGCGAGGACGACCCAGAATGCTTGCTGAATCTCGAAGGAGCCGAGGTTCATGACGTCAGCTCCCGCGGATCGACATCGAGATCGAATGCCGCATCGGATCGCGTCAGTTCGGGACTTCGTTCCACCGCTTCGATCCAATGCCGGCGATTCGCCGATAGGGCTTCGGCTTTCCGCAGTCCCTCGGGCGTGAGCCGATAACCTGAGCCCGCTTGTTCGATCCATCCTTTACCTATCGCACGACGCGCTATCGACGCGCTGATCGGTTTTGCATCTGCATTCGACTCCGCAAGCGCGATCAGCAGTTTCTGAACGACGCGGCGTCGATGATCGACGGATTGCTGCCGGCGTCGCCCCAACCACCCGCGGCGCGGGGCGAAGATCAGCGACATGATGAAGATCGTGGACGCGACAAGGATGATCGTTGGTCCCGTGGGCCAACCCCAACTGCCGCTTAGCAACGTTCCGCATGATGAAGAGACGACGCCGAACCCGGCGGCCAGCAGCGTCATCACCGAAATCGAGTCGGTCCAGAATCGAGCGGCTCCCGAGGGGATGATCAGCATCGCCGCCATGAGCACGGCGCCGACGGACGGCAGTCCAAGCACGACCGCGCCGGCGAGCAGGATGAGCAGCATCGCATCGAGCGTGCGGCCCGGCCAACCCTGCACCTCGGCGAATCCGCGATCGAAGGTGATGAGTGCAAACTCTTTGAACAGCACGAAAACGATCGCGACCGTGCCCGCCGCGAAAGCGCCGAGGAAGACGACGTCGCGCTGCATCATTCCCGCGGCCTGGCCGAACAGAAAGAGGTTGAGCCCCGCCCGGGCGCCGGACGCCTGACTTTGCACTACGCTGAAGAGCACCATGCCGAGGCCGAAAAATACGCCAAGCACCATCGCGATGCTCGCATCGTCGCGCAAGCGCGTGCGGCGGCCGAGAACCGCCAGCACGAAGATGGCGAAGCCCGCGGCAACCAAGGCGCCCGCGAGCAATGTCGGCAGCGTGCGCTGGCCCGTCAGCAAAAACGCCGCGGCCACGCCCGGCAGCGTCGCATGGCTCAGCGCATCCCCAAGCAACGCGCGGCGACGCAGTACCGCGAACGTCCCGATCGTCCCGCTGGCGGCGCCGAGCAAACTCGTCCCAGCAAGGACCATGGCCTGGTTGTAATCAAGCCCCAAGGTCATGGCAGGCGTTCCTGGGCTTCGATCGCCTGACCCAGCTGATCGAGAATCGCCAACCGCCCGCCGTAGGTTCGCCGCAGATTCTCCTCGACGAACGTCGCTTCCGTCGGCCCGCTGGCAACGAGCCGTACATTCAGCAAAAGCACCTGCTCGAAATAGGAAGGGGCCGTGCGAAGGTCGTGATGCACGACGATGGTCGTCTTGCCGTCGCCGCGTAGCTTTTGCAGCAACCCGAGAATGGCCCGCTCCGAGGCGGCATCGACGCCCGCGAAAGGCTCATCGAGAAAGTACAGGTCCGCCTCTTGGGCGAGGGCACGGGCGAGAAAAGTCCGCTGCTGCTGCCCGCCGGAGAGTTGCCCGATTTGCCGCTCGGCCAAATCCGCGAGGCCCACTTGTTCGAGGCATGCGCGGGCCGTTTCCTTTTCCGCGCGGCCCGGCCGGCGAATCCAGCCAAGCTTGCCGTAGGTGCCCATCAGCACGACATCGAGCACGCTGACGGGGAAGTCCCAATCGACGCTCTCCCGCTGCGGGACATAACCGATGCGCCGTCGCATTGGGCCCAGTGGTTGGCCGAAGATGCGGATCGAGCCATGAACGATCGGCACCAGCCCAAGGATCGCCTTCATCAGCGTCGATTTGCCCGCGCCGTTCGGCCCCATGATGCCGACCATCGCGGGTTCGCGCAGCGTCCAATCGATGTCCCATAAAACCGGCTTGCGGTGATACGCGACGGTCACGTCATGCACATCGAGAATCGAATCGTCGGTCATAGGTAAGTCTAGATCGTCGTTCTGAGTTCTTGCGCTCAAACTTGGCGGCGGCGTGCCATGCTTGAGCGGGTCCCTGGCCGGGCTCAGCGAAGCTTCCCCTTTCACCGCTCAAGCATGCCCCCAGACCGAGGGTTTAAAACGTCGGAAGCTTCACATGCTTCGTCGGTGAAAGCGGAAGCATTGAAGAGCCCGGCCAGGGACCCGACGAAGCATGGCACGCCAACCGTTTGTTGAACCGTTTAAAGCAATCATTTAGCGATCGCCTTTTCGCCCGGAGAGCGCGTTTGCGATCGTGTCCACGTTCTTGCGGATCATGCCTTCATACGTTCCTTCGGGAGTCCCTTCGGCTCCCATCGCATCCGAAAACAGCTCGCCGCCGACGGCGACGTCGTGCCCATTCGCCTTGCATCCTTCGCGAAGGGCTTCGATGTTGCGCGGGTTGACGCTGCTCTCCACGAACACGGCCGGAATCTTTCGCGATGCCAAGAACGCGGCCAAATCCTGCAAATCTCGGACGCTCGCTTCCGCTTCCGTCGTAATGCCCTGAATTCCCTTCACCTCGATGCCGTAGCGTCGGCCGAAATAGCGGAACGCATCGTGCGAGGTCACCAGCACGCGCTGCTTTTCGTCGATCGCCTTCATGCGCGTCGTGGTCTCCGCATCGAGCGCGTCGAGTTTCGCTCGAAACGCCTTCGCACGATTGCGATAAGCGTCGGCATGGGACGGGTTGTATTCAATGAGCGCATCGCGAACGACGTCGGCTCCGCGCGACCAGAGGGAAACATCGAACCACACATGCGGATCGACGACGCCATGCTCATCGCGCAGCAACTCCGCGACAGGCAGCCGATCGGTCACGGAAACAGTCGGCACTTTGCGAGCGAGGTGCTCGAAGAGTTCGGTCATCTTCCCTTCGAGGTGATGCCCGGAGTAGACGATGAGGTCCGCCTTGGAGAGCAGGCCGGTATCGCGCGAGGTGGCTTTGTAGAGATGCGGATCGACTCCCGCGCCGAACAGCTGCGTGACCTTCACGCGGTCGCCGCCGACATTTCGCACGAGGTCGGCCACCATGCCCGTGGTAGCGACGACGTTCACAGGCTGCCCGTCTTCATGCGTGCGAGGAAAGTCAAACGCTCCCTCCGCGGGGCCGCCGTGTTGTTTGCTGGCTGGATCGTTGCAGCCGACCGCCGCGAGCAGGAAAAAGACGCCGTACCAAATGTTGCGCATCGTGCTGTCCGCCAGATTTAGCCTTGCCTACTTCATTATCAAGTTATAGCTAAATCGGCGGAAGGTCAATGTTTCGCCATTGCAGGTTGCTTGTTCGGAGTTCCTGGCTTATGGTTTGGGTAGCAACGGTTTTGCCGGATTTCGCGGCAACGCCGGGAGCAAGCCGAAGCATCTCGCCTGGACCGTAACGCCTTTCATCCTCGAAAGGGCAAACCCGTCGAAAGACGGGGACGCAAAGCGATGGGCCTTGGACCTCTGGGGCATGTCTCGCAAGGGACATGTTGGTTCATGGTCGCCAAGCTGCCGAAGGGATAGACCGGCGATGAGCCCGTCCGTCCCCGGGCGCCGCCCCCAAAACATATGCGACGCCTGCGTGGTCCTGGAATCGCGCCGACTCAACTCGGCCGGTCATGCTTCGGCTTGCTCCGCTTATTTGAGCTGTCAGCGGTCAGCTATCAGCTTTCAGCTTTCAGCCATGACTGCCCGGTCTAAAGCTCTGCTGACCGTTGACCGCTCATATCCGCTCGCTCTTCCATCGCTACAATTCTTCGCGAACCCTTTCCGCTTCTTTCGCGAACGCATTGCCATGCACCATTCCGATTTGGTTTCCATCCGCACCGCCAAGGGCAAAGGCCGCGGCGTCTTTGCTCGCCGCCCTATCGCGAAGGGCGAAATCGTCGAACGCGTGCCGGTCATCGTCCTTCCCGCGGCCGCGTTCGAAGGGGGTTGGAAGAATCAGACGCTGAATCAGTATTTTTATGTGTGGACCAAAACGACGGTCGCCATCTCGCTCGGTTACGGCTCGATCTACAACCACTCTTATGAGCCGAACGCGATCTATAACCACGACTATCGCAATCGCCGACTCATGTACATCGCGTACCGCGACATCGCGGAAGGGGAGGAGATCACGGTGAACTACAACTACGACCCCAAGAGCAAGACTCCGATGGAGTTCTTCGACGTGGCGAAAGAGACGAAAGCCAGCCGCTGATCGTGGGTCGTCTCAAGCAGATGTTATCCGAGCAGCAGATCGCCCGAGTCGACGACGCAGTCGCGTGAGTTTCGTCGACCATGTTTCAATGCGACTGCTTCGACTCGATCCGCGAGGATTCGGAAGTAGATGACGAAGGGAAACTTTCGCATGGTGCACGCCCGGAAATCCCGATAGACCCGTGCCCACAATTCCGGAAAGCTCTCCATTCGCTCCGTTTGGGCAATGACTTCTTCGAGGGAATCGCTCGCCTAATCCAGGCGGTTGACGTTCGTACCAATCGTATTGGGCATCAATTTCTTCAATGGCTTCCGGCTTGAAGACAACCGGTTTCATCGTGGCCTTCTCCAGTAAGCCACGGCATCGGCAAATGAGATCGCCGAATCGGGCTTCTCGTCCAACTCGCTCCCGCGACGGTCCAGTTCCGCCTTCAGCTCATCGTCCACCTCGGGAAGCCATCCTGAATCGACCAGTTGGTCCCACGCCAGTTGAAAGAAGTCCGCCTGCTGGGACGAAGGCCATTGCGCGATGGTTTCAAGCATCGTGAGAACGTCCGGCGACATGATCACCTCCTTTGCGGGATTCTATCGCGGGCGGCGACGTCTTCGGTTCGATCTTGACCTTTCCCCTGCCCACGTTATCCTCCCAGCCCCGTCGCTCCCGGGGGAAGGGGGAGGGCTGCGCCCATGGCACGGAAGCTGGTGCTTTGCTTCGACGGTACCTGGAATCATCCGGCCGACGATCGCATTCCCGTCGATCAGCAGGTCGAAAGCAATGCGCGCCGGCTGTTCGAGTCGGTCATGGTCGGCAAGCTCGTGCCCGATCAGCTCAAGTTCTACAACGAAGGCGTCGGCACGCGCTGGTTCGAGCGGCTCACCGGCGGGCTCTTCGGACTCGGCCTCGACCGCAATTTGCTGGATGGCTACCGCTGGCTCGCTCGTCACTATCATCAGGGCGATCGCATCTATCTCTTCGGCTATAGCCGCGGGGCCTACACGGCGCGCAGCCTCATCGGCATGATCCACAAGTGCGGGCTGCTCCTCTCGGCCAGCTCCAAGAAACTCGACCAGGCCTATGAGCTGTATCGCTCGCGCACCTATTCGTTCGATGGCCGCGAGGCCCAGGCTTTTCGCGCCCGGCATTCGCAGCCGGCCCGCGTTCGCTTCGTCGGCGTGTTCGATACTGTGGGCGCCCTCGGCATTCCGCTCGATTCGTTTTCGGGATTCAACCGAACGCATTACCAGTTTCACGACGTCGAAATCAGCGACCTCGTCGACGAAGCGTGCCATGCGGTAGCCCTCAACGAACACCGCAAAAGCTTCAAAGCGGCTCTTTGGCAACCGCGTTCGCCGACGGACGCCCGGCTCGAACAGCGCTGGTTCGTCGGCTGCCATAGCGATGTCGGCGGCGGCGTGGCCGAACGCCGTCTCTCGGACATTCCGCTGCGCTGGATGCAGGTGAAGGCGATCGAAGCGGGGCTCGTGCTCGACCCCAACGAGATGCCGCGGATCGACAGGAACCACTTGGCGAAGCCGTTCGATTCGTTCGGCAAGTTCCTGGGAGGCGCCGCCGCCCTGTTCACGGAGCCGTACCTTCGGCCCGTGGGGCAAACGTTTTACGGGCATGAAGTGCTGGATGATTCGGTGCTGATGAAGCTGGAGGAGGATGAGGAGTACTGCCCAGGAAACATCGGCGTGTTCGTCGGTTAGCCGCGACGCGCAGCGGAGCGCGGAGGGCGCACCCTGCGATCGCCTTGCGAGGATCGCGAAACGCTGGACGAGACAACCACGCGAGATTTCGCAGCATCGAATTTCGCAGCATCGAATATGGAGCGATGAGCACCCTCTCCAGGAGGGAACGGCGCCGGGGTTGAGGGTTCCGTCACGCACATGCTCGATCCTTGCGGGGGATCCTACGCCAAGGGCGTTGCAGCCAACAGCCCAGGGTTGCGAGCGGAGCGAGCTACCCTGGGTTCAAATCGCAACGTCACGCCGAGGTACCCCGAAGGGGTTCCAGCAACGGATCGTATCCGCGGCTGCAACTTTTTCAGAGTTGATTGCACATTGGCTACGGCGTCACCCAGGGTAGCTCGCTCCGCTCGCAACCCTGGGCTGTTGGCTGCAACGCCTTTGGCGTAGAGCTGTCGGTTCAACGCGATTGCATATTGGGTGACCTTATCCCTCTCCCTCAAGGAGAGAGGAGCGATCACTATGGCACTAGTTTAGGCGAACCGATCTTTTGCCCAATCGCGTGCGGTCATCTAATTTGGATGTCGCAGACGTTCATTATTCCGAAGACTTCTGCAACTGCTCGACTTGGCTGCGGATCTGAAGGAACGCCTGGACGCAGGTCGGGTCGAAGTGCGTCCCTGCTTTGCTCAGCAATTCAAGAAACGCAAGCTGCGACGGCATGGCGGGGCGGTAGGGGCGATGCGACGTCATCGCATCGAACGCGTCAGCCACGGCGACGATGCGGGCGGTGAGGGCGATCTGGTCGCGCCCGATGCGATCGGGGTAGCCAGTGCCGTCCCATCGTTCGTGATGATGGCGGACGATCGGGATGACTTGCGTCAGCGAAAACATCTGCTGCAGCATCTCGGCGCCCTTCACCGTGTGTTGCTGGATGTGCAGGAATTCCTGTGCGTTGAGCCGCCCCGGCTTGCGCAGCACGGCGTCGTCCACGCCGATCTTGCCCACGTCATGCAACGGGGCGCCGATCTGAATCTGGTAACGCTCGGCCGCCGTCACGTCGAGCGCATCCGCGAGCAGCAGCGAATACTCGGCCACGCGTTTCGTGTGGTCGCCCGTGTATTGGTCCCGCATCTCGACGGCCCGGGCGAGCGTCGTCACCGATTGCACGAATTGATCGCGCTGCAGGTCCACCAGCTGCGCACATTCGATTCCCACCGCAACGCTGGCGGCGATGGCGTCGGCCAAGAACAGATCGCTTTCGGCGAACGGCGCCTGCATCGGCCCGCGGTCGAGATGCAGCACGCCGATTTGTTTGCGCGGCGTGCGAAGCAAGGCGCAGACGATCGAGGACATCGCATTGCCGTGGACGCTTTTCGCCGCGGCCGCATAATGCTCGACGCGCGAATCCCGGCACAGGATCGATTCGCCCTGACGAAAACAGCGCTCGACCAGCGTGCGGCTATGCGAACGCGAAGTCCGTCCGAGCGAGGGCGAGTCCATCGCCTTTACCGTCAATTCGCCCGTGTGCGGATCGACAAGCAGGATGGAGCCGCGCTGGGCGCCCAAAGCCATGATGGCGTCGTTGAGGACATTTCGGACCAACTCGTCGAGACTCGCGATTTTCGCAAGGTGCTGATTCGTCCGCATCAAGGTGAGCATCGCCTGGATTTGC
This sequence comes from Gemmataceae bacterium, assembly GCA_019748295.1. Lineage (GTDB taxonomy): Bacteria > Planctomycetota > Planctomycetia > Gemmatales > Gemmataceae > JAIEPT01. Next base: position 880 of record JAIEPT010000166.1, on the reverse strand, counting down.
TGAGGCCGTTCGTCGAGGGCGATCATCGCCAGCGCATCGTCCCACGAACGGCGCGTCGTCGCCTCGATCTCAAGGTCGGCCACGCTGGCGACCAGGCGGTTAACCGGTTTCGCGGTGCGAACCGGGGCCGTGGCTACTTGAACTCCGCCGATCGCGGCTCGCAACGCGGCGAGCTTCGGATTCGCCTTGGCTTGCGGCGGCGGCGTCGCCGATTCGTCGGAACTTCCCAAGGAAGTCACGCATAGCTGGACATTGCCGATCTGAAGCGTGTCGCCCAACTTCAGTTCGGCCGAACGCGCGATCGGATGATCGTTGACGCGGGTCGGAAAAAGCGGGCTCTTCGCCAAGTTGCGGACGATCCATCGCTGCCCATGAAAACGCACTTCCGCGTGAATCGGTTCCACGGAAGGATCGCGCAGAACGATATCCAGGTTCCCCTGTCGGCCAATGCGAAGCAGGCTTTCCGACTCCCAGCGCAAGCCGTCGAGCTTGGGGCCAAATCCGGTCAGTTCGATGGAAGACGAGCGCATGGGGAAACCAGCAAGGCCTATGGTGATGCATCCAACCATAGCTCACGCGGAGGCCATGTGCCTTTGCTTGATGTTGGTGAACAAGTTTGCAGATCGGAAATTCGTGAAATGTCCGCGCAAGGTTCGGCAGCGGCAGCGTTCGACCCGCGGAGGAGGCCTTCAACGGTCTCCTGCCTCGGCCCTAAAGCCGGGGCGACCAAGCGCCAGCTCTTCCCCACAACGAAATCGCTCGGCGGCGGTCGCCGAGCGATTTCGTATGCGCTCCAATGAACCGGAAGCGACCTGCAAAAAGTCGCTTCCGGTTTGTGGTTTCTGATTGCGCAAGAGCCGCGCACGCAGTAAGCGGTTCC
>JAIEPT010000128.1 GCA_019748295.1 Gemmataceae bacterium | reverse complement strand
CTACATCGCTATGCTGCACATGAGCTTTGCGTTCATCATATACGGAAAAATGGGGTTTTCCGGATAGGCTCTAAGCTTCGGCCTGGTCCGGCAGGCATTCGCGATGACGATGGCCCAACGCCGGTCCCCGTGATGGAGCTGACGCCATGTCTTCGATTTCGTGTCCGCGATGTGGTTCGCTTCTTGCGAGCAAATCCAGCATCGCATGGGCGAAGGTTCTGCCCTCGCTCCCAGCCCCTCTCCCGGAATCTCCCGGGGAGAAGGAAAGCCTCGCTCCGCGTTGCGTGTTTGCGTTCGGCCCCACTTCGGATATGCTCGAACCGCATGAACGCCGTTGCACTCAGTTCCTACGATTTCATCTCGCCGCACCAGGTTCGGTTTGGCTGGGGACGCCGGGCGGAGGTCGGCGAACTTGCCGCTTCGCTGGGGCGGCGGGCCATGCTGGTCGTCGGCTCGCGGGCTCTCGAACGCCAGGGAACCATCGATGAACTGACGACCTATCTGCAGAAGGCGGGCCTCGAAACACGCGTCTTGGCCCGTATCGATCATGAACCCGAGGTCCGCGACGTCGATGCGGCGGCGGCCAAGTGGGCGGAGATGGGGGGCGTGCAGGCGGGCGATCTCGCGGTCGGCATCGGCGGCGGGTCGGCCATCGATTTGGCCAAAGCCGCGGCCGCCATCGCGGCACATCGAGATCAGGGGAGCGTCATCGATTTCCTCGAAGGCGTCGGCAAAGGCAAAACGCTGACCCGGCCTATCCCGCCGATCCTGGCCATCCCGACGACGGCTGGCACCGGGACCGAGGCGACCAAAAACGCGGTCATTTCGTCCTACGATCCTCCCTTCAAGAAAAGCCTGCGTCACGAACGGATGACGCCTTCCGCGGTTCTCATCGATCCGGAACTAACCGTCGGTTTGCCTCCTGCGGTTACGGCTCAAAGCGGCATGGATGCGATCACGCAGTTGCTCGAAAGCTATCTCTCCCGGCGAGCAAAACCCATCCCGCAAGCGTTATGCATCCAAGGGCTCGAACTCGCCCTCCCGGCGTTGCCTCGCGCGTTCGCCGACGGCGCCGATCGATCCCCCCGCGAGGCGATGGCCCATGCGGCTTTTCTCTCAGGCCTGGCGTTGGCGAATTCCGGACTCGGTCTCGCCCATGGCGTCGCGGCCGCGCTGGGCGTGCATGCCCTCGCTCCGCATGGTTTGGCCTGTGCGGTGATGCTGCCCGTCGCCTTGCGCGTCAATCGCAGCGTGAGGCAACGCGAACTCGCCGACCTTGCGCGTCGCTTGTTGCCGCGAACGTTCGACAGCGACGAGCATGCGATCGACGCCTTCCTGGACCACCTTCGAACGCTCAACGACATGCTCGGCATACCGCGCAAGCTCTCGGCTCTGGGCGTTCGCCGTGAGCAGATTTTTGAGTTGGCGGAGAGTTCGCGGGGGAACAGCATGGCGGGGAATCCGCGCGACGTGAGCGAAGACGAACTGGCGGAACTGCTGGAGGAGATGCTGTGATCGTCGCCGCCGGACTGACGCCCGCGTGGCAGCAGATCCTCTCCTTTCGTCATTTCCACCCGGGCGAGGTGAACCGGGCCGAGGCCGCCCATTGGTGTGCATCGGGCAAAGCCGTCAATGTGGCCACCGCGATTCGCCATCTGGGGGGCGATGCGATCCTCCTTTCGCCGCGCGGCGGGACGGTCGGAACCTTGCTTTCGGAAGACTGCAACCGCCTCGGCGTCGCTGCTCGTTGGATCGACACGACTGCTTCGGCGCGAGTTTGCACCACCATCCTCGACCAAACGACTGGATCAACGACCGAACTCGTCGAAAACGCCGCGCCGCTGACGTCCGCCGAACTTGCCGCATTCATCGAAGCGACGCGGCAAGCGAGTCGCACCGCCGACGTGATGGTGCTCAGCGGATCGCTCACCTCCGGGGCGCCCGCGACGGTCTATCGCGACATCCTCGACGGTTATCCTGGCCGAGCGATCGTGGATGCCCGGGGGGATGAACTCCAGGCCGCCCTCGCCCATCGGCCGTTTCTGATCAAACCCAATCGCGAGGAACTTGCCCGCACCGTGGGCCGAACGTTGGCGGACGAAGCTGCGGTGTGGCAAGCGATGGACGAAGTGCGTGCGAGGGGAGCGAGCTGGGTGGTCGTAAGCGCGGGGCCCGGCGCCATGCTGATCGCATCGCCGGAGGGCCGATACCGCTTGCAGCCGCCGCCCGCTCCGGTCGTCAACCCGATCGGCTGCGGCGACTGCCTCGCCGCCGGCATCGCGTGGTCGCTGAGCCTCGGCAGTACCGCGCTCGAAGCGATCCGACACGGCATCGGCGCCGCCGCCGACAATCTGGGCCGACTCCTCCCCGCCCGCCTCAATGCGGACCGCGTCCGCCACTTCGCGTCGCAAGCGACCATTGAACGCGTCGGTTAGTCGAGGTCCGCCTTCCCATAGCAAAATGTTGGGCAAGCAACTTCTTGGCTAAGGCTGTAGCGTATGGCGTCTTTGAGTGCTTTGACAACGTCGCCCTTATCACTAAGCCTGTTCAATGGCTCTTGATCCGTGTCGCGTTCGCACTGGATGTAGACCTCAGGAATGCTCTCAATGATCGCGATCAGCTTTTGGCAAAGACCTTCCTCTGTAGGCCAATCGAATTTTCGCCACTGATCGAGCCGAGGCGCCAAGTTGACCACGAGGCGATTCCTCGTCAAGGGTGCAATCGCGACAAGCCCGAGAAGGACGCCTTCGAAGTAACAGAGGGTTTCATCAGTTGCTCCCCACGGAGTTTCGAATGATCGAATGCTAACCCGCCGATCCAAACCTGGTACGAGCATGAAGAATGAGTCAGGACTTCGCAAGAATGGAGACGTGCGCATGTTTGAGCCAAAACAATTCAATGTGCCAAAATGACGTTTCGTGGAGGCATGCCGTGCATGGTATGTATCGCACGCGGCCGATGCGTAACGCCTGCGAAGTCCCCTTACTCCGCAAGCTGCTGTCGCCAATAGGCCGGCAATGCCTCGAACGCGGCGGCGTAGGTTTGCTCGAGCGGCACGTTGACGTAGACGTCGAGGCTGAGAAACAGCGGCATGTCGATCAGGGGGTCGCCGACCGACTTCGTTTCCAGAAACGCTTCCGGCGGCGATCCTGCGAGGTAGGACGCGAGCATCAACGGACCGCCTTCGGAAGCCGGCGTGTCGCCGTTGCTGAGCGCCTGCCAAATCTCGGCATGCATGCTCAGGGACACGCGGCGCGTCGGGGGCAGGACGTCAAGCACCAGCAGATGAACGCCGCGGCGAATGAGGTCGATCGCCTTATCGACAAACGCACGCACGCCGTGTCGGCCGTTCTTGTTGCCTGGCGACACGATCTCCATCACCGCGATCACCCGATGATTGCTGCTGTGGCGAACGACGACCGACTTGGCCTTGCCGGCATACCAATCGATCTCCGCCAAGATTCGGCTCTGAACCTTGGGCGGCGCTTCTTGCAGCAAGACGCCCCCCTCCGGCTCGGGAACCTCCGCATGGGCCGTGGGACGCTGCAGCGTCAACACATCGGGCCCCCAACCGGCGGCCACCTGCTCGGGAAGCGCGTAATAGTCGGGAGGAAGCAGCCCGCGATTCAGCGCACGGGCCAACTCCGCAATCCAACCGTGGTGAAACGCGTGAAAAATGCCGGCTTCGATCTTCGACCAATCATGGATCGGCATCGGACCCTCCGCTGTCGCTCATTGTAATCGCCCATTGCGGGTCGGGGCTTCTCATTCGATCAATCCCAAGTGCGCCATTCGCAACATCCACCAGCCAGGATGAGCATCGCTCTATTTTCGGGAAACGGCCCAGCGCGGGGGCCCCAATGCCAAAGGCGCTGCATCGCATAGCCCAAGGTTGCGAGCGGATCGACAAGCGCTCGCCTGTGTGCGGGGAATCTTGTAGCATCGGCAGTATGGAGACCCTGCCGACGTCCCCGACCTATCGTCCGCCTGCCAAGCCGCGGACGACTCTCCGTCGCATCGCCCGACCGCGGACGTTCGATTTTCTCTGCATCCTCCTCGGCACATGCCTCTCCGCGTGGCTGGCCGAATCGATCGGAGCCGTTGTCCATCTGCCCGTAGGCCAGCCTTCCGCCGCGCTCGCCGCATGGATGCGGGCCTTGCCGTTCGCAATGCTGCTCCCGGCAGGCATCATCGCGATGTGGCCCGTGTTCTACGCCAATCAGCGAATCTTGGGGCGCAATCATCCCTTCACGGCGGGCGAATGGTTGTTCGGCTTCGCCTGGCTCGGCATCGCCGTCTTGATTGCGTGGGCCATCTGGCGGGCTGCCGGCGCCATGCCCGAGGCGCTGAAGTCGGACGAAGCAAGACGCATGGTGCTGTTCGTCTATTCCATCGCCATGCTTGCGCTGGGAGCGATCGCTTTCGGCATCTGGGTGCTCGGCTGGATCACGCGATGGAAACAGCCGTGGACGCATATGCTCGCGCTGGCCCTCATGATGTGGCCCGCGATTCCGCTCGCCTGCATCTGGGCGTACGGCCTGAAGCTTGAGTAGCCCTATCATTTCCCCGTCGTGGCGCAACAATAGATGGAATGAGCCCACGGTCCGAGTGATCCCATGTCGGTTGTTCAGGACGAAGCACGCGTCGAAGTTGCGGCCGCAACCGTTGAGGCGGAGCGGAATGTCGCCTGGCCGCTACGTGCGCTGTATCTGCTGCTGGCCGGCCTGTTTCTGGTGCTCGCCATCGTCGGCGTCCTGCTTCCCGGCGTGCCGACTACGCCGTTTCTGTTGCTGACGAGTTTCTTCCTCGTCCGGTCCTCGCCCCGGCTGAATGACGTGTTGTTGCGGTCGCGTCTCCTCGGTCCCATCTTGCGAGACTGGAAACATCATCGGCGCATCAAGCGGCGCACCAAATGGCGGGCGGCCGCGCTCGTTGCTTGCATGGTGGCGCTGACTCTGGTTTTCTCATCGCTTCCGCTCGAATGGAAACTCGGCGTGCTGGGCCTTGCATCGATCGGCATTGCCGTGATCCTGAGGCTTCCCGAGATGTGATCGAGCGACACCTCACGGAATGCCTGTTTATTGATCGTCAAGCAGCGACAGCGTGAGTTGCCTGCATTTCTCCCCTCTCCCTGCGAGCTTGTGAGTTTTTCCAAGGACAGCGGTTTCCCCTTCCTCCCGGGCGCGATCGTTCCGGCGTCTCTCAGCCCAGTAAAGGGGACATGCAATGCACAATATGCCCAAAACGAAACAAGGGTCATAGCAGCGTCCAACCAATCGCGCCAAAGCAGTGGTGATATTGACAGAAAAGGAAGGGGAAGGTACGAGGCGTTTCGATGAGAATAGCTCGATCCTGTCTCGGACGGATCCTTTCCAGTAATCCGGGAGGTTTGCGATGGTCGCCCAGAAGTGTTCGGTGCCGCCCTAAGATGTTCGAAGTTCTCGGTGGCGTCCTCGGGCGGCACTCGTGAACTGCGAGTCTTTTGGCGCTGGTCAGATTGCAATGCTGGTTATTCGCGACGGGCCTTGCTGTTCGACGGATGGATTCGGCCTTTCGCCCCTTTTGACGGGAGGCATTTTCCCAGCCTCTCTTGCCCTACTAAAGGAAATGGAGTTCCTTGATGCGAACCATCGCTTTGTTTCTGAGCTTTGCCCTGGCCGGGTTCTCCGCTACTCCGGCACTCGCCCAGTGCCGCTGCGCGGCGCCGGCCGACGGTGCTACCCCGCAAAATCAGGTATTCTGGGACGCTCGCTCCGGCAGGCATCTGTTTTTCGCAAGCCGACAGCAGACTTGGTTTTACTGGCAGCCCGAGCAAAGGCAGTGGATCGCTGTCGCGCTCACCCCGCAGGAACCAGCCCCGGTCGCCCCGGTCGCGCAGATGCCGCTGACTGTTGCTCCGGCCCCTTCGGCCCAGCACCAACATTTGGCCGGAGGGCAACCAACCAACCCTCGTCAACCAGCCTCGGCACAACAACCTTACGGCGGCCAACGGACGTGTCCAGTCATGGACGAACAACTCGGCGCACACGGCTCACCCATCCCAGTGACGGTACGTGGGCAAACCATCTTCGTGTGCTGCCAGGGGTGCGTGAGGCGGGTTCAAGCCGATCCGGACAGGTTTCTGGCAAAGGTCGCCCAGGAGCGCGCGCGATCCGGTGTCGCGGCAGGGGGCCAGTAGCGAAAGGCTGAATCCATGTGCTACCGGGGTTCCAGGAAAGGCGCCTTCCCTTTGGCGATCTTAAGAAGAGCCAGATGGTCTGCGCCAAATTTACACAAACCCGCGCAGTGCTCGCACAGGTCCGAGAACAAGAGGTAGCGCAATTCCACGTCCGCAAGGTTGGCGAAGGCGGGGCGCCTTAGCTGTGCCTGTACTTCTTTTTCTCGACGATCCGGAGCAACCAGATAGAAATGGATCGCTGAATTATTCAGAGACTGACCCAGATCCATCAGGCGCAGAATGCCGGAGTAAATCGACGTGCTCTTTTCCACTTCGAAGGCACAAACAATGGCGTCCCCCGTTGCACTCAACCACAGCACGTCGATCAAACCGACGGTTTGGGCAACCTCGTCGGCCAAGCCCAGAGCGGGAAGGGACGAGACCGTCAAAGCCGACAGGCTGTCGCCACCGTAGGATCTGCCCCGATCATTGGTGGCGACGTGGACCTGATAACCAAGTGCGCGGCCCATCGTCGTTAGCAGATGTTGCATTTTCGAATGCTGATTTTCTTCGCGTTGTTCGTCCTCGATATCTCGGTGGCGTTTGCGGAGGAGTTTCTCCACCCCCATTCTTTCTTGGGCAAGCACTTCGGCGCCATTACGATCAAGGACCAGCTTTCCGACCCCGACGTCGAATAAAAGCCCGGCAATAGCGCCGAGGTCAATGGACAACGACGGGGCAAGTTGTTCATTGGTTTGCCGAATCACCTCTCGCATTTGCAGGTAGGCCTGCCACGATCCCAGCGGCTTGTTGTCGGCAAAGAGCAGATTGAAGCCGCGAACGATGGCCGTGTTGAAGGGAGGAAACAATGTCGGGTGCAGGAAGTACAAGATGTTGGCGACCGCCGGCCCCAGGCCCTTGATTCGCCTCTGATCCAGGTCGAGGATCTCACGTTCCAGGCGATCTTCGACGGCGAGGCCCAGAAACTTTTCCAAGAACTGGCCGAAGGCTTTCTTGTTGGCCTCATTCTCGTAGATGTCGGGAATGCGCAGCTTAGGCTTCCAGTAAAATGGATGAGCCGCGCCCTCGAAGACTTGCTTCTGTTCGGTAATGCTTGTCAGGACTGTTTCCAACGGTGAGCCCTTGAAGTCATTGCCGAATGTTCCTTCATGGATGGCGCGAACAACTTCCGTGACGCCCCGGCGAATGCCGCGAAAGGCCTTAAGACGGGCTGGACTTTCGCGAAACCATGTGGCGTAAACGGATTCCGGGTCTTGTTTGAACTGCGCCACGATCGTCCGCAATTGATCTGCAGAGGCAGGCATTGTCGAATCTCCGCTGGGTCGTTTCTCAATCGATAGGTCATTATTGTAAGGCGAGCGGCGCCTGCATTTCTCCCCTCTCCCTCCGGGAGAGTCCGGGAGAGGGGCTGGGGGTGAGGGCAGAACATCTGCCCCGTGCGACGCCGTGATTGCTCGCCGTTCGCAAAAAAAACCACCCCTCACTCCCAGCCCCTCTCCCGGAGGGAGAGGGGAGCAAGACTGGCCTCGGCGCTTTCGTTGCTTGACGATCAATAGCGGCCAGCCGAACAACACTCGCGTAGTTCGTGGCGCCTTTCTATAATCCAGCCTTACGCCAGTGTTCGATGCCTCTCCCAAGGAACCGCAGTCATGTTCGGCTCGGTGCGGGTTTTTCTCGACTTCAACCTGCCGAACGCCACGACGTGGTTCTACTTTTCGTTGCTGCTTACCATCGCGATGTTCTTCAAGTTCGGACGGCTGTTCAGCATCCGCAACTGGGATCTTGTGATGCTCTTCCTGCTGGCTCCCGGATTGCTTCTCGTCAATTCCGCCAGGGAAATGCCCGAAACGCCGGCACAAGTTCCGCCGCAACAAGCCGCGTCGCTGATCGCCAACATCGCAACGCCAGGGTTTCCGATCGCCGTCGGCGACTTTGCGACCAACGTGCGCTTCGGAACGGATCCGCTCCGCTGGCGTTGGATCGGCTACCTTTGGCTGCTGTGCGGATCCGTCTACTTTTTCCTTCGTTGCTTGCTTGATCTCGCGATCGTGCAAAGACCCGCACTCGGGCCGAACCTGGATTTCGGCGGGCTTGCCTGGATGTCGATCGCGCTCATGGCGTGTCTCACGGCCGTCGCATTTCGACCCGACGACCGCATCGAGCCCACGAATAGGCAGCGCGAAGAAGTGACGCCCGCAAAAGGACAAGTCGGCCCCGAGAGCGCCTGGTTCGGACTCGCCCGGAAATGGGTGATGCCCCCCTGGTGGATGACGCGAGGCTTCGCGATCGCCTGCCACCTGATGGTGGTGCTCGGCTTGATGTTGATCGGCCGTATTCATTTCCAGGATGCGGCGAGCGGAATGGCCGCGGCTGCGCTGTATCTCATGCTGCCTTACACGGGCATCTACGTCGGCCAAATCCATCACGTCTTGCCGAGTGCTTTGGTCGTGTGGGCGTTCGTGTTGTTGCGCGTCCCCAGCCTCTCGGCGATCTTTCTGGGACTGGCGACCGGAGCGGCGTATTTCCCCGCACTCGTGGTTCCCGCGTGGATCGGCTTCTATTGGCGACGCGGCGCGGGGCGGTTCGCCTTCTTCTATTTGATGACGGCTGCCGTCACCATCGGCCTTGTGCTCATGTCGTTGCATCTCGAGAACGAACTCGAAAGCGTTTGGCGGCAGACGCTGCGTCAAGCCGCCTGGCAACCGTGGAAAGCGCCGACGGCCGAGGGTTTCTGGACCGGCATCCATGGCGCGTACCGGTTGCCGGTGTTCATCGCGTTTTTCGCCTTCGTGCTGCTGACGCCGTTTTGGCCCGCCCCGAAGAACCTCGCGCATCTGCTCGCGCTGACCGCGGCCGTGTTCGTCGGCATTCAGCTCTGGTATGGCGATCAGGGGGGCGTGTATGTGCTCTGGTATTTGCCGCTGCTTCTGCTGATGACGTTTCGTCCGAATCTCCAGGATGTGCGTCCGCCGACGATCGACTCGAATCGCGATTGGGCATCCAGTCTCGCAAGTCTCGCCGCCCGCGGCGTTCGCCGCTTGGTCCACCGCCCGGCTCCGCAATCAACGGCTTGATCACCAGTCGATAGCCATTTCGAATCGCCGACTCCTACTCGCGTTGGTTCTCGCTGCATCGACGGTCTGAACGGACCTCAAGTTGCCGAGGTTTCGCAACGCGGCTAACCTGATCGATGCGTTGACCACACGACAGGGGATCGGATGAGTTCACGAGCGTTGCGGGTTTTGGTGGCGGCATCGGAAGTAGCGGGGTTCGCGAAGACCGGCGGGCTCGCCGACGTCGCGGCATCGCTGCCCGCCGCCCTCGCCGAGCGCGGGCTCGACGTCTCCGTCGTCATGCCGCTCTACCGCAGCGCCCGCCTGATCGCCGACCCTCTGGAGCCGACGGGCCTCACGTTCCGCACGCCGATCGGCCATCGCATGGTCGAAGGCGTGTTTTGGCGATCCAAGCTGCATGGCACGAACGTGCCCGTCTATCTCCTGGAACAACGCGACTACTACGATCGCGACGATCCCTCGTCGGGCCGGGGGATTTACCAGTATGCCGATGCGGAAGGTCAACGCATCGATTACAACGACAACTGCGAACGCTTCGTCTTCTTCTGCCGCGGCATCCTTGAATTGCTGCCGCTCGCCGATTTGTGGCCCGAAGTGCTGCATCTCAACGATTGGCAAACGGGTCTTGTGCCCGCGTACCTGCGCGAGGTGTATCGCAAATCGTCTCGGCCGCTCTGGAAGCCGAAGTACGATGCGATCCGCACGCTCTTCACGATCCACAATCTCGCCTACCAGGGGAAATATTGGCATCACGACATGCCGATGGTGGGATTGCCCTGGCGGCTCTTCACGCCGGAAGCGATCGAGTTTCACGGCGAGATCAACTTCCTCAAAGCGGGCCTCGTCTTTTCGGATGCGCTCACGACCGTCAGCCCGACCTACGCGCGAGAGATTCAGACCCCCTACTACGGCTGCGGCCTGCAAGGCGTGCTGAATCAAAAGCAATCGAGTCTGACCGGCATCGTCAACGGCATCGACGACGACACCTGGAACCCCGCGACCGACCCGCATCTTGTCATGAACTATGACGCGGCGACCATGGTCGAGGGGAAAGCGGCGTGCAAACGCGCGTTGCAGACGGAACTCGGCCTCGACGCGGAACCCAACACGTTTTTGCTCGGCATCGTCTCGCGTCTTGCGAGTCAGAAAGGCTTCGACCTTCTTGAGAAAATCGCCGCCACGCTCGTTCAGCGCGGAATCCAGCTCGCGGTCTTGGGGGACGGCGACGCGATATACAGAGAATTCTTGCAGCGATTGCAGGAGCAGCATCCTGGCCGGGTCGGGGTGCGGGTGGCGCAGGACGAAGGATTGGCCCACCGCATCGAAGCGGGCGCCGATGCCTTCTTGATGCCCAGCCAATATGAGCCGTGCGGGCTCAATCAGCTCTACAGTTTGCGATACGGCACGCTGCCGATCGTCCGCGCCACGGGCGGGCTTGCGGACACCGTCATCGATGCCGCCGACGCGAATCTGCACGCGGGCAAAGCAACCGGTTTCACGTTTCTGCCGTATTCGCCCGAGGCGTTTCTCGAAGCGATTCGCCGAGCGCATGAGGCGTTCACGAACAAGCAGCCGCAGTGGCGTGCGATGCAACGGACGGCGATGCAGCAAGACTGGTCGTGGAAGCGCAGTGCGGCCGAGTACGAGAAGCTGTACCGCGACCTCGTCGGCACGTTTTCAAGCTGACCGGAAAGAGATACGAACCAAGCATGTCCGACCTCGCACTCGCCTTTGTCTGGCATCAGCATCAGCCGTACTACCCCGACGACGTCTCCGGGGAGAACCCGATGCCGTGGGTGCGACTGCATGGGGTCAAGGACTACTACGGCATGTGCCTGCATCTCATGGAATTTCCGGAGATGCGGTGCACCATCAATCTCGTCCCCAGCCTCGTGCTGCAAATCCTCGGCTACACCGAACGCGGGGCCACCGACAAGCCGCTCGAAGCATCGAAGATCCCCGCGGCCGACCTTACCGAAGAAGACGGCATCTATTTGCTCGATCACTTCTTCATGGCGAACCATGAACGCATGATCGGGCCGCTGCCGAGGTTTGCGGAGCTGCTCCATCGTCGCGGCATGGGGAAGGATTCCGCCCTCGCCGCGCTGAAGCGATTTCAGGAACGGGACCTTCGGGATCTGCAGGTTCTGTTCAACTTGGCGTGGATTCATCCGCTCGCCTTCGACCGCGATCCGACGCTTCGCCAACTGCGCGACAAGGGCCGGTTCTACACCGAGGAAGACAAGCGGATCGTTCTCGACAAGCACCTCGAGATCATGAAGCAGATTCTGCCCCTGCATCGCCGACTGAGCGAATCCGGCCAGGTCGAACTGACGACGACGCCGTATTTCCATCCCATTCTGCCGCTCCTGCTCGACAAGAAGCTCGCCAGGGAAGCGATGCCGGAGGTGCGATTGCCGCGTTACACCGAGGGTTATCCGGAAGACGCCGCCCTCCATCTGCAACGAGCGGTCGAACAGCATGTACGCATCTTCGGCTCCGCGCCCAAAGGCATGTGGCCCGCGGAAGGGAGCGTTTGCCATGCGATGGTGCCGTTGCTCGCGCAACAGGGCATCCGCTGGATCGCCACGGATGAGCAGGTGCTCAGCGAATCGCTGCAAGGTTTCGTGAGCCGCGATCCGCATGGCCATGTCCGCAATCCGAGCTACCTTTATCGCCCATATAAGGTGGCAGCCGAGGGGCATGATTTATCGATCGTCTTCCGCGACCACACGCTCAGCGATCGCATCGGATTCCACTATCAGCGTTCGCCGGGCCGGGAGGCGGCGGAAGATTTCCTCGGCCATCTGCACGGCATCCGGCAGGCGATCGACCCGCGGCAGCCGGCGCTCGTCAGCATAATTCTCGACGGGGAAAATTGCTGGGAACACTACCCCGACGGCGGCGTGCCGTTCCTGCGATCTCTTTACGAACTCTGCACGCGAACTCCGGGCCTACGCACGGTCAAGGTCGGCGAGTATCTCGAAGCGAATCCGCCGACGGATCAGTTGCCTCGCCTTTTCGCGGGCAGTTGGATCAACCGCAACTTCGCGATCTGGATCGGCCATGAGGAGGACAACACCGCCTGGGATCTGCTCCACCGCACCCGAGAACATTTGAAGCTTCGCACAGGCCAGGGCCATCAGTCGGCCGACGTGCTGAAGAAGGCGTGGGAGGAGATGTACATCGCGGAGGGGAGCGATTGGTTCTGGTGGTATGGCGACGACCATTCGAGCGCTCAGGATCAGCTCTTCGATTACCTGTTCCGCAAGCACCTGCAGAACGTCTACACGCTGCTCAGCGATACGGCCCCGCTCGATTTGGGCAGGCCAATCAAGAAGCGGGGGAACGTGGAGTTGCACACGCAGCCACGCCAATTCCTCAAGGTGAAGATCGACGGCAAGGAAACCTTTTTCGAATGGCTGGCCGCCGGGCATTTCGTTTGCCGCAATCAGCGCGGCACGATGGCGATGGTGTCGCAAGGCGCCATGCGAGCGCTCTGGTTCGGCTTCGACCTCGACCATTTCTACCTACGCATCGATTTCGACCGCCCTGCTCGGCAGTCGTTGCTCGACTACGATTCGCTTCGCGTCGGCTTTCTCGAACCCGCGGGAGCCGAATTGCTGATTCGGCATCCAGGCCGGCCCACGCAGAGCGTTCGTTTCAGTTCCTCGCGTGGCACGGTGCTCAATGCGATCGCCAAAGTGCAGGTCGGCGTCGAGAAAATTACGGAGATGTCGATTCCGTTCGATGCGCTGAACGTGGCCGTCGGCAAGCCGGTCGAATTTTACGTCGAGTTGATCGAAGGCAATCAGAGCCGCGATCGGGCTCCGCTCGAGGGCGTAATTTCGCTGCAACGGCCCAGCCCGGATTTCGAACGCCTCATGTGGGACGTGTGAACGATCGCCCGGCGGTGTTCCTCGTATTGCGCAAGGTAGAGTCGAGCGGTGACGCGGTGCGCCGGTGGACACCGGCGTTCCGTTTTCACCGCCCGCTCATCGA
>JAIEPT010000319.1 GCA_019748295.1 Gemmataceae bacterium | reverse complement strand
GCTTTCAGCGTTCGCGGCTGCAACCCCAGGGTTGGCTCCCGATGGTCGCCACCCCTGGGCTTTGCTGGAGAACGCTTTCAGCGTTCGCGATGGTTACTTATCGCTTCCGTTAATTCGGTCTTCACCTGGGCTTTGCCGTGGATTGCCCTCAGCGTTCGCCGCCTACCCGTAAAAGGTGCGTACCCGCCTAACCCTGGTTTTCCTTGTACACCACGTCGATCGCAAGCGCTGCCGCCAGCAGCAGGCGCTTGAGCGTCGTTTGATCGTTGAGTTCTTCGCTGATGGAGACCATGTAATTGTCCGCGCTGGTGAACATCTCCTTGGCCAGGCCCGCCCATTTCTTGGTGACGACGCCCAGTTCCTCGCCTTCGGGAGTCAGAAACTGGAAGTTCCACCCAACCCAATTGCCTTTGATTTCCGCCACCTGGCGATCACGGCTGTCGTAAACCCAAAAACCGCCCCCCAGGCTGAAAAGCTTGCTTTTGAAGTAGCCGATCCTCTGGCCGTCCGCATCGAGCACCTGCACCTTGGCGCGGAAAAAGCTCACCGGCACGTAGATGGAAAACTCCAGTTGGCCGTCGGCGTCGCGGCATTCCACGGTCGTGGACATCAGCTTCTTGTTGATGAACCAGCGGGCGAATTGCTTGAACCCGCCGATCGCTTCCTCGGCTCGGCCTAGGGGTTCCTGTGTCTCCGGGTCTAGGATGTCGTACACGTCGCGCGTTTTGAAAAGGCCGGCGTGCTCCTTAATGAAGAACTGGCTGCGGTCGAGCATGGCAGGAAGCTTCCTGAAAGCAGGTTGAGGTCAATTTCAGGGACATCGGCGAAAGTTCGGGCGGGCCGCATGTTAAGCGACCCGGCATCGACCCGACAACGAAAATTTGGCGGAAACGACCGAATTGGTAGAACACCCCTGCCAGTTAATGGAGCCGCGATCTTGCGGTTCGCACGGCGGCGACCCGATCCGGAGGGAGGAATCCGTGGATACTGCAACGATCGACAAGCGTGAAGATCGCATTCGCGGGATGTTTGGCCACATCGCCCCAACCTACGACTTCCTCAATCACTTCCTCAGCCTCAACATCGACAAATGGTGGCGCCGCAAAACGACGCAAATGGTGCCCCCCGCAGGCGACGGTCCTATTCTCGATCTGTGCACGGGCACGGGCGATCTGGCACTTGCATACGATCGGGCGGCCAAGGGGAAGACGCCGATCGTGGGGGCTGACTTTTGTCACGAGATGCTGCGGATTGCGCAGAAGAAAGTCGATTCGCTCAAGGCCAACGACCGCATCCGCTTGATCGAAGCCGATGCCCAGAAACTGCCGTTTCCCGACAACCACTTCCAAATCGTGACCGTGGCGTTCGGCCTGCGTAATGTGACCGACACCGATCGCGGACTCAGCGAAATGATCCGGGTTGCCCGACCGGGGGGACGCGTCGCGGTGCTCGAATTCTCGCAGCCGCGCAACCGCGTTTTCGGCGGGCTTTATCGCTTCTACTTCCGCCATGTGCTCCCGCGACTCGGGCAGATGATCTCGCGCAGCAAGGACAACGCCTATCACTATCTCCCCGCCAGCGTGATGGAGTTCCCCGACGGCGAAGCCCTCGCCGAGCGAATGCGGCGCCTCGGCCTCGCCGAGGTTCGCTGGAAACCATTCACCTTCGGCGTTGCCACGCTTTACATCGGCGTGAAGCCAAAGGAATGAGCGGCAGGGACCGTCTTCGAAAACATCCGATTCGTAGTTGACCGCATCGCCGATCTTGTACATAATACCTCCAGATATTTATTATCGGAGGTTTATTGAAATGAGCGCCAAGACTGCGGAGCAGGACGCGCCGGACGTGCGGAAGGCGATCGCCGCGTTCCGTCGACACGGCGGCATCCTGCGAATGGCCAACGCGCTGCAGGCTGGGGTACTCCGCCGGACGCTCTACGCCATGCGCGACGCGGGCCGAGTCGAAGCCCTGGCCCGTGGCCTGTACCGCCTGTCGGACGCCCCGCCGCTAAGCCGCCCCGACCTCGTAATCGTGGCAGCCAAGGTTCCCCACGCGGTTTTCTGCCTCGTCTCCGCGCTGGCGTTCCACGAGATGACCACGCAGATCCCGCATGCGGTCTGGATCGCCGTCCCCCGCAACAGCGAACCCCCACGCCTCGACTACCCTCCGATTCGTACTGTGCGGCTGAGCCCCGCCCCCTACCAGGCCGGGATCGAGTCGCACCCTATCGACGGGGTGACGGCAAAGGTCTACAGCCGCGAGAAGACGCTCGCCGACTGCTTCAAGCACCGCGGCGAGGTCGGGCTCGACACCGTGCTGGAAGCAGTCCGCATGTATAAGGCCCAGGGCCGGGTCGACGTCGACGCGCTCCTGCGCCACACCGCCGTATGTCGCGTGGCCCGTGTCGCCCGCCCGTACCTGGAGTCGCTGCTCTGAGCAAGAATCTGCCCGCCTCGGTCCGCCAGCGGCTGACCGACAAGGCGAAAGAAACCGACCGGCCGTTCCAGGAGGTGCTCCAATACTTCGCGATGGAGCGCTTCCTATACCGCCTCGCGCGGTCGCGGCACGCGCACAGGTTCGTCCTGAAAGGCGCGCTCTTGTTCACGGCATGGGGCGGGCCGTCGTCCCGGACGACGAAAGACATCGACTTCCTCGCCCGAATGGACAACGACGTCGAGGCGGTTGTCGCGGTGATTCGGGAGGTGTGCACGCAAGAGGTGGAGCCGGACGGGCTGGCATTCGATGCCGGCAGCGGGGAAGGCGAGGCGATCAAGGAGGACGCCGACTACTCCGGCGTGCGGGTCAAGTTCCTCGTGACGCTTCAGAACGCGCGAGTATCGATGCAAATCGACATGGGCTTCGGCGATGTAGTGACACCCGCGGCGACGTTGACCGAGTACCCCGCCCTGCTGGGCTTCCCCGCCCCTCAACTGCTGGGGTATCCCCGCGAGACGGTGGTGGCCGAGAAGTTCGAGGCGATGACGAAACTCGGATTGCTGAACAGCCGAATGAAGGACTTCTACGACCTCTGGGTTCTCCGTCGGCAGTTCGACTTCGACGGGGGCACGCTCGCCACCGCAATCCGGAGGACGTTTGCCCACCGCAAGACGGCGGTCGTTGCTCGACCGACCGCGCTAACCGCGGCTTTCGGAGAGGACGCAGCGAAGCAAACGCAGTGGCAGGGCTTCCTGCGAAAGACAAGGCTCGACGACGTGCCCCCATCCCTTCAATCCGTCATCGACGAACTGGCGCCGTTCCTGGTTCCGGTCGCCGCGGCGGTCGAAACCAGATCCGCGTTCGAATGGTTCTGGACTGCCCCCGGCCCATGGCGAACGAACCGCTCAGCAGACTCGTAAGACTGCTCCCTTTCGGTCCCGCGGCGAACGCTTTGGCCGCAGACGATCGTAAAGCGTCTCGCTTCATCCCAAGCAGCAGGCGCTCGCCATCCCATTGAAATAGGCCTAAGCTGTCTCTTTCTCGAAGGGACTCTCGGCATGTCGAAACATCTGTTGGTGCGGGCCGCGCGCGGCGAAAAAGTCGAACGCCCGCCGATCTGGGCGATGCGGCAAGCGGGGCGCTGGGATCCCGAGTTCAACAAGCTGCGCGCCGGCCTCGGCTTCTACGAGTTTTCGGAAAACGTCGAACTTTCCGCCAAGTGCTCGCTGCTGCCGCGCCGCTTCGGCGTTGATGCGATCATCCTCTTCTACGACATCACCACGCTCACCGTGTCCATGGGGCTGCCCTTTTCGCTCAAGCCCAATGTCGGCCCTGTCCCGGCCGCGGCGATTCGCACGTTGGAAGACGTCGAGAAACTCGACCCCAATCCGAAACCCGCGACCTTCGCCCACATCACGCGGCTTCTGCATCGCGTGAAAGAGGAACTGCGAGACGAACTCCCTGTCATCGTCTTTGCCGGCGCGCCGTTCACGGTCGCGACCTACTGCATCGGCACCGGCAAGGACCTGAACGGCACCCGCGCGTTCGTCGCCGAAAGAACGGAAGTGTGGAACGCCTTGCTGCGCCGCATCCAGGAAGCAACCATCGTCTTCCTGCGCGAACTCATCCGTCAGGGGGCCGACGTGTATCAGCTTTTCGATTCGTGGGCGGGCAACCTGAATCGCGAAGAATACCTGCAATGGGCTCAACCGCAGCACGAAGCGATTCTCGCGGGAGCGACCGGCACGCCACGCGTTTTGTTCGTCAAGGAAGGGCCGTATCTCGATTTGCTTGCGAAGAGCGGCGCCGAAGTGATCAGCCTGGGTCGATGCCACGACCTGGCCCAAGCGCGGCGTGACTATCCGAATCTCGTCTTCCAGGGGAATGTCGATCAGGAAATCCTGAAGAAGGGAACGCCTGAGCAAGTGACGGCCGCGGTGAAGGTTTGCCTCGCCGAAGGGGGCGGACAACGGCATATCGTCAATCTGAATCATGGCGTGGACAAATCGACGCCCCCCGCGAATTTCGAGGCGTACATCAAGGCGGTCAGGGGTTGATCGCGAGTCCGATGGATGGAGCCGCTCAATGCCCCGCTCGTTTCCGCTTGGCGCCGTCGCTCGTGGTCCGCTTGCTCGGCGTCGGCCGGACCAGCGTCCTGCCGATGCGGTGCAGCGTCAGTGGTTTGGCGCCGCGCCTCGAAAAGCCGAGCCGACCCCGCTCGATCCCCGTGCTCGGGACGGGGAAACCGCCAGGGTCGAAGCGGTGCTGATGATCGCCGACGAGCCGCTGCCGCCGCGAAAAATCGCTCAGGCCGCCGATCTTCCCGATGCGGCGACCGCTCGCCGAATACTGCAAAAGCTCCGCGGCGACCTGGAGACGGATGGCTCCGCCTTCGAATTGATCGAAGTTGCTGGGGGATATCAACTGCTGACGCGTCCTGAGTTCGCTCGCTGGCTCTCGACGTTGCGAAAAAGCCCCGCCGAGACGCGTTTGAGCGCAGCCGCGCGCGAGACGCTCGCCATCGTCGCCTATCGCCAGCCGATCGGCCGAGCGGACGTGGAAGCGATCCGCGGCGTGCATTGCGGCGAAACGTTACGGCTGCTGATGGAGAGGGGATTCTTGAAAATCGCGGGACGCGACGACTCGCTCGGCCGGCCGGTGCTTTACGGCACGACGAAGCGTTTTTTGCAAACCTATGGCTTGCGCTCGCTTCGCGACCTGCCGCGCCGCGATCAGTTGACGCCGCCCGAGAAACGCAGCGACGGCGAAACCGCGGACTGAAAAAGCCCTCTCCAGACCGAGAGGGCCGCACATTACGCTAGATCGAACAGCATCACTTCGGCAGTCGTATCGCCGACGATCGTCACCTTCGCTTCTTCGCTCACGGCAACCGCATCGCTGGTCTGCAGCGCCGTTCCGTTGACGGTTACGCTGCCTCGCAGCACCTGCAGCCAGGCATGTCGTCCGGCCAAGAGCGGATACTCGACCGTCTTGCCCGCATCAACCAGAGCAAGGAGAATGCTCGCATCTTGGTGGATCTTGAGCGAGCCTTCGGCCGCGTCCGGCGATGCGACGACGCGGAAGCGATTTTGCTTCTCGTCATTCGCGAAAAACTTCTGCTCGTAGCTGGGCTGAATGCCCGCTTTCGCAGGCAGCAGCCAAATCTGGTAGAGATGGACAGGTTCGGTCTGCGATGCGTTGAACTCGCTGTGCCGTACGCCGGTCCCGGCCGACATGCGTTGGAATTCGCCCGGCCGCAGCGTCTCGCCGTTCCCCATGCTGTCCTTGTGCTGCAACGCGCCTTCGAGGACATAGGTCACGATTTCCATATCGCGATGGCCGTGCATCCCGAAACCCATTGCGGGGGCGACAACGTCTTCGTTGATGACGCGGAGGGCACGAAAGCCCATGTTCTTGGGATCGTGGTAATCGCCGAAGGAGAACGTGTGATAGGTGTCGAGCCAACCGTGGCCGGCATGCCCCCGCTCTCCCGCGCGACGAACTCGCAACATTTTGTTCTCCCTTCAATGGTTGATACGTCAACTAACAAGGCTAAAAAAACAGTCCGTCAGTCGGCAGACTCTTCGGACATGGCCGCCCGTGCCTTCTCGAGCAGGCGAACGAGTTCCTTGAGTTCGCTCGGAGCCAGTCGCGCCAGCACTTTCGCGTGCAGTGCGACCACTGGCTTATCGAGCGAGGCGAGGGTTCGCTTTCCCTGGTCGGTCAGGGCGACATAGATCACCCGGCGATCTTCCAAACACCGTTCTCGCTTGACATGCCCGGCTTGCTCCAGCCGATCGATGAGGCCGGTGATCCCTGGCACGACCGTCACCGTCCGCTCCGCGATTTCGAGAATCGGCAGCGGTTTGCCTTCGCCGCGAAGAATACGCAAGACGTTGTACTGCGACGTCGTCAGCCCAAACTCGCGAAAGAGACGTGCGAAACGAATCTGCAGTTGGTCGTTGGTCCGCAGGATCGCCAGCGTGACCTCCTGCTCCAGCGACTCGAACGCCGACTTCTTCTTCAGTTCCTTCTGCAACCCGCTTCGACTCATCGGCTCGGTCTCCTTCGCGACGAGTTTAGTTTACGCGTCATCTAATTCGATGTCAAGTGCCTGTGTAGGCAGCAAGCCATCCCCTCTCCCCCGCCGGGAACAAGCGAGCCCGTGCAATCGAATCATCGCGGGGAAGAGGGCGCCCGAAGGGCGGGCGAGGGGAGCTTCGGAAGACAGGCGCCTTCAATAATGCAGCGTTCTCAGAACTTCAATGTCGATAAGGACAAGTCTTCGGAAGCACCCCTCACCCGGCCTTCGGCCACCCTCTCCCCCCCGTATGCTTCGCGCTACATGCCAACTTGGTCCCGGCGGGGGAGAGGGGAAGGTTCGCTGCTGCCACCAACCCACCCGTTCCTAACCACTTTTACGCATCGGCGAATCCAATCGCCACGGGGCCGAGGACGGGGTATAGTGGCCCGCACGGCGGCAGTACTTCTCTCCCGGGCGAAACCATGACCACGCTCCAAACGGCTTCGCATCCGCTCTCTCGCACCTCTTGCGACGCGGCGGCTGTTCGCAAGGATTTCCTCGAGCATCTCTATTTCGGCCAGGCCAAATTCCCCGCAGTTGCCACGCGAAACGATCAGTACATGGCCCTCGCCCACACCGTGCGCGACCGCGTCATCCGCAAGGCGGTTGCCACCTTCGAAACGTATTACCGCAAGGCCGTTCGCACGGTCTGCTACCTGTCGGCCGAGTTCCTGCTCGGCCCTCATCTGGAAAACAACCTGTGCAACCTCGATATGCTCGAGGCCGCCCAAGACATGGCGAAGGGACTCGGCCTGAAGCTTGAAGACGTCCTCGCCGAGGAAGAAGAGCCCGGCCTGGGTAACGGCGGATTGGGCCGACTGGCCGCCTGCTTTCTCGATTCGCTGGCCACGTTACAGATCCCCGCGATCGGCTACGGCATTCGCTATGAGTTCGGCATCTTCGATCAGGAAATCCGCAACGGCTGGCAGACGGAAGTCACCGACAAATGGCTCCGATTCGGCAATCCGTGGGAAATCCATCGGCCTGAAATCGCCATGCCAGTGGGCTTCGGAGGACGCACGCAATGGGTCACCGATGAGGCCGGGCGCAAGCGCGTCGTCTGGACCCCCGATCAGCTGGTGCAGGGAATCGCCTATGACACAGCCATCCTCGGTTTTCGCGTGAATACGGCGAATCTGCTTCGGCTTTGGCAGGCGCAGGCGGTCGAATCGTTCGACTTTCAGGCCTTCAATACCGGCAATTATGAGGCAGCGGTTTTCGAAAAGGTGAAGTCGGAGAACATCACGAAAGTTCTTTATCCCAACGACGAACCGGTTCGCGGCAAGACGCTTCGTTTGCAGCAGCAGTACTTCTTCGTCTCCTGCTCGCTGCAGGACATGATCCGCATCTACTTGCAACGAAACGCGGACCTTTCCAAGCTGAACGAGAAGTTCGCGGTCCAACTCAACGACACGCACCCTTCGATCGGCGTGGCCGAACTCATGCGACTCCTTCTCGATGTGCACGGCCTCGACTGGGATGTCGCCTGGCAGACGACGACGAAGACGTTCGCCTACACGAACCACACGCTCTTGCCGGAAGCTCTCGAAACCTGGCCGCTCGATTTGTTCGGCCGATTGCTGCCTCGCCATCTGGAGATCATCTTCGAGATCAACCGCCGCTGGCTGGAGACGGTGAAACACGCATTTCCCAACGATCCGGAGCGGCTCGCCCGCATGTCGCTGATCGACGAGCGAGGCGGGAAAGCGGTGCGCATGGCGCTCCTCGCCGCCGTCGGCAGCCACGCGGTCAATGGCGTCTCGGCTCTGCATAGCCGGCTGCTGAAGGAGTCGGTACTCAAGGATCTCGCGGCATTCGAGCCGAGCAAGTTCTTGAACGTCACCAATGGGGTCACGCCGCGCCGATTCATGGTGCTCGCGAATCCGCCTTTAACGAAGCTGATTGCCGAAGCGATCGGCGACGGCTGGCCTTCGGACCTGGAACGCTTGCGCGAGTTGGAACGCTTCGCGGACGACGCCTCGTTTCGATCGCAATGGCGCGACGTCAAGCGAAAGGCGAAGGAACGCCTTTCGGGGATCACGCTAGCGAAGGTCGGAATCGCCGTCTCCTCCGATGCGATGTTCGACGTGCAGGCGAAGCGCCTTCATGAATACAAACGGCAGCACCTGAACGTTCTGCACATCGTCAGCCGTTATTTGGACCTCAAGAAACGGCCCAAGAACGGCGAACCGGGACAAGTTTGGATCTTCGCGGGCAAAGCCGCGCCGGGCTACCGCATGGCGAAACTCGTCATCAAGCTCATCCATTCCGTTGCCGAGGTCGTGCATGGCGATCCGGAAATCGGCGGGCGGATGCGTGTGGTCTTTCTTCCCGATTTCAATGTGACGAACGCCCAGCCGATTTATCCCGCGGCCGATCTTTCGGAGCAGATCTCGACCGCGGGGAAGGAAGCGAGCGGGACGGGGAACATGAAGTTCGCGCTCAACGGAGCGCTCACGATCGGAACGCTCGACGGCGCCAATGTCGAGATGCGCGACCATGTGGGAGCCGACAACTTCTTCCTTTTCGGCCTTACCGCGGAACAGGTCGGAGAACGGCTTGCGCGTGGTTATCGGCCGGCCGTGGAATTGCAGCGCTCCCCTGCCCTCCGCCACAGCGTGGAAGCGATTCAGGAGGGCATGTTCTCGAATGGGGATCGCACGCTGTTTCAGCCGTTGCTCGACCCACTTCTTCACCACGATCCGTTTCTCGTGCTCGCCGATTTCGCCTCGTATGCCGAAGCGCAGAAGCAGGCGCGTGAGGCCTACGCGGACGAAGAGCGGTGGACCCGCATGTCGATTCTCAACGTCGCGCGGATGGGATGGTTTTCGTCCGACCGCAGTATCCGCGAATATTGCGAGCAAATCTGGAAGGTCGGTCCCATAATACCGGAACTGAACGGCGAGCTTTATTGATCATCAGGAGGCGAAAGCGTAAGTGCTGGCTTTGCTCCCCTTTCCCTCCGCTCCCCTTTCCCTCCGGGAGAGTCCGGGAGAGAGGTTGGGGATGAGGGCGCCTTTATTTGGGGAAAATCGAGCAAATTCAGCATCGCATGGGGCGAAGGTTCTGCCCTCACCCCCAGCCCCTCTCCCGGAGGGAGAGGGGAGCAAGACCGGCCTCTACGCTTTCGCCGTCTGATCATCAATAGTTCCCTCGGCCGCTGGGTACAGGAAGGGCTTTTCGAATTCCATGGCGACGTTTCGAGATCTCATCGCGATTAATCGACGCAACAGCGTTTTGCTTGTAGCGGTGTTCGTCCTATTCATCGCCGTGGTCGCCCTGGTTTTTTCTCTCGCCATCCTCATGTGGGTGATGCCGGACACGGATGTCTCGACACATGTATGGCATGCGTTGGGGG
Source organism: Gemmataceae bacterium (assembly GCA_019748295.1). Taxonomy (GTDB): domain Bacteria; phylum Planctomycetota; class Planctomycetia; order Gemmatales; family Gemmataceae; genus JAIEPT01. The sequence goes on along the minus strand of JAIEPT010000319.1, from coordinate 3,348 downwards.
TGGGGGGCATCGCGATGATCGTCGCCATGGGGTTGGCGGCACTTTCGTATTACGAAGGGGATCAGCTTGTACTGGGTGTCAGCGGCGCGGCGCCGCTGAAGAAGGAGCAAGATCCGCAGCTTTACAACGTCGTGGAAGAGATGGCGATCGCCGCGGGATTGCCGATGCCCAAGGTCTATCTGATTCCGTCCGACGCGCCTAACGCCTTCGCCACCGGGCGCGATCCTCAGCATGCTTCGGTCGCGATCACGTCCGGCTTGCGCACCAAGTTGGATCGCGAGGAACTGCAAGGAGTGATGGCGCACGAGATGGCGCACATCCGCAATCTCGATATCCGCCTGATGCTGTTGATGGCCGTGCTGATCGGCGCGGTCGCCATGCTTTCCGATTTCTTCTGGAACATTCTCCGATTCGGATCATCCTCGCGAAGCTCATCGAATTCCAGCGGCGGCAGCAAGGAAAAAGGATCCGGCCCGCTCGGACTGGTCATCTTCGTTCTCGCGATCGTGCTGTCGATTCTCGCCCCCATCTTGGCTCGGTTGATTCAGTTTGCCGTGAGCCGACAGCGCGAATACTTGGCCGATGCCACGGGTGTGCAACTGACCCGCAATCCGCTCGGACTCGCGAATGCTCTGAAAAAGCTCGAAGCGGATACGACCGAACTGAAGCTCGCCAACCAGGCGACGGCTCATCTTTACATCGTGAATCCCGTCGCCAAATTCCGCAGCCTCGGCGACAGCCTGTTCGCGAGCCATCCCCCAACCCAAGACCGCATCGCTCGCCTGCTTGAGATGGCCGGCGAAAAATCCGGAAAGTAGTCCCCACGCTCCGCGAGAGTGGTCCTCACGCTCAGCGTGAGGTCAGCGGCGATGTGTTGTCACACAGCCGCTTGCCTTTCGTGGCGACAAGTTTATTAACTTGTCGGATTGGGTTGCATAAAGGTCATTTCAAACAAGTTAATAAACTTGTTTCCACGACCGTCTGACCTCGCATCGCCGCAGACCTCACGCGGAGCGTGAGGGCCACTCTCGTCTTTCGTGGCGGCAAGTTTAATAACTCGTCGGATTGGGTTGCATAAAGGTCATTTCAAACAAGTTAGTAAACTTGTTTCCACGACCGTCTGACCTCGCATCGCCGCTGACCTCACGCGGAGCGTGAGGACCACCATCGCAACCTCCGCCTATTTCTCCGGCATCGAATCGGTCCCCGCGATCGGCGTGGGGGCGGTCGCGGACAAAGTGTAACGTCGCTCGACGGCGGCCCGCATCGCCGACCTGCCGTCTTGGGGCGAAAGGTTCGGCTTTTGTTCGATCTCTTCGGCTTCGCGGGCCAAATCTTCGTCCTTGATGCGTTCGCGGAACCAGCGCGAGTAGTCGGCTTGTTGCAGGTGAAACGACCACGTCGCATCGTCTACGCCATCAGCCAGCTGCAAGAAGAGCATCAGGTTCTGCGCTCGCAGATTCAGGTTCCCTGCCGGCCCGCGGAAATAGAAACTCCGGTCCGGCGGCAATTCTCCCTCGGCATACTTGCGAATGTGTCGGCGACGCTCCGTTTTGGGAGAGGTCATGACCACTTGCCGCGGATTGATGCCGGCGTCCGCGTTCCACAACAGGATCTCACCCGGGCGAAGCTGCGCCTTTGTGGCGGTTGGGCAAACGTTGCCGCGACTTTTGCAGAAGGAAGCAATTGTGCCATCGGGGTCGCCGCCGACGGCAATGACCGTTCCGACCGTGTTGAGGGCCGATTGATGAACCTGATCTGGGTGGACGGTGATGTAGGCAATGCGATTGATGTCGGCCGGGAAAACCTGGGCCACCGGATCCCATGCGGCGGGCAAGAGATGATGCGCTTCATCGACGATGAGCCAATGCGGTCGGCCTAGACGGGTCCGCATCTGCAAAAGCTGAGGCAGCAGTTGCAGGAAGAAGCTGGGGCGGTCGGCGATTCGCATGCCGACAAGGTTGACTACCGCGTTTTGCTCCGGCTGGCTGAGCATCGCCAACACTTCGTCGGCGCTCGGCGCTCCCTTTGTCGTGCCCAAGGCGGGAGCGAAATCGAGCGAATCGTAATCGCCTTCGGGATCGATCACGCAGAATTGCAGATGTTGCTCGACTAGGCGTTCGAGAAAACTGGTAGTTGCCGTCGATTTCCCGCTGCCCGAAGGGCCTGCGATCAGGATGCCGCGACCGTAAGCGGGCATGCGGATTTCGGCCTTCGCCTCGTCGGTTCCGATCAGCAGATGTCTTCGGCCGACTCTACCGTCGAAGTCGGCGAGGTCGTTCTTCAGCATGAGGTCGATGAGTTCGGCCACGCCGTTGCCGCGATCGCCTTGCGTGACGAGGTCGGCCCGCTCCTTCAGTGCCGGCAGCGCATTGGAAACCGCGGCGGAAAATTCGCACAGATTGAGAAACGCGTGGTCGTTTTCCGCATCGCCGACGCCGACTACTTCATGGGGCGAAAAGCCCATGCGTTTGAGGACCGCCGACAAACCGGTCGCCTTGTTGACGCCGGCGGGCAGGATCATGACCGCATCTTTGTTGAAGATGACCTGCAACTCCAGGCCCAGTTCGCGGATCGTATCCAGCACGATCATTTCGTGAGGCCGCCACGTCGCCACGATCGACTTGCCGGCCGAGAGGACGACGTTGTTCTTGCGAAGAGCCTGCACGAACGCTTCGCTCGGCGGTTCCGCGATCAGCGTTTCTTCGCGGGTGGAAGGCTCATAAAGCAAAGCGCCGTTTTCCGCCACGACCCACTCGAATAGATCGATCTCGGGGAAAATGGCCAGCAGTTCTCCCAACTCCCGGCCCGTGACCATCACCAGCTTTCGGCCGGTCGCTCTCAAGCGATGCAGAGCCGCGAGCGTATCGGGCAGCACACGGCCATCGTGAGCAAGCGTGCCGTCGTAATCGGTGGCGAGAAGGAAATAGCGCATGGGCTGCCTACCAGGGTGAATAGAGCGGAACTTCCGTGATTTCGTTTCTTTTTTAGGACGGAACAGCAGTCGCACCGGCAACTCACCCACGCAAATGGAACGCCGAAGTCGCGGATGACGCGAGATGTGGCGCGGATCGACAAGGTGTCTGGAGGTTGGTTCGAAACCCCAGTCTTCCGCTTGCGGCTTAGCGTTCGGAGAAACCCCTGATCTCGGTTAGAACTTGTTTCGAAACCGGCCGTACGCGATTGCTGCGACTAGCGGCTTAGCGAAACCAGGGCTTACTTCGGACGCTAAGCCGCAAGCGAAAGGCAGGGGGTTTCGAAACAACGTTTTAGCTTAGAGCCTATCCGGAAAACCCCATTTTTCCGTATATGATGAACGCAAAGCTCATGTGCAGCATAGCGATGTAG
>JAIEPT010000329.1 GCA_019748295.1 Gemmataceae bacterium | reverse complement strand
CTATGCTGCACATGAGCTTTGCGTTCATCATATACGGAAAAATGGGGTTTTCCGGATAGGCTCTAAGCCGCAAGCGGAAAACCTGAAAAGGCGGTTTCGAAGCCGTTTCTAAGCGACGACATTATTTGATACGTTTTTCGATTTTGGCGGAGCAGGACTGATGATCAATCCGCATCAACAAAAAACGCGACAGCGCAAGCTGATCTACGCGGTTCTTATTCTGGGCCTCTTCACCCTCTCGCTGATGCATCGGCGATTCGTCGTCGAGCCGGCGGCGTTCGACCTTCAGCTTCGCGAAACCGCACGCGGCGAAGTCGAGCTGACCGGCTCCGCGCTTCGTCTGACTCTGACCGGATCCCGCGGCATCGCCATCGCGTTTCTCTGGCATCAGGCGATCGAAACGCAGAAGAAGCATGAATGGAACGAACTCGAACTGCTCGTCGGCTCGATTTCGAAACTGCAGCCGTACTTCCTCACGCCCTGGTTGTTCCAAAGCTGGAACCTGTCGTTCAATGTGGCCGTGGAATGCGACCGCTCGCGCGACAAATACTACTACGTCTCCCGCGGCATCGAACTCTTGAGCGAAGGCGAACGACGCAACCGCGGCGGCGAAAAGTTCCCCGGCAACCCGGAAATGCGCCACAACATCGCCAACACCTATCTCCGCAAGATCGGCTTCTCCGACGAGAAGCAGGCCATGCAAAGCTTGCTCGACATGAGCTTGATCGACCCGCTCAAGCGCGATCCGCGCAAGCTCATGCCCACTCCCGGCAAGGTGGACCTCGACGAGTTCGCGATCTTCAGCCGCAACAACCCGCGAATCGTCCGCCGGCTGCACGATCGACTGCGCTTGCGCGAACCGGCGGAAATCGTCCAGTTCCTCGCCGATAACCGCGACGTCCCTTCCCGCTATGAAACGCCGGATTGGAATCTTGCTGCCGGCGCCACCGAATCGAACATGCGTCCGCCGATTCAGCAATTTCCCATCGTGCCCGTCGGCGAGCGCGCTCCGGACTACCAGGGAAAGAACATCGACGTGTTCCGCATCGGCAGAGCCTGGTCGGAATACTCGATCGACCCGCTGCCTCCGGAAACGAACGACCCCTCCGAGCCGCGCAAATATTTCAATCCCGTGAAGCATCGCCTTCCCAAGGCGCTGGCGATCGAAATCTTCCGCGGCTACCCCGCTCGCTGCGAGACGTTCTTTGCCGAGGGATTGCAAGAGGAAGGATTCTTCGAAAGCGAAGGCTGGCAGGCCCCGCCGCGCTGGTTCGAGGCGACCTCGAATCTGCGCGACGGGCTCCTGATCGGCACGGAATCGAAATACGACTCGCGCCGCTCGTGGGAAGACGCCGCTCGGCTCAATCGCGAATACGGCGTGAAGAACGGCATGTACTTCTCGCCCGCCGAAGTGAAGCAATTCAACGATGACGCGAAGGCGTATCGCGAGGCGTACAAGGTCAACGAAATGGATCGCTTCGGACCCAAGCCAAGCGAGACGACGGGCCCGATCGCCGAGGGGTATCAATCCCACCAGAAACTGGTGTGGAACAAGCAAGTGCGCGACATGTGCAACTACGACGCTCACCTCCATCAATCGGAGGGCGAAGCCCAGCCGGAAACGATCCGCGCCCGCCGGCTTTTCTTCGCCGCCAAGCGGGCCAAGGAGGAGGGGGCCGACGAGGAAGCCATCGAGCACTATGCCGAGGCTTGGCCCTACTGGATCGCCGCCTCGCTGCGATATCCCGCGTTCGCCAGTTTGGAGAACGTGCAGGAATCCGTCTACGAGCAAATGTTCGACAACATGAGGCTCGTGGGACGCTCCGAGCGGGCGCCGATGATTCAGGCCGCGGTTTTGGGCGTGGCGCAAATGGGGCTTGTGCCGCCTATCCCGATGCACAAGTTCGCCTCGCCGCAGGACTACTTGAAGTTCCAACCGCACCGGTATTCGCGCGGTCCGCTGGAATGGCTGCAGATGCCGCAAGCGAATTCGCCCGAATTGCGTCGCGGCATCGCCCAGTGGTCCGCCGCCGCCGCGATGCCCGCCCCGCTCCCCGGCATCGCCACGCCGATCGCCGCGCTCGACCTTTGGCTCCTCCGCTCCGCCCCGCGGCAACCGCTGCCTCCGCGTTGGCAGCACCTGCTTCGCGAGGAAGCCGTCCACGTCGGTCGAAGCCGGCTCAGCCTGCCGTTCGCAAAATAACGCAACACCAAATGCTTTGGGGCAGGGCTTTGCATGGCCCTGCCCCAAGGCGTTCATTCTCATTTCCATTCCGACCCGGGGGGTACGGGAAATGGGAACGACTCTCTTGGATTACGTAGGCTTCCTATCCTGATCTGAAGCAAATCAGACTTGTGATCAACAGCAGCGAGGTCCCGGTCACCGCGAATGCAGTCCAGTCGCTCATGCCGGTCCCGAACAGCAAACCAAGCGAAACAATCGCCGCGCCCATTTGCGCTTGCCCCAACAGTATTCGCAATGCTGCCCTGCGCCGCCGCTTCGGGTCATCCGACATTGGCTTTGACCGCGTAAAAATAGATGCTTGCCGCGAAGGCGTTGACGTCATGGTCGCGAAGCGTGTTCCGGATCCCTTCATGCACGGACGCACCTTCGAACGCACCTTCGGACGCGACCGGAAGACTGCAACAGCCGGCCGCTTTGGTTTCCGCGCTGCAGCACTCGGAGGGAGCCAACTCCATGGCGGGCGAGCAGCAGCCGCTTTGTCCTTCGATCTGGGCGTAGGCGTTCAGGTCCTTTCCTGAATCGACGACCTCGACCGCCGCGAATCCCGCTCGCTTCAAGCCTTGCACATAGCTTTCGATCGAGACCGCCCCGGCGATGCAGCCGACATAGGCGAACAGGTTGTCCTTCAATGCCGCCGGCAATTCCTGCTTGAGGGCGATGTCGGAAATCGCAACGCGCCCGCCCGGTTTCAGAATCCGAAACACCTCGCGGAACACCGCATCCTTGTCGGGGGCCAGATTGATCACGCAGTTGCTGACGACGCAATCCGCCGACGCGTCCGGCAACGGCAGGCGATCGATGGTCGCATGGTGGAATTCGACGTTGGAAAGGTTCTGCTTGCTTGCCGCACGCCGCGCTCGTTCGATCATGGCGGGCGTCATGTCGATGCCGATCGCCTTGCCGGTCGGCCCAACCTTCTTGGCCGCGAGAAACACATCCAGTCCGCCGCCGCTGCCAAGATCGACGACGATTTCGCCAGGCCGCAGTTTCGCCGTGGCCGTCGGATTGCCGCACGAAAGCCCCATGTTCGCCTCGGCCGGGATGCTCGCAAGTTCCTCCCGCGTGTAGCCAAACGCCTCCGCGACGGCTTGAACGCCGCGATCGTCGTTGGAAAGACCGCTATCGGCGACGGAGGCGTACTTTTCGCGTACGACTTGATGGATGCTCTGGGTCATAAGACTTCCGGGAGTGAGGCCCGCCTCATTATTACACTGAATAGTGTAATAAGTCAACCCAGAGATGGATTTTGGCCGGACCGCCGATTCATCGGAGACGCGAATCGAACATCCGCCTCCGGCACGAAAGGCTCAGTGCCTTGAGGCCCATCAGTCGCTGGCTGTCGGAAGCTCGCGTTCGCCGACCAGTAGGACGAATGCGCCTGGCACTTGGGCGCGCGATCCGACGGAAACGGCATAAAGTCCCGGCGTCATCGCGCGGAATTGCAGCGACGTTCGAGACCCCTGGCTGGCTACGCCCGGCGCGTCCGAGGATCGGAAGACTCTTCCCGCCGGATCCAGAATGTTGATGATCGGAACGAACGACCCCGTGGACGCGGTCGGAACGTTTTCGACGTAGACCTCGTACATCCGATCGGATCGAACTTTGAGCGGGAAGAGCTTCTGCCGCACGTCGCGTTGCTCCACCAAGACCGGGTCCAGCGGCGTCACGACGCCTTGGATTTGAAGGACCACGATCCCCCGGACGGGCGATGAGGGCGATGCCGTCCCGATTCTGAGAGGATTCCCGGGCACGCGGTCCACATTCAGTTCCCAGGCGATTTCGGAACCGGATTCGACGTCGCTTACGCCGAACGCGATGCTGACCCGAGACCATCCGAAGCCGGATCGAAAAACCGCCTCTCCTCGAGCGGATCCAATGGCGCCGGCGCCGCTCGCCCCGTGGAGCGTGCCTTCCAGCTTGACCAAAGATTCCGTCCTCCCCGCCGCATCGCGATTTCCTTGATGCGTGCAGGTCCATTCGCATCGAAGGCGATGTCCGAGCAGCGGGTGGATCCCCTGGCTTTGAGTCGTCGCCGTCCACTTTTCTCCAGGCTTCACCGAACGGTTCGGCATGGGAAGGGCGACCAGCTCGAACGTTCCCATCCCGGAAAGGGCGGCACGCTTCACCTCGGGTTTCGTTGCCTCGGGAAATGCCGGATCCGAGCGGTCCTTCAGATTCCCAAACTCGTCGACGCGATACGTCGGACTCCACGCGGCGACCCGAGCGTCCGATTCGGTGCTCGTTTCTCTGACTCCGTCCGCCGCGACTTGCTTGAGGCGGATGGGGCCGAGCAGTCGAAACGCGCTCGCATCGCCTGTCGCGGGCGACTCCAGCAACGTCGCGGCGAGATGAACCGGGGGCTTCTCTCTCGGCAGCAGCACCAACGTCAGGGTCGACGTGCGTTCCGCATGCGGGATGCTTGCGATCCTGGCGTCTCCCGCGGACCAGCCGGAAGGCGGTTCGAAGCGAGGTTCGACCTTCGCGGGCGGAGCCGGCTCGGTGATCTTTGGAGTCGCTTGCACGATGGGGGCCGACTCTTTCGACGCGAACATCCGATAGATTCGATCGCGCATCAGGAACAGCATGATGCCGGTAATGACCGCCACGCCCGCGAACAGAAGTCCGGGGCTTACGGCATTGGGAAGATTCCATGACCGACGCCTGCTTTTCGATCTGGTTTCCCCGGCGACGAATGTCTCGCCGCAGGAAGAACAGCGCAGCTTTTTGCCGAGTTTCCCTTCGCTTACTCGGAAGGTTTCGTCGCAATGAGAACACGCGATGCGAATCGCCATGAATCGCTCCCCCTGATGCCGGTCGAATCGTTCGAGCGTTCCCCGTCGATATTCGGCCTGGCTTGCTCGGTTACTTTTTCTTGATGGGCGACTCGAAGAGAGCCTGACATTGCGGCAAACCGCCGTACATGGCCGTGCACGCGTCGCGATAGCGATTCGCGATCGAGTCCTTCGAAAGTCGCAGCGCCGCACGGTACGCTTCGGCGTAAAAATGGGGGTTTGCCGGCTCGAGCGAAATGGCGACGTCGAATGACTGGAACGCTTGTTGAATCTTCGATTCGTCGTCCCATTGCGTAAGCAGGTTTGCCGATGCTCGCCGATTCGCCCCTCTTCTGGGAGCCATCTCGATCGCCTGGGTGAGCTTTTGCAATGCGAATCCGCGGAGTTGGCGGCGGTCCTGAGGCGAAGCGGCAATCTGAGCCAAGATTCCTTCAGTTTCCCCAGCCAAACACTGATAGTGGTCGTTCCACGGTTCCAATGCGCATGCCAGCTCGAACTGCTGCAGCGCAACCTGCGGCTGGGTCGCGAGCGCGTCGAGCCCCGCGCGACATGCCTGGCTTGCACGGATCGCCGGATACGCGACCAACATCGGCACGGCGAGAACGAGCGTCCAGATCGTTCCAACCCCCAACAAGGCCCCAAGTCGCGAGCTCTCGGGTTCCGGCGACGAACTCGGCGCCTCGGCCGGGATCTGTTGGGTTCTCGTCTCGTTCGGAATACGGCTCCAGGCGGCAGTCCCGAACAGGGCGACGAGAATCCCGGCGCCCCATGGCGGACATGTCATCTCGTAGGCGTCGCAGATCCAGAACGCCAACATGATCGACAAACCGCCGGCACATGCCAAATGCCATGCTCCTTCGGAGCTTGGCATCCGATCCTCCGTCTCCGCCGTAGTCCGCGACGCCAATCGGGACAACATGCCGCAGAGGCACGCGAAAAGGCCGCTCATCGCGGCGTTCGTCCGGCCGAACAGGAAGAACGCCGTGAGAGCAGCGAGGCTTGCGGCGATGGCGCCCGCGGCGACTCGCTCGGTCTTCGCCGCGCGACGATACGCGAGGCAGATGCCCGCAAACACCATCCCCATGGCGGCGGCGCCGAGGATTCCCTGCATCGCCAGCACCTGAAGCAGTTCGCTATGGGCTTGATGAGGATGCTGGCCCCATTCCTTATGCCAGTACGCGGGACTTTGCACCGGCGGAAAGGCCAGGCGAAACGAATCCACTCCGCTTCCCGTCAGGGGAGAAGAAAGGAAGATCGACCATGCGCCCTTCCAAATCTCCACCCGCCCCGTGGCGTCTTCGAAACGCGAAACACGCCTCAGAGTTGAGGAAAACTCCGAAAGGATGGGCAGGTCGAAAGCAAACGCGGCGAAGACCGTGCCCGCGATGACGATGGTCGTGCCGCCGAACATCAACCCGACGCGACGCCACGTGGCGCCGATGTGGACGGCCAAGGTCGCCAGCGCGGCTCCGAGCGCCAGGTATCCCGCTCTCGATTGGGCAACGGCGATCGCGGCCACCAACAACACGGCCATGACCGCTGCAACGCATCGGCCCGCAGTTCGCCGCGACGCGGTGGCGGCGAACCAGAAGGCCAACGGCAAACTGGCAGCCGCCATGCCCGCCAAACTGTTCGGATGCCCCATCGTCGATGCGGGCCGCAGGCTTGCGTCTAAGGTCTGCCACTGAAGCGGGTCGAGCCTTGATGCCTGGGCGACGGCATACGCCGCCGCCGCCGACATGGCGACCGCCGTTGCGGAAGCGACATGGGACGTCTCGATTGCAGTGGTGCAGAAAGCACGCGTCGCGAAAAACAACACGACGCCGGAAAGGATCACGAGGGCGCCTTCATGGCTCTTCAGTTCTCCAAACCATGAGACGCGCGGGGAGATCGAAAACACCGTGGAGACCAAGGCGGAAAACGCGACCGCCAGGAAGCCCGCCTCGATCAACGATCGAAGCCGCCAGCTTAGCGCTCGCTTCCAAGCGTCATTCAGAGAATCGGAACCGAGAAGCGCGGAAGTCAGCAAACATCCCAACGCCGCAGCGGCGCAGCACAGAGTCAGCATCGACTTCGGAAGATTGAAATCGTCCATCAGGAGGGGGACGAACGCGAGGGGGACGAGGGCGCCGTAGGCCGCGAGGAGCGAGCGACATGTCCGTCCTGGCGGCAGCGTATGCATGATTGACGCCTTCTCCCCGTTCAGGCCTTTTCAGGGGGCGCCGCGGGAAGTTGGAATTGCTTCTTGCATCGTGGACACATGGCGGAGGCGCCCGCCTTTTCGACCGGATACGCGAACTTTCGCTTGCAACCTGGACATCGGCATCTCAAGTCGGACTTCTTGGCGGATTGATGGGTTTGCTGATAGCGTCGATACGCGATCCACCCGTTGACGGACCCGAGGATGAGGACCGCCGAGATCACGCCCCACGCGACGTAGGCTCCCCAAACGCTGCCGCCTCGGTCGTCCCCTTTCAGCCCTTTGAGGCGTGGAGGCCCCAAAAGTCCGCAATGGGAGCAAGGGATCTTCAAAGCCGACGCGCTGAAGGGAGTTTCGTCGCCGCATTTGGGGCAGTAGGCGACGTAATCGGAGATTTTTGGCGTTCGCGTGCATCCGCCGGCGAAGGCCGCACCAAGGAGCAGCGAAAGAAGAAGGGCGGGGTGCGGCATACAGGACCTGCTGGCGAGAGGAACCGCGACGATTCGACGTTGCCCCCGAGGTATTCAAACGACATCGCCGCGGCGGGACGGCCCGGTCGCGGCGATGTCAGGTGCATGAAGTGCACCGAGGTACGGCAGGTGCGGTCAAGCTTACTTGATGGCTTCCGCGTAGAGGCCGGCTTCCGCGGCGCCGCCGTTGGCGGTCACGAGAGCGCGAAGCACTTCGTAGCGGAGGTCCTGGCTGAGGAAGCGGACCGAGCCGTCCATCATGAGGACGTTCGCTCCGCCTGGATGGAAGCTGAACACTTCGTTGTTCGGACCGCAATCGTGATCCTTCCACTGGCAACCGCCGGTAGCGGCTTTGCCGGACGCGGTGTAGGGAGAGCCGTCGCCGACCGGGCCGCCGAACGGCGTGCGGTTGGTGTTGATGCCCTTGGACACGCCCGACGCGTTGTCGGGTTCGGCCCAGCGCCAGCTGGAGCGGGAGCCGCCCGTGACCGGATCGTAGTAGCGGCTGGACGCCATGGCTTCGTAGCGGCCCACGTCTTCGTAGAAGGCGAGGCTGTTCGAGAGACCGTCCTTGATGCCGCCGACGTTATTGGCGCCGTACCAAGGATCAGGATAGGTCCCCTCGTTCACGTGATAGAAGTTCGGCGTGATGGTGGTGCTGGCGACCGCCGCCCAGCCGGCCGGCTTGCCGCTGCCGCTCGCATCGACCGTCGGGATCGCCGCGGAGCAGAGCGCGGATTCCGCCATGTACAACGATGAGCTGGAAGCCGGGGTCCGCGGATCGATGTTGGGATTTCCCGTCACGTAGGTGTTCGCGACGGTAGTCAGGTTGGTGTAGGGGCAGGGAGCATAGTCGCTCACGCCGTAGCCCGAGCTGTCGCGATCGCCGCTGGTGCGGAGGTTGCGAAGCGGGTTGGTCGGGCAGAGCAGCGAGGGGATTACCGTCTTCGCGGCGGTAATGTTCGCCGAACTCTGGTTGTAGCGAATCCCGATCAGATTCATCTGATCGTAGATCGCGCTCTGCTCCATGAAGGGCAGCAGCAGCGTCACGCAGCCTTGGAGGTTCTGCGTTTGGATCTTGGTGCCCGCCGTATCCGTGGTGATGAACTCGCCAGCCGGCGGGAAGACGCCGCGCGACGTGTTCGCGTTGTGCAACGCGATGCCGATCTGCTTCATGTTGTTCTGGCACTGGGCGCGATTGGCCGCTTCGCGCACGCTCTGAACTGCGGGAAGAAGCAGGCTCATCAAAACCGCGATGATGGCGATCACCACCAAGAGTTCGATGAGGGTGAAGCCCTTGCGCTTCACGCTGAGAAACTGAACCGACTTCATGGAGAAACTCCTAAGGGAACACGAAGACTGAAACAGTGGTTTGCTTCAGACGCGGGCTAGGTTAAGAATGCTTTGTGAGCGATTGCATTGAACGTTCGTGAATTCCGCGAGAAGCTTCGCGTCATTGAGCAGGATTGAGTTCGCAATTCTCCAGGATCAACGTCTTGTCGGCGAATCGCGCGACGGCGTTGGCGATCACTTCCGCATTCTTGGCGACCTCATTCCGTGCCACGCCGGCGATCATCGATTTCTGCTGCCGCGCGGACCCCTCGAATTTGCAAAGGATCTTCCAATCCGTTCCGTCGGGAGTCGCGAACACGATCGCATCGTCGCGCCCGACCTTGCGGACCTGTAGCGTTCCTCGCACGACAACCCCATTGCCGTCCAGGCGAGACTTCACGTCGTCGCCATTGGTGGCTAAATCCGCGGCAAGGCGATCAGCGGTGAATGTGCTCGGGAAGCTTGCCGGAATGCTGCGATACCAATCCATCACGTAGCCGCTTACAAACCAAAGCACGAGAACGCCGGCAAGCGCGATCGCGCCTTTCTTCCAGAGGGGCAGCCTGTCTTCGTCATCTTCATCCTGCTGCTGCTTCTTTTTGGTCTTAACGGCTTCTTGCTTATTGAGCATCTCCTGAGTCAGCGCGGAAGCAGCCGGGAACATCGCATGGCAGCTGCCGCATCGAATGCGGGTGCCGTTCACTTCAGCCGGCATGCCCTTCTTCTTGCAGAGCGGGCAAATCACTTCTTTCTGCAGCAAGAAATTCGAGGACTCGGACGGGGCTTCCATCGCGGGCGAAGAATCGCCTATTCGAATGGTGTCCGCGTCTTGCGACGCAGCCGGCTGATGGTCGGCTGTTTCCTCTTCCGTGGCAGCTTCATGCACGCCGGAATCGAGATCGACTCCCGATTCGTCGATCTGAATGTCATCGAAGCTCGGCACTTCCCCATCGGCGACGGCATCGTCCACCGCGATATCGGACTCTTCGGACTGCACCTCGTCCGAGGATTCCGCCAACGGCAGAGCGAGGTCCGTTTCAGGCGCCAGCGGCTTGACGGCATGCTGCGTTTTGGGAGCAGCTGGACGCTTTTTGACTTCGGACTTCGAAACCGCCGTCCGCGTCGCGGAGAGGACCGGGATCGACAGCTGCGGCAGCGGTTCCGGAATGACGGGGGGCGGCGGGGCGATGCCTTCGGCGTAATCGACGAGCATTCGCGAGTTCTGATCGCGGGCCACCAAGGCGAGCCCGCGGCTCCAGGCGGCGACGATGCGGGTGGGATTTCGCTGAAGCGCCCGCGAGAAGTCGGCAGCGGAGCGGGCGTAATCCTTCATGCGGTGATAGACGAGGCCGCGATCGCCCAGCGCCAGGGCGTTGCCGGGGTCTTTCTCAAGCACCGCGTCCAGATCGGCGAGGGCTTTGTCGAAGTCGCCCTTGAAGGTGTAAGCACGAGCCCGTTCCTGGCGGGCGAGCAGCATCTTTTCGTCGAGCGCGACGGCCTGCGTGAGGTCGCTGATCGCTTCGTCGAACTGGCCCGTGCGGGTGAGAATCATGCCGCGCAGAAGCCAGGCGGGGGCGTAGTCCGGCTTTTGCTCGAGGGCGAAGGTGCAATCCTCCGCAGCTGCGGGCAGTTCGCCGGAGCGCTCGCGAATCATGGCGCGGGCGGAGCGGGCTTCCAGGCAGTAGGGATCGCGCTGCAGAACGAGCGAAAGATCGTCGTCGGCCGCTTCCCAGAAAGCCTGGGCCATGCGAGCGAGGCCGCGTTGCAGGCGAGGTTGGACGCCATTGGGATCCAGGCGAACGGCTTCGTCGAGATCGTTGATCGCCGCTTCGAGATCGTTGCGGCGGCGATGCAGGTTGCCGCGGAGAAGACGGGCCCGCACGTTGTTCGTATCGATCTCGATCGCAGCGGAGACGTCGACGACGGCTGCATCCAGATCGGCGCGAGCTTCGTGAACTATCGCTCGCTGTAGCAGCGCCTGCACGTTGCGAGGATGCGCTCGCAGCACTTCCGCCAGATCGACGAGGGCGAGGATGTAGTCGCCGCGAAGCCGATACGCCTCGGCGCGATGGACCTGAGCGAGGACGTAGTGAGAATTGATCGCGAGCGCACGGCCGAAATCGTCGACGGCGGCGTCGAGTTTGCTCAGGCGCAGCTGGGCTTTGCCGCGATTGAAGAAGGCCCAGAAGTCGGTGGGGCGTGCAGCCGTGGCCCGGTCGAGGTCGCGAATCGCTTCCTCGAATTGGTTCTTTTCGAGCAGGATCGCGGCCCGCTGGGCGTGTGCTTCGCCGCAATCGGGATCGAGTTGCAGAGCGGTATCGAGATCGGCATGAGCCGCCTCGATCCGTTCGCACTGCCGATGCACCGCGGCCCGCTTGACGAGCACGGCCACGTTGTCAGGTTCGAGGCGAATGGCGGCGGTATAATCGGCCCCGGCCCGCTCGAAATCGCAGAGCAAGCGATGAGCCTCGGCCCGGTAGATCCAGATATCGGTGTTGGAGCCGTCGAGCCGAAGGGCGGCGGAGAAGTGGCGGATGGCCCCTTCGTAATCGCCGTTGTCGAAAGCGGTGAGGCCTGCCCGAAAGGCAGAGACGATTTCCAAATCGAACGATGCCGCTCCGTTCCCTGATGAGGGCTGTGGAGTCTGGGCCGGCATGGCATCGCGTCGTACCGCGTCGCTCAAGATGGAAGTACCCAAAGAGAAGCCTCAAGGCGCATGGATTCGCAAGGACTGCGCTATGCTACGCGGTTGCAGGCGAGATGTTGCTAAGAGTCGCAGTGCTTCAGGTGAAGGATTCGAGAAGATGAAGATCGCGTGTGGAAACGAAGGGAAACGAGCGGAGGCGGGTAAATGGAAGGAGTACCCCCGGCAGGATTCGAACCTGCGACCGGCGGATTAGAAATCCGCTGCTCTATCCAGCTGAGCTACGGGGGCACAGACAGTTGCGGTGATTATAAGACGCGACACGTGCCTCGCGAAGGCGCTCCATGCGAGTGCATCATGACGAGGCTAGGAACCTAAGGAAGGTTCGGCGTTACTTCGGGGCAGGTGCTTTCACCTTCACGTTGCGGAACGCGACGGGGCCGTGGTCGGCCTGGAGCATGATCGGGCCTTCCGCCATTTCGCGGTTGGGCCAGCGGTCGCCGGTTGGGGTTTTCAGGTCCAGGTTCTCGTGGACCACTTTGCCATTGAGCGTCACGCGGACCAATTTCGCGTCGGCGGTCTTTTTGCCTTCGGCGTCGAAACGAGGGGCGAGGAAGATCGCTTCGAGCTTCTGCCATTCGCCGGGGGCTTTGCAGGCATTCGTCTTGGGAGGAACGCCCTTGTCGATGTGGTGGTAGCGCGGCTTTGCCTCGGCGCGGGGATAGATGCCGCCGCAATCGCTGCCGTCCACTTCTTTTTTGCCGAAGCTGTCGCAGATCTGAATTTCGTAGTGCCCATGAAACTTGATGCCGGAATTCGAGCCTTTCGACATCATGAACTCAAGGCTCACTTCCGCGTCGCCGTAGTTCTTCTTCGTGTAAAGATTGGTCGCGTTCCCTTTGGGGCCGTTGTACCAGATGTTACCGGGATCCTCCGAGGCCTGGAAGTTGCGCGGCTTGGCGGCATCGAGCGAGATTTCCTTCGTCGGAGCCCACCCGCCGATCTTGCCGCGAAACGCTTCGGTTCCCTTCGCGAACAGGTCTTCCCAGCCATCTTCCGCATGCACGAACGAGCCCCATGTCGAGAGGAGGGCGACGCCGACGAGCAGCGAACGAACAAGCGACATGGCTGCGGTTCCTTCGGGGAGGATCGATTTTGGGAGAGGGCATTGTACCCGGAACTTCCTTCCGCACAATGACCCAGGCAAACGGCTGGCTCCGACAAAATCGCCGTTTGGGCGTGACGAGACTTGCCGGTTCGCCCTACCACCCGGCTAACGCCGGCCGCTCGCCTGCTTCCGCGGATAGGTCCGCATTGGGGACATTTGCTGCCGCGCTCGGAAACCATGAGAATGAAAAGGGGACGCAACTCAGTTGACATGCCTGTGTCAATATAGCTGCGCCCCCTTTTTCCCGCTCGCCAGGTGATCGCCGTCTTCGGCCCAAGAAACTTCGGAGATTTTTCTTGACAAGCGAATAGTCCTACGGATACCTTCAGTTTCGCACATCACGTCGTCGGCTTGCCTATCGTGGTTGGAGA
>JAIEPT010000116.1 GCA_019748295.1 Gemmataceae bacterium | reverse complement strand
CCTCACCCCCAGCCCCTCTCCCCAAAGGGGAGAGGGGTGCAATACCTTAGGAGCTTCTTCATGGCGGCGGTTTTCGAAATCACGGCATTTCTCGACTACGTCCGCGGACGAACCAACTCGTTCCTCGACACGATCGCGAAAAACGAAAAGGCCCAGGAAATCCTCGGTTGGCGACCCGCCCCAGGGCGGGCTCACATCGCGTGGCAACTGATGCATATCGCGGCCACCGACGATCGCCATGTGCATGTCCGCATGACGGGCGGCCAGCCGCAGAACGAGGATTACGTTCGCCGATTCGCCGGAGGCAGCACGCCGGACGAAGCGATCCCCACCGTGGATGAGATTCGCACCTACCTCACGAAGCAGCGCGAGGAACTCAAGCAGCATCTGCTGAACCTGCCGGCCGACATGCTCGACAAGAAGCCGAACGAGCAGGCGCCGTGGGCGTATCGCGAATGGGTAATGCTGCTGACATGGCATGAGGCCCATCATCAGGGCCAGGCGCATGCTGTGCTGAACCTGTGGAAATCGGCTCACGGCGAGAAGTAAGGAATAATGCCGCTCCCTCTCCCTCCGGGAGAGGGTTGGGGTGAGGGCGCCTTTTTCTCGCCCAACGCCACGTCGCACGCCCTCACCCCCGGCCCCTCTCCCGGAGGGAGAGGGGAGAATTCCCGGCTCCCTCTCCCGGAGGGAGAGAAATGCTGCGGCGATCACGAGAGCTTTTTCGCAGGCGTCAATTTGGCGCGGACGGCCTGATAATCGGGCCGTTCGCGGAGGACGTCGAGCGAGGGGCTTGCATCCAGCAAGGCCGCGTTGCGGAAGCCAAGCGAGACCGCGGTCTCCAGCATCCGGACCGCCTCGTTGCAGGCTCGCTCGACTTCGCTCGCCGCAGCGCCGCGCGTCTTGAGATTCATCGCCAGCTCGGCGAAGAGAAATGCGGTGACCTGGCTGTCATCCTTGTCGGCCTTCGCCGCCGCGAGAGTCGGCAGATGTTCGCGCAGCAGTTCGAGCGCCCGGTCGGCGGCTCCGCGTTTCTTGAGAAGCGTATGCGCTTCCCAGGTCGCCATGCCCTGCCATTTGCGGCCGTCGTCCGGCCCCGCCTTGCGCAAAGCCGCGGACTCGATGAGGCGGCCCTCGGCCGACTCCAGATCGCCGCGTCTCAATTCCAAGCCGCCCAGGATATGCAGCGCGCGTGCGAGATCGCCTCGGCCATGTTTGCGGAAAGCAGCCGCCGCGGAGTGCAGTTCCTTCTCCGCTTCGTCCGATCGTTGGGCGTCGCGCAGCACCCGAGCGAGCAAAAGGTGGTTGCCCCCCGCCTCGGCGGAATCGGCGCCGTAGACCCTGCCGAACCGCTCGATCTGCTCTTGGTAAACGCGCTCGGCAGCATCGTAATCTCTGAGTTTCTCGTGCAGCACTTCCGCCCAGCCGCCGCGGGCCATCAAGACGAGAAAATGCGTCTCTCCCAGGATCGGCTCCGCCTTGCGAACCGACGATTCGAGCATTCTCGCGGAATCCTTGTATCGGCCCAGCCCCATCATGAGTTGGCCATCGACATAGCCGCGAATCGCTTCGCCGAAGTCGGCTCGGGGACCATGCTTTTCGAGAAGCTGAAGCGTTTCCGGCAGCATCAGCATGGCGGAATCCATGCGATTGCAGTAGAGCCGATGCATCAAGAGCGCGAGATGGGGGATCATCGTCTCACGGCTGTCGGCGCCGTAGTGCAGGCGATGGATGCGCAGCGATTCGGTCAGCCATCCATCGAGCACTTGTGGCGGCGTCATGTCGTTGTGCGTGGTCCCCAGATGCAAGAGCGTCTGGCCGACCAGCGGATGATCGGGGCCGAAACATTTCTTGCGGATGGCGAGGGCCTTGCGATAGTCCTCGGTCGCCTTCGCGAAATTCGCGCGGGTGTGGTGATAGTAGCCGCGATGGTGCCAACTCGTGGCGACGTCGGGATGATCTTCCGGCAAGTGGGCGAGCCGCAGCTTCAGCGATTCCTCGAGGAGCGGCAAGGCCCGATCGAACTCGGCGAAACCGATGTAAACCGTCCCCACCTTGTCGAGCAGCTCGGCCCGCGGCAGAGGCTGATCGAGCAGCAGCGTCTTCAGGCGTTCGGAACCGCGATCAAGAAACTTGCGGGTATCGATCGCGTCCTTCGGCAACTTCTTGGAAGGAAACGCACGGCCTTCGAGCCCAAGCGGATCCGATTCGTCGAACAAGCTGACAAGGAAACTCGAAATCTCCGCCGCGGCGGCCGCTTCCTGACTCGCACGCTGCTGGGCCGCGAGCGCCTTCTGCTCCGAGGAGAGAGCGGCCAGCGATTTCTCGTCCGCTTCCCGAGCCATGTCGCGGAACTTGAGGGCAGCGAGGGTGCTGCCCACCGCGAGGATAACGGTCAGCCAAATGGCGAGCCCCGCGAGAGTCGCCGTCGCGGGATGCCGTTTCGCCCAGCGCCAGGTTCGCTCCAGCGGACGAATGCGGCGGGCGAGGATCGGTTCATCCTCGAGGAAACGGCGCAAGTCCTCGGAGAATTCTTCGCCGGTTGCGTAACGCCTTTTGGGATCCTTGTCGATCGCCTTCAGCAGGATCGTTTCAAGATCACGGGGAAAGCCACGCGCACGAACCGAAGGACGGGGCGGATCTCCCTTGTGGATCTGTTCCATAAGCTGCAGGCGGTCCTCCGCATCGAAGGCACGGTGCAGGGTGGCCATTTCATACAGCGTAAGGCCGAGGGCATACAGATCGGCGCGGGCGTCGCCCCGGTTGGAGAATCGCTCCGGCGCCATGTAGGGGAGCGTACCCAGGATGCTGCCGGCTTCCGTAAGCCCATCCTCCACCGTCTTCGCAAGGCCGAAATCGGCGATCCAAACGCGGCCCGCATCGTCGAGCAGCAGGTTCGATGGCTTGATGTCGCGGTGCACGATGCCGCGAGCATGGGCAAAGCCGAGACCGTCCGCAACCTGCCTGCCCACTTGAGCGATGAATCGACATCGCGCTTCGATCGGCGTTGGCGCGGCAACCTCGCGTTCCACCCACTGCTCCGCCGTTCGGCCGTCGATGAACTGCATCGCGTAGTAGACGGCATCCCCTTCGGCCCCGACCTCGAAGACAGGAACGATGTTGGTGTGATGCAACGATGCGGCCGAGCGTGCCTCGCGGCGAAAGCGATCCAGCGTTTCGGCATCGCGCGCGAAATGCGGCGGCAGAACCTTGAGTGCGACGCGGCGGCCCAGCGATTGGTGCTCCGCTTCGTAGACGACCCCCATCGCACCCCGCCCCGCTTCGCGCAGAAGGCGATAGTTGCCCAGGAAGGCCTGCGGTTCGAACGACGGACGCACGCGGGGCGCCTCCGCTCCCTTCGCATTGAGGGAAACGGTCGGCGTCTCGCGGAAATGAGGAACTTCGGCAGTGCGTTCGGTCGCCATGCGTCGGAATCCCGCGGCGGAAGTCGGCATAGGCCGCCGGTACGAGTGTACCATATGCCACGAACTAAGAAAAAAGAAGCATGCTGGCCGCAGTCTTGTTTTCCGTAGTGACCGTAGTGACCCGCTTCAGCGGGTCGTGCTGTTTCGCAACTTCATATTCGCCGTAGTGACCGTAGTGACCCGCTTCAACGGGTCGTGCTGTTTCCGAGATAGAGGCGGCGCCCCTTGCTGTGCTCGATGGCGATTTCCTGCATCATCTGCATCGTCAGTGTGCGATCGATCTCGGCCGCCAGCGGCGAGTTGTCGGCCAGGGCCTCGGAAAAGGCGCCGCACGGGGCGAAGGCGATAGCTGTCGTCATCGGAAAGCGTGGTGCAGAAACGCCGCATCAACGGGTCATAACGAGGCCCGAGAAACGCGAAGGGTGCGATCAGCCCACCCGTGCGCGTGCCATGCTTGAGCGGGTTCCTGGCCGGGCTCCTCAATGCTTCCGCTTTCACCGCTGAAGCATGCGCCCAGACCAAGAGCTGAAAGTTTCAGAAGCTTCACATGCTTCGTCGGTGAAAGGGGAAGCTTCAACGAGCCCGGCCAGGGATCCGACGAAGCATGGCACGTCAACCGTCTGTTAGCTATCCGAGCAATCACGCCGGATACTGCCCTGCACATTTGGACGCAGCCTACTTGGTCGGCGAATACACGAACGGCCGGCGGAACATGCCGCCGAAATGGTGCGGGTTGTGAACGCGAAGGGTGATGCTGTTGCTCCCCGCCTTCACGTTGTCCGCGAGGTCCACGTCCCACTCGAACTTGTAGTCGTTGTTCCACCACACTGGGTTTTGCTCGCGGTGAGCGACCAGATGGCCGTTGACGTAGAGCCAGCATTCGTTGAACAGACCGGGGAAGCGCAGGTTCAATTTCCGCTTTGCTTGATCTGCCGTCACATCCAGTTCCGTTCGATACCACGCATGGCCCATGTAGCTTTGATTCATCGGACCGAGGACGCCTTGCGCTTGCATGTAGAGGTCGGTCCGCAGCGGGCCCCAGCCTTTGGGGTCCTTCAGGTCCAGCGGCTTGTACGCCCAACCGCTGACGACGCCAGTGTCGGTGGGATCGACGCGGAATGCCCATTCGAGCGGCAGCTTCGCGACCAGTTTGCCCTTGGACCCGTCGATCACTTCCTGCAACTCGCGATACTGTTGCACTTCGCCGGGCCACCAAGCGGGGCCCGACTTGTCCGTCTCCGCCGCCACGCCGACGACGCGCGTGGTGAACGTCGGATTCATCGCCGCCAGTTCCAGTCGAGCCTTGAGGCCTCGCTCGCCTGCGGCGGTTGCTGCCTTGTAATCTGCATCCGTCGCGGCCGATTTCGCCATCGCCATGTAAGCGTCGATCACCTCGAAGCTCTTGCGCGTGAATTTCAGGCGGTCCGCGTATTGCTGATCCTGCCGGCTCGTGCCCGGCTTCGCCATCGCTTCGGCCGATTCCAAGTGCTTGCGAAGCTGCGTCACCAACTCCGGCGTGTAGATGGCCGGAGCCACGTAAAGCTCGTGCTCCGTGACGATCGACTTCTCCCATGCGTCGTTGATCGCGGTCCAATAGGCAGCCATCGGCTTGGCGGAAGGGCCGTAGAACCTCTCATAGAACTCCGCGAGCATCGCATCGACGTCCGCTTCCGGGTTCCAGTAAAGTTGTCCGCGGACATAGAAGTTGAGAAACGTCGTGGCCATCGCGCCGCGCGTTTCGGTGCTGATGCCGAGGATGCCGGCCTTCTTGTAATGCTTGACGTCCTGGCGAATCGACGCGATCGAAGGATTAGGCATGTCTCGCCACACGAGCATGCCTTGATCGTAATCGTAGATGACGACTCGCCCCTGCATGACCGCCGACCACCGATACATCATGTCGCGGTATTCCCCGCGCGGCGGCGATTTGGGGTCGTCCATGCCGTGGATCGGATCGACGTCGATCGCGGCGAGATACGCCACCAGCGGCTTGGCGGCCGTGATCTTCCGTTGCGGCGGAATCGTGATGTTGGAATAAGCAAGAAAGCCGATATGCGACTTGCTGTTCGGATGCTGCTTCAGCAGCCGCTCCGCGACTTTGTTGTAAAGGACCAGAAACGGGTCCGTGAGCGACGGCACCAGGAAGTACTTATCGAAGAGATTCGCTCGCAGCTTCTTGTCCAGCGGCGACGCGCTTTCGTAAATGCCGTCCTCCATGCCCAAGGAGATATCCTTGCCGGCAGCGAATACGGGTTCGATCTTCTTGGCGATAAGGTCGGCCGTCGCATCCTCGGCGATCGGCACGTTGAAGACGCTCTTCCCCTTGGGGATCAACTCCTTCACATACTCGCCGATGGCATGCCCGGAGGGCACGCCGACGCCGGGGTTCATGCGATTGCGGTGCGAAAACTCCTGATAATCGTCGCCGCTGGCGTTCCAGGCGAGCCAGTAACTGCGAACCTCGAACGGCGGTGCGTAGGCGAACGACAGCTTCCCAATTGCCAGCGTCGTCTGTTCGGGGATGCAGGCGCCGAAATCGGTCGGCAGATACCAACGGCAACCCCACCGTTCCAGCAGTTCGGCAACCGCGTAGTAATGGCTGTCGTCGTTCGTCCCAGCGACGAACACGCGGTTGCCTCGGCGTTCCAATACGATGGCGTCGGCACGAAGGAACGGCTCCTTTTTCGCGATTTTTTTCAACTTCTCTCGCAGGTCCGACGCCGCCGCCAACGCTGCTTCCCCGACGAAGATCACGGGGCCTTCCCCATTCGGTTCCGCAGCGATGGGCAACTTCGCTCCGCTCATGATGCCGACATACTTCGCCAGATCCTCCGCCGCCTCCTTCTCCCATTTCCCTGCTTTCGCCGACACGACAATGGTCGCGCGCGGCGTGCCCTTCTCCACGATGACGAGCGAATCGGCATCCTGGGAAAATGCGACGGCTGGAATCCACAAAGCCAAAGCGAGAACGAAGGGGCGAAATGCGAACATGCGGGGCCTCACGAGGTAGGAATTTCGTGAGGCGATTGTCAACGCCCTACGATGACATGTCAATGAGGGGAAGCACCGGCCCAGACCGAGGGTGCGGATACGGTTTCGGGCGGACGGACTGGACCGCGAACGCTGAAAGCGTTTTCCAGCAAAGCCCAGGGTTGGCGACCATCGGGAGCCAACCCTGGGTTCGACGCCGCCCACCAGCCATGAGCTCTGAATGAGCTCCCCAGGACGCCTCAGGTTCGCGACCAACGTACTTGGGCGAAGCGTTCTGGCGAACCCCTACGGGGTTCACGTCTATGTCTTACGTTTACCCAGGGTTGGCTCCCGATGGTCGCCAACCCTGGGCTTTGCTGGAGAACGCTTCCAGCGTTCGAAATGCGTTCGTCCGAAGAATTTGCGGCGCCTCGATTCGATCCACAACGGCCATCCCTGCTCTCAATCCGATTGAGTGAGTCCTCTCACAAGTGCGATCAGGCCGCTGACGAAAAGGATCACCGGGTAAATGAAGATGCGATCGGCGAAAAGGCCGAGGACAAACCAGACGATGGCGCCTAGCATCATGAAGATGCCCGCGATTACCGAACCGCTGGCGCCGCCCAATTCCTTTGGGGGCGGCGGCGGAAGGCGTAGGTCGCGCTCGTCCACCTCCGGCGCCGCGGAATCGTCATCCCGACGGCGGTCGTAATAAGACCGGCGCGGCGGGGCATTATCCTTGAACGGATTGAGCCGGCGTTTGCGCTCTGCCTTCTCGTCCCACTCTTCGAGTTCGACGGGATCGCCTTCCACCGGTTGCGGCGGCAGCGGCGGCGGCTTGACGCCTGCACGCACAGAAAGGGCGGCGTCCGGGGCGGTCAGCGTGCGGCTGCATTCGGGACAACGCACCAGGGCGCCGCCGAGGTTGTCGGCCACTTGCAATGTCCGCCCGCATTCGCACGAAAAGCGAATCGGCATGCTCGCCTCGAAAGAAGCACTGATGTCTGCGACGACATTGCTAACGCGGATTCCGCAGTTCGCCAAGCGTCGCCGTCATTCCCCGCCGACGTGGAAACAAGTTTATCTAACTTGTTTAAATGGCTTGAGAAAATCCAATTCCGACAAGTTAATAAACTTGTCGCCACGAAAGAGAGAGCGTGCGTCCTACTCTGCACTCGCTGCCCCCTTTTCGGGAATCGGCCGCCCCAGTTTCGCCATCAGCGACTTCATGTCTTCCCACACGTCTCGCTTCTTATCGGGGCTGCGATGCGGCAAAAGATACGCGGGATGATAGGTGACCATCACCGGGATCCCTTTGTAATCGTGGAATCGGCCGCGCATTTGGCCGAGGGGCTTGATGGGCCCCAACAATTGCGTCGCCGCGGACGAACCGAGGCAGACGATGAACTTCGGCTTCACCAGTTCGATCTGGCGTTCGAGGTAGCCCTTGCAGTTGTCCGCCTCGTCAGGCAACGGCGTGCGATTGCCGGGCGGTCGGCACTTCAGCACGTTGCAAATGTAGACGTCCTCGCGCGTCAATCCGCAGGCGGCGAGGATGCGGTTAAGAAGCTGGCCCGCCTCGCCGACGAACGGCTTCCCCTGCGCATCTTCATCCGCCCCTGGCGCTTCGCCGATGAAGAGCAGTTCCGCGTGCGGGTTACCGTCAGCGAAAACCGTTTGCGTCCGCGTGGACGCGAGACTCGGACAACGGACGCACTTCGCGACTTCCGCGGCGAGTACGCCTAACTCCTGTCGCCGCGAATCCGTTTCCTCCGGTTCCGCGTCGATGGATGCGACGTGCGTAGGCGCCGTCGCAGGCTGCACCGCGGGAACTGGACGAGCTTTCGCGGCCAGCTTGTCTCCGCGTGGCGCCCACTCGATGCCGGCGGAACGAAGCGAGCGAAGGTGCGCTTCGAGGTGCCTTCGCAGATCGACCATGCTTGAAACCGGTTCGCTCATCGTTTGCCCGCCTTCCGCCGCGTCAGCTTCCAACCGTCGCCGTCCGTTTCGAGCAGATTCGCGCCCGCATACTGATCGTAGACACGTTCCATCTCTTCGATCGAATCGAAGTAGCCGATGATGAACGCCGCGCTGAACGACTCGCCCGCCTTGATGGGCCGGCCGCCGAACTCCTCGATCATGCAGACGTAGCCGCGCTGATGGCACCATGCTTCGGACACGACGCCGGGATCAAGCGTCATGCCCGCGAGCCAGGGGCCGTCGGCTCCCGTTTTCGGATCGCGGATGCGGTAGGCGCGGATCATCCGCTTCGGAATCTTGGCGTCGTCGCGGACATACTGAAATCGCTCGTCCGGCGTAAAGCTTTTGATGAACTCCTTCGACGGGATTTTGCCGAAATAACTTAAGTACGCTTCGCTGAACGTGTCGCCGTCCTTGTGCTTGATGTGGCCCGGCAAATCGATGCGAAGCGTAAGAGCGTCGGCATCGTTGACGCTCGTGATCTTGTCGCATGACGCGAACCAGCGCTTTCCTGCGGGGAAGACGATCGTCTGCTCCCACTTCGAGCCGGCCTTTTTGCCGGGAATCGCCATGGTATAAGCGAAGTCCTGCTTGATGGCGACGAAGTCCTTCCCCTGCATGGCAGTCGGCTTCAGTTCCCGCGCCTTGGTGCAAATCTGCGGACCTTCGATGCTTCGCCGCCCCTTCTTGCCGTGCCAGGCGTTGTTGAACTCGTAGCGCAGTTCGGGATCAAGCTTCTCGCGATACGCTTCGTCGCTCCCCGGTTCCATCAGCCAATCGACAATATCGAGGCCGAAGCCCAGGTCGCGGAAGCCGGTCTTCGTGTCGAGCAACGACTGCGCTTCCACGCCGGAGACGTAGCCCTTCTTGCGGATCGACGCTTCCAACGCGGACCCGACGATGCGGATCCGCTCGGCGTCTTCGGTCACCTTGAACGCCGGCTCCGGCGGCGCGGCGAGCAGGAAGGGGATAACCAAGGAGGCGAATGGCATGGGTGCAGCTCCGAATCGAGATCGATGACGGAGATTGGAATCGAACGATCGCGTCGCGTCCAGTGATGAAACGCGAAAGCGCGGAGCTCATTCGGGGGGCGGTTCCTTGCGGTAGGCCATGATCACGGCGGGTTGACCCAGGATCCGGATCGGTTGATAGCGCAGTTGCTTCCAGTCATATTTGCGGATCGATTCTTTCATCACGGCCGGCTCCGCGACGAGCAATACCGCGATGGCGCCGACCTTCATCACGCGGTCCATGTTGCGGACGAATTGCTGATAGAGCGGAACGATCTCTTCCGGCGTCGAAAGCTGCTTGCCGAACGGCGGGTTGCAGACGATTCGATCGACCGATTCGGGCTCCAGCGGCAGCCGCCGCGCATCCCAGGGGCGCAACTCGAACTCACCGAGTTCGCGGAGATTCGTCCCGGCGAGTTTCACATGGTGCGGATCGAGGTCGCCGCCGAGGAAGGTGCTGTTCCAGGCCGCCATGTCGCCGCGCGCTTTGCGTTTGGCCAGGGTCCAGCATTCGCCGAGGATGGTGCCGACGCCGCACATCGGATCCACGACAACCTGGTTCGGCTTGAGTTCGGCCACGCGCGCCATACATGCCGCCACCGTCGGTCGAAGCGAGGCGGGAAAGTGCTCGACCTTCCAGGTGCGGTGCCGCATGTTGCGATCGGAAATGCGAATGCCGCAGATTCCGGTGGAGCCGTGGATGGTCAGCCAAAACTCGACGCTCGCGTTCTCCTCCGCCTCCGGCCAACTAGCTGGGAACTTGCCGACGAGTCCTTTCGCGAGCGCCTTGGTGGCGTCGTAGCGGCGGTAGCCATGTTCTCCGGTCATTTGCACGACCATCCGCCAACTGGTTTTCCCTTTTGGCTTGGGCCGAATGGAATGGTGAATCTTCAACAAGGTCGGCCAATCCGCTTCGAGAGCCGTCCATTTGCGAATGCTCTCGAGGTCTGTCGAGCGGTAGCTCAGCTGGTCGGTTCCCCACCCATAAACGAAAACGTCCTCGGTGGTCCGAAGTTGGAGAATGTCGCGATCCAGCCGCTTGGGTCGGAAAACGACGATCCCCTTCGACTTTTTCTTCACCTCGCCGCCGAAATCGCGCAGGATCTCATCGGCTGCGATGTCTTCCAGGCCAGGATGGACGATCGCCCAGCAGGCTGGTTCTTCCGGTTGTTGCTTGGATTTAGCCACGGCGGGATAGATCAACCATCATTAAGAAGTCAGGCCAACGGGATTCGACGGGCCGGCGGAGTTGCCTGGGCTGCGGTCAAGGTCTCGACAACTCTAATGCCTTCCACCTCGGCCCTCGCCAAGTACCGCACCTTGCGGCTCGGTTGCAAGCCGCTATATTAGGATTTTCGCAGAGCGCGGCGCGTAAGATGCTAAGGACCGCCACACGCGAATAGCCTCCGAAACCCGTCGGCACGCCGATGGGCAGGAGGATGTTGTCGTTTGCGTCGACATTCGCAAGCCGTTGGCGGCCAGACATTGCTGTTTCAGGGGAGATGCGACACATGGCCGATACGATGCTGATCGATTTGAAAGCGTTGCTGGTCGAACGCGAAGATTGCGATGCGGGCACCGTGCAGCGGTTGCGCGACGGATTGGCGCAAGGCAAAACCCAATACCGTGCTCTCCGCGAAGCCGTCGATGCGCTGCGGAAAAAGCTCGAATTCGCAGGCCCCACCATCAAGAAAGTCCAGCTCAAGCTGGGCATCGCCTCCTATTTCATGGGCCACCTGGGCGCGGCCGTCGAGAATCTCAAACATGCTGAGGGCGCCCTCGCCTCGTTCTACCTGGGCAAGGCCCACCTCGAACGCCACGAACTCGACGACGCCTTCAAGGCGTTCGAAAAAGCCGAAAAGGCGGGCTACACGAGCGCTCAAGTGCAGCTTCAAAAGGCCGGCATCCATCGCCTGAAGGGAGAGTTGCAACAGGCCAAAGCGATTCTCTCCAAGATGGAAGATCAGGCGAGCCACAACGCCGAATACCACTTCCAGCTGGCGTCAGCCCATCTTTCCGACGGCAATCGCACGCTGGGGCTGAAGCACCTGGAACGCTCCGTCGAACTTGACCCGGCCCACACCGGCGCCCTCTTCCAACTGGGACACGCCAACGACCTGGCCGGCAACGACGACGATGCGATCAGCTTCTACGAACGCTGCCTCACGCATCCGCCGTTGCACGTCGGCCTCTTGATGAACCTCGGCGTGCTCTACGAAGACTCCGAACGCTACGACAAGGCCGTCGATTGCTTCCGCCGCATCCTGCACGCCGATCCGAACCACGAACAAGCCCGCTTGTTCCTCAAGGATTCGGAAGCGTCGCTGACGATGTACTACAACCCCGATGCGGATGCCGCGAGCAGCCGATTCAATCAGGTGCTCGAAATCCCGGTCACCGATTTCGAGTTGTCGGTCCGCAGCCGCAATTGCCTGAAGAAGATGAACATCCGCACGATCGGCGACCTGACCCGCATCAGCGAGCAGCAGCTGCTGAGCGGCAAGAACTTCGGGGAAACGTCGCTCAACGAAATCAAAGCGATCTTGGGCGCCAAGAATATGCGTTTAGGCCAGGCCCTTGAAGAAGGCAGCCACTACGAACGCCGCTACGTCAATCAGCAGCCGCTCAGCGATCAGGAGCAGGCCAAGGTCAACATGTCGGTGAGCGAGCTGAACCTGCCCGTGCGAGCCCGCAAGTGCATGAACCGTCTCGGCATCAACACCGTGGGCGAGCTGATGCAACGCACCGCCGACGAGCTGCTGGAATCCAAGAATTTCGGCATGACCTCGCTCAACGAAGTCCGCGAACGCCTCCGCCAAATGGGCCTGGCACTCCGCGGCGACTAAGTCGCTTTCATCTTTCCGGAGGACTTCGCGACCCCCGGAGGCCGAATTCCATTTGAGGGACGCAGATGTCCATCGAAGATTTGGAAAGGCAAACGGGTCGACGGTGGGATTCGATCCGAAAGGCAGTTCAAGCGTCGGAAACGATGCTCGAACGACTGAATTCGATTGTGAGCGAAGGCGATTTCGATTCGCCGGATCTCAGTGTGGTCGTGTTTGGCTCGCTGGCAAGAAAAGAGTGGACTTCCGGCAGCGACCTCGATTGGACGATGCTGACCGATGGTCAGGCGAAGCACGGTGACGCCGCCGCAATGAACGCTTTTGCGGACCGGCTGAAGCATGCTGATTTCGAAAATCCCGGATCAACTGGGACTTTTGGAAACCTCTCAACCAGCCATCCTCTTGTCCACCAAATCGGAGGATCTGAAGACTCCAATCGAAACACGACCCGGCGATTGCTGATGTTGCTTGAGTCTTGCGTCGTCGGCAAAACCGACGCCTATGACCGTGTCTATCGGGCGATTTTGCAGCGATATTTGCAGAACGATTTCCGATCATTTCGCTTCAAAGTTCCGCTCTTTCTCCTAAACGATCTGCACCGATTTTGGCGAACGATGTGCGTTGATTACGCGAGCAAGTTCCGGGAGCAGGCTGGTTCGAAGTGGGCTATTCGCCTCCTGAAACTTCGCATGTCGCGTAAACTGCTTTTTGCGGCTGGCCTCTTGGCGTGCTACGAATCCGAACCAGAGTTCGCTCGCCGCATGGGAAGCATGCCGCCGCGAGAGGGTGCGGGCGAACAGATTCAGCACCTTGAGACTTGCATGCGACGCAGGCCGCTTGATACGCTAGCCCGGATATTTCACTGTGATTGGAGACTGGCGGCGAAATGTCGCTGGGACGTCGAAGATCGGGATAGTGGCGTTGATCGCGCGCACCACCCCCTGACCCCGCGGTTTCGGGCTTGGAAGGTTCAAA
>JAIEPT010000201.1 GCA_019748295.1 Gemmataceae bacterium | reverse complement strand
CGGGAAGCGGAAACGGAGCATGGTGAGGACCGTCGGCCCCGGCAGACGAAAGGGCCGGCAAACTGTTATGCCTCACCTAAACCACCGCGCCACTTCTCGACTCTACATCTCCTCCGACAAGGCGGAGTTTGCATTCATGACGATGACCCATGCCAATAACGTGGTGACTTGTCCGGCCGTGTTCCGTGTGGTGGAGGGGATGAAGAGGCGATTGCGGCAGTAAGCGAACGGCGTGGGGCAGGGTTCCGAAATCGGAAAGATCCCCGACGGAAAATGCGCTTGATTGGCGGCGAGGAAAACATGCCTGTCGAACCGACGCCAAACGCTCGGGGTCGCCCTCGGAAACCGAAGGAAGTGCCGGATAAGAAATAGCGGCAATAGAAAAGATGAATGTCCCCTTTTCTTTCGCCGGCACCCGAACCGGTGAAGCGCGGCGTCGCGGAGCCGGTGGTGTCGCTTCGCTCAACCACCGGCTACCTTATGTGACCCCTATCGGGGTCGATCCCCGCGGGCGTCGATTCGACTTCCTGAGGCTATGTCGCCGTGACGTCAGGAAGGGAATTCATCCCTCGCCACGATCGACCCCGGTAGGGGTCACATAAGGGTCACATCAGGTAGCCGGTGGTTGAGCGTAGCGACACCACCGGTTCGGGCGCCG
The DNA here is from genome assembly GCA_019748295.1 of Gemmataceae bacterium. Lineage (GTDB taxonomy): Bacteria > Planctomycetota > Planctomycetia > Gemmatales > Gemmataceae > JAIEPT01. The sequence goes on along the minus strand of JAIEPT010000201.1, from coordinate 12,531 downwards.
GGCGACCGCGACACCACCGGACCAGCGCATTCGCAACCAGGGCCATGCCCTCCGAATCGCCCCTCCCCTGGCCTTCGGCCTTTTCCCCCGCAGTGACTCGGTTGCAAGGGCGATCATGATCCCGGCGGGGGAGAGGGGATGGTTCACTTGCCCTCAACTTTCGGGGCATTATCCCGACCCGCCTCGCCCCTTCCATCGCGTATGCTCGTTACCTATCATCGATCCTTCGCGAAACGCGAAACGAATGCGGGCCAGGAAGTGCCGGATAAGAAATAGCGGCAATAGAAAAGATGAATGTCCCCTTTTTTTCCACGCGGGCGGATTCGGAAACTTCATGATCCGCCGACGCCAAACGGTGTTTTCACGTCTTGTCCACATGGATTCCCATTCGAAAGGAGGGGTGGGGGGCGGAATGGGAATAGGAATGACATCGCAGTCCCGTTCCGCGTTCGAGATGGTCAGGCTCGTTTCGTCAGTCTGGGTTCCGGCATCGCGGCTTCCGCGGGCTCCGACGGCATTGTCTCCTGGCAGAATTTGTATCCCTTCGGCACCACCACCACGCCTTGTTCGCTCACGGTGAAACGCTTCGCGTCTTTCGACAGGTCGTAGCCGATGGTTTCGCCGGGGGGGATTTTCACTTCCTTGTCGATGATGCAGCGGCGGAGCTTGGCTTTGCGTCCCACCACGGTGCGGTCGAAGAGGATCGAATCGAGCACCTCGGCGGCTTCTTCCACGCGGACCTTGGCGCTGAGGATCGAGCGACGCACCGTGGCTCCGGCGATCACGCTGCCGGCGCCGAGGATCGAATTGACGAGGATGCCGTCGGCTCCGGAATCGCCGGCCACCATGCGGGCGGGCGGGTTTTGGCCGTGGTAGGTGCGGATGGGCCAATCGTCCTGGTAAAGATCCATCGCGGGCTTCGGCTTCAGCAGATCCATGTTCGCGTCGTAGTAGGCGTCGATGGTGCCCACGTCGCGCCAGTAGCGGTCGGGGGTCACTCGGCCTCGGGTTTCGCCGAAGCGATAGGCGTAGACGTTTCCTTCTTGAATGAGGTGTGGGATGATGTCTTTGCCGAAGTCATGCTGCGAGTCGGCTCGTTCATGATCGTTCTTCAGTTCGCGGCAGAGCAGGTCCATGTTGAAGACGTAGATGCCCATGGAGACGAGGGCGGACTTCGGATCGTCGGGCATCGCCTTGGGAGACTCGGGCTTTTCCTGAAACTCGAGAACATGGTCGGCGTCGTTGATGCCCATGACGCCGAAAGAGCGGGCGTCGTCGAGCGTCGTCTTCATGCAAGCGATGGTGAGGGCGGCCTTCTTTTCGTGGTGGAACTTCAGCATCTCCGCGTAGTCCATGCGGTAGATGTGGTCGCCGGAGAGGATGATCGCGGTCTCGGCCCCGCTTCGCTCCAGGAGGAAGACGTTCTGATAAATCGCGTTAGCGGTGCCGACATACCAGGTGTCGCCGGTCCGCATTTGGGGCGGAATCGGCGTGATGTATTCGCCGCACTCTGGGTTGAAGATGGACCAGCCGTCGCGCAAATGCTTTTGCAGCGAATGCGACTTGTACTGAGTAAGCACCAGCACCCGGCGTAGGCCGGAGTGAAGGCAGTTGGTCAGCGTGAAGTCGATGATGCGATACTTGCCTGCAAAGGGCACGGCCGGTTTGGCGCGGTCGGCAGTGAGCGGATGCAGGCGTGTGCCGACTCCGCCGGCGAGGAGAATGGAGAGAGTTCGGTCCAGCATGATTCAAGGAAACTCCGAGCGGGGTAGCGCTCGACAGGAGAGAAGGAGACCGGCGTGGAGGGCCGGAGTTGAGCGATCCAAAGCAAACCGTGGGCCTTTTCGCTAAGTCGAAGCGGCATAACGCATGAGAACCTCGTGGAAGAATGCGATCCAGCATGGGCTGCATCAAGGATTTGGCGACATAAGCGAGAAGCATCCCGCAGTTTGGTAATCTTGGTCGATTCTTTCAAGTCGCCTTGGGCATGAGTCGAAGTCAGGGCGTAGCTGCAAGAGAACCGGGCGGAAGGTGATTAAACGTTAGGCAGCTTATCGGGGTTTGCCACGTTCGGCCTTTGATTTGCGAGTTCGGAAGAAAAGTCGTCGCGATTTAACCCGTTGTCGATGCAAGATATGCGGCATAGATTGGTGTGTTGGAACTAGGCGCAGACCGGGGGGGCACAGCGTTTGCCTCAAGGGTTTTCGCCCAAGTCCTTGAAAACTCGAGTATCCCCATGGCTCAAACGGTTGCCGCCTCCCAGGCCCGTGCGCCTTTCGCTGGTTACAATGCGCCGTTGCTCTTCGAGGAGTATCAAACTCATCCTCGGGCCTACGACGAGCTTTTCGTCGGTGCGGGGTTGCCGCATCCCGCCTTCGGCGAACTGATGGGCATGATCGGCCGGCTCACCACGCCGGAGTTCATGGATAAGCGCGCGCTCGCGGATCTCGTCTTCGTCAATCACGGCATCACGTTCTCCGTCTACTCCGATCGCCGCGGCGTCGAGAAGATCTTCCCGTTCGACCTGATCCCGCGCCCCGTCGCCGCCAACGATTGGACGCACATCGATCGCGGTCTACGGCAACGCATCCTGGCCCTAAATCTTTTCCTCTATGACGTCTATCACGATCAGCGGATCCTCAAGGAAAAGGCAATCCCCGCGGAACTCGTGCTCAAGTCGAAGTGTTTCCGCAAGGAAATGCTGGGCTTCACCCCGCCGGGAAAGCAGTACATGCACGTGTGCGGAACGGACTTGGTCCGCGATGCCAAGGGCCAGTTCCTGGTGCTTGAGGACAACGGGCGGACGCCGTCGGGCGTGAGCTATGTGCTGGAAAACCGCGTCGTCATGAAGCGAGTCTTCCCGCGGCTTTTCAAGCATTGCAAAGTCCGCCGCGTCGAGGATTATCCCCAGAAGCTTCGCGATTCCCTCGCCTCGGTCGGCCCCGAAGGCGCTGGCGCTCATCCGACGATCGTGCTTCTGAGTCCCGGCCCTTACAACTCGGCCTACTTCGAGCACAGCTTCCTCGCCCGCAACATGGGGATCGAGCTGGTACTCGGGCAAGATCTCTATGTGGAAAACGATCGCGTCTACCTGAAGACGACGCGTGGGCCGAAGAAGGTGGACGTCATCTATCGCCGGCTCGACGACGACTTCCTCGACCCCGAGATGTTTCGCCCCGACAGCCTGTTGGGCGTTCCCGGATTGATGCGAGCATATTTCAAGGGGAACGTGACGCTGGCCAACGCGGTCGGCACTGGCGTGTGCGACGACAAGGCCGTCTACGCCTATGTGCCGGACATGATCCGCTTCTACCTGAGCGAGGAGCCGATCCTGCCGAACGTACCTACGCACATCTGCGATCGGGAAGAAGACTTGGCCTACACGCTCGACCGGCTCGACGAATTAGTGGTCAAGGCGGTCAACGAATCGGGCGGCTACGGCATGTTGATGGGCCCCGCGTCCACCGAGACGCAGCGGGCCGAGTTCCGCGTGAAGCTCAAGGAGAATCCGCGCAACTACATCGCCCAGCCAGTGGTGACGTTGTCCGCCTGCCCGACGTGGACGGATGAAGGCATGCAGCCGCGGCACGTCGATTTGCGTCCCTACATCGTCAGCGGGACGGATACCTGGGTGCTTCCCGGCGGTCTCACGCGGACCGCTCTCACGAAGGGTTCGCTCGTCGTCAACAGCAGCCAGGGGGGCGGCAGCAAAGACACGTGGGTCATGGAGGCGCCCGCGACCTCGGGAGGCAACCCATGATCTCCCGGGTTGCCGAACATTGCTTTTGGCTGAGCCGATATCTCGAACGCGCGGAAAACTCGGCTCGCATCCTCGAAGTCAACCAGACGCTGCTGCTTGATTTCGAACTGCCTTTGGAGCAGCAGTGGAAGCCGTTGCTCACCATCTGCGGAGTGCATGATTACGCCGCATCGCTCGAATCGGAGGCGGTGCAGGCATACATGACGTGGGATAAGGAAAATCCCAGCAGCATCACGTCGTCGATCGCATCCGCTCGCGAAAACGCGCGCATCATCCGCGAGATCATCAGCGCGGATATGTGGGAGCGGATGAACTACTACTACCTCTGGATGCAGAACCAGATCTCGCGGCATCTTTACGACCATAACCGGAGCGACTTCTACGGCCAAATTCGCCGCATCAACCAGCTTCTGCACGGCATTGCCGAGGGGACAATGCTGCATGGCGAAGCATGGGAGTTCTTCCAACTCGGCAAATACATGGAGCGAGCGTGTCAGACCGCTCGCATCCTCGACGTCAAATATCACATGGTGTCGGCACTGAGCGAGCCGAGCAGCGCTCACATGGAAAACGCTCATTGGAGCGCGATCCTTAAAAGCTGCTCCGCCTATGAGCCGTTTCATAAACAGCATCATTCGCTGGAACGCCGGCTCGGCGCCTCGGTCGCGGAGTTTTTGGTCTTCGATCCGATCTTTCCAAGGTCCGTCGTCTTCTGCGTCGAGCAAAGCTTGCAAGCGGTGCATGCCATCTCCGGCAACCCGCGCTCGCGGCCCACGAACGACGTCGAGAAAAGCCTCCGCAAGCTCGCCGATTGGCTTCACGCGGCGACGATCGACGGCATGATGCTGTCGGACCTGCATAAAGGCCTAACGCACGTGGTGGACAGCATCCACGATCTGGGCGAAGCCTGCCGGCGGACGTTCTTCGATTTTCAACGAGAGACGCCCGCCCAGACGCAGGAGCAAAACGGCCAGCGCCAAACGCAAGGCGTGGTGAAAGCGTGATGTCCGGCTCCCCTCTCCCCTTGGGGGAGAGGCGCCGGGGGTGAGGGGTAAGAGCGCTGCTGAGATGTGTTTTGCACGAAGCCCCACCGTAAGGGCAGCGCACGGTGGGGATCAGACCGCGGTTTGGATCCCCAGGGTGCGCTGCGCTTACCCTGGGGCTTAGTGTGCGAAGTGATGATTATGCACCGCTTTCTCCCCTCCTCCCCTCTCCCCAAGGGGAGAGGGGAGCAAGCGCTGCGGCATGATCGTCGATGATTCGCTGCAGGAAGCAGCGTTCGCCAGGGAGGGCGTCTTTCCGAATAGGTGTTGTCCCATGTCGATCCGCGTCGCCCTCCATCACAAGACCGAGTACCTCTACGACCGGCCCGTTCAGTTTTCGCCGCATATCGTGCGTCTTCGGCCCACGCCGCATTGCCGGACTCCGATCGTCAGCTATTCGCTCAAAGTGGAGCCGGGGGATCAGTTCCTCAACTGGCAGCAGGACCCCTACAGCAATTACCTGGCACGCTTCGTTTTCCTCAAGCCGGCGCGGGTGCTGAAGGTCGAAGTCGACGTCGTCGCCGAGATGGTGTCGATCAATCCGTTCGACTTCTTCCTCGATCAAGATGCGAGCGATTTTCCCTTCGGGTATGAAGTTCGTCTCGCGAAGGAATTGGCTCCCTTCCTCGAAGTGTCCGATCCCTCGCCGACGCTCGCCGTCATTGCGGAGAAGGAACGGCGGTCGAAGATTCGCACGATCGATTATCTCGTGCATCTGAATCAGCTCGTGCAGGACATGGTCAAGTACGTCATCCGCATGGAGCCGGGCATTCAGCCGTGCGAAAAGACGCTGACGGTGAAGAAGGGATCGTGCCGCGATTCGGCATGGCTTCTCGTCCAACTTCTGCGGCGCCTCGGCATCGCGGCTCGTTTCGTTTCGGGTTACTTGATTCAGCTCAAGCCGGACATCGCGGCCATCGAGGGGCCCAGCGGCAGCGAGCGCGATTTCACCGACCTGCACGCGTGGACCGAGGCGTTTCTGCCGGGCGCGGGTTGGGTCGGGCTCGATCCCACCTCTGGGCTGCTTGCCGGCGAAGGCCACATCCCGCTGGCTTGCACGGCCGACCCGCAAGACGCGGCTCCGATCAGCGGCAGCTTCACCTGGGAAAAGACGCCGGGGACCGAGGAAGAGCTGGGCAACGATTTTCGCTTCGAGATGTCGATCAAGCGTATCCACGAGGAGCCGCGCGTCACGAAGCCCTACGACGACGAACAATGGCGGCGGATCGAAGAACTCGGCAAAGCCGTCGATCGCGACCTCGACCTGCACGACGTTCGCCTCACGATGGGGGGCGAACCGACGTTCGTCTCGATCGACGACAAGGACGGCGAGGAGTGGAACACGGCCGCTCTGGGTCCGAAGAAACGCAGCTTCGGCGATCAACTGCTGCGTCGGCTTCATCGCCGATTCGCGCCGGGCGGTTTCCTGCATCATGGTCAGGGGAAGTGGTATCCCGGCGAAAGCCTGCCGCGCTGGGCGTTCGCGCTCTACTGGCGGAAGGACGGGCAGCCGATCTGGTCGCATGACGAACTTTTCGCCAAGGAAGACCGCATTTACGGCCATACCGACAAAGACGCGGAACGCTTCGTCTCCGCCCTGGCGGAGCGTCTCGGCGTCGAGCCGAAGCATGCTTCACCGGGATTCGAAGATGCCTGGTATTACATGTGGCGCGAGCAAAAGCTGCCCGCCAATCTTGACCCGCTCGACAACAAGCTGGAGGTGAAGGAAGAGCGAGCGCGGATGATCCGCATCTTCGACGAAGGTCTGAAAACCATCGTCGGCTACGCGCTTCCCTTGCGGCAGATCGAGATCGACGGCGCGACCGTCTGGCAGAGCGGCGAGTGGAAGCTGCGCCGCGGGCAGTTATTCCTGATTCCGGGCGATTCGCCGATGGGTTATCGCCTGCCGCTTGATTCGCTCCCCTGGGAACCGGTGGAAGAGCGCGACGCCATCCACGAACGCGATCCGTGGGCGACGCGCGGCCCCTTGCCTGGTTACCGCGACCCGGCCAAGATCAAGCCCCAGTTTCCGGGCTGCACGAATCGGCCCGCGGCAAACGGGACCGAAAAGCTCATTCGCACCGCCCTTTGCGTGGAAGCACGCGAAGGACGCCTGCGAATCTTCATGCCGCCGGTGGAAACGATCGAGGGCTATCTCGAACTCGTCTCCGCCATTGAGGCGACCGCGCATGAGTTGCAGATGCCGCTTCAGCTCGAAGGCTACACGCCGCCGTTCGACCCTCGCATCCAGGTGCTCAAGGTGACCCCGGATCCCGGAGTCATCGAGGTCAACATCCATCCCTCCGCAAGCTGGCAGGAACTCAACTTCAACACGACCGCCCTTTACGAAGAGGCCCGGCTCACTCGTCTTTGCACCGAGAAATTCCAGCTCGACGGCCGACACACCGGCACTTGCGGCGGCAACCACGTCATCGTGGGCGGGCCCACGCCCGCGGATAGCCCGGTGCTTCGCCGGCCGGATCTGCTGCGCAGCCTGCTCTCGTACTGGCACAATCACCCGTCGCTTTCGTACCTCTTCTCGGGACTCTTCGTCGGTCCGACGAGCCAGGCTCCTCGCATCGACGAGGCACGCAACGACAGCCTTTACGAACTGGAGATCGCCTTCAATCAACTCCCCGAGCATGGCACGCCGCCCCCGTGGCTGGTCGATCGACTGTTCCGCCATCTGCTGACGGACCTCACCGGCAACACGCATCGGGCCGAGTTCTGCATCGACAAGCTGTATTCGCCGGACTCCTCGACGGGCCGATTGGGCCTCGTCGAATTCCGCGGCTTCGAGATGCCGCCGCATTCGCGGATGAGCCTGGTGCAGCAACTGCTGCTGCGTTCGCTGGTCGCTCGTTTCTGGGTGCGTCCCTACCGGGCGAATCTGGTTCGCTGGGGGACGGAGCTGCACGACCGATTCATGTTGCCCTACTTCATCGAGCAGGATTTCCGCGATGTGCTCGACGAGTTGCGGCAGGAAGGCTATCCCTTCGACGAACGATGGTTTGCCGCGTTCCACGAGTTCCGCTTCCCGAAGATCGGCGAGCTGAATCGCTTCGGCGTCCGCATGGAGTTGCGGCAAGCCGTCGAACCGTGGCATGTGCTGGGCGAAGAGGGGCAACCGGGCGGTACCGCGCGGTATGTCGATTCCTCGGTCGAACGGCTGCAAGTCCTGGTCAAGGGGATGGTCGATGGCCGACACATCGTGGCGTGCAATGGCCGTCGCGTGCCGCTTTCGTCCACGGGGACGAATGGCGAATATGTGGCCGGCGTCCGCTATCGCGCATGGCAGCCGCCGTCGTGTCTGCATCCGACGATCCCGGTGCACACGCCGCTTCGGCTTGATCTCTACGATACCTGGACGAAGCGAGCCGTCGCGGGCTGCACCTACCATGTGAAGCATCCGGGCGGGCGTTCGTACGGCACGTTCCCCGTGAACGCGAATGAGGCGGAAGGCCGACGCATCTCGCGATTCTTCGTGCACGGACACACCCCCGCCGGGTATGCTATCCCTGCCGAAGAACATGCCGCCGAAACTCCGCTGACCCTCGATCTTCGCCGCACGCCGACGAAACTCGTGGTCCCCGCGGAAGCCGTCCGCGAAGAACGGGCCAGCCACGAACCGTCCGCCAATGGAAATGGCCGAGTTTCCACCCACAGTATGGGCATAAGCTGATGCGAAGGAACGCCGCCAAGCCCCAGGGTAAGCGAAGCGCACCCTGGGGACGATTGCTTTACTCCCTCTCCCTCCGGGAGAGGGTTGGGGTGAGGGAAGACTCATCACCCCATCTGCGGACGCAGGGCAGTTGCAACGATCGACTCCGCCGCGTGGGTATGCGGGGCTTCCCTCACCCCCAGCCCCTCTCCCGGAGGGAGAGGGGAGAAAACCAGTTGCCGCTCCCCTTACCCTGGGGCTTGACTGCCTTCTTTAATTTGCAATTTGAGATTTGCAATTCGAAATCCTCGGCTCTTACTTAGCCCCCATGACCCCATCCTCTCCCATGTTGGGTTCCCTGGCGGGCGAATCCGTCTTACGTCGCTACCGGGCTCCGCTCGGCGGCGGGTTCGACGAGATGATCGACGGCGATGGCCGCATGCGCGACCATTGGCATGGCTTCGGCTCGTCGCTCGACAGCCTCACGCCTCAGGAATTCGCGGGCCGCTGGGAAGACGCCCAGAAGGTGCTTCACGCCAACGGCGTCAGCTACAACCTGCACAGCGATCCGCGCGGAGCGTACCGCCCGTGGAAGCTCGATCCCATTCCGTTCCTGGTAGCACAAGAAGACGGCGACCGGCTGGCCAAGGGCCTGGTCCAGCGAGCCCGATTGCTCGAAGCGATTCTGCGCGATCTCTATGGCCCGCGCCGCTTGCTGCTCGAAGGCGTGTTGCCGGCCGAAGTGGTGTTCGGCAATCCCGCATTCTTGCGGGCGTGTCACGGAATTTCGCCGCCGACGGGGCGATTCCTGCATATGCTTGCGGTCGATGTGGGTCGTGGGCCGGACGGGCAGTTTTGGGCGCTAGGTGATCGCACTCAGGTTCCCAACGGCGCGGGATACGCGCTGGAGAATCGGATCATCCTTTCGCGGATGCTGCCGGAAGCCTTCGGCGAATGCAACGTGCAGCGGCTGGCGCTCTTCTTCCGCACCTTCCGCGACATGCTGCGGTCGCTCGCCCCGCATCATCGCGACAATCCCCGCATCGTTCTGCTGTCGCCGGGCCCCAAGCATGAGACGTATTTCGAGCACGCATACCTCGCTCGCTACCTCGGCTACACGTTGGCCGAAGGCGCCGACCTTACGGTCCGCGACAATCACGTGTATCTGAAGTTCCTTGATGGCTTGCAACCGGTGGACGTCATTCTGCGCCGGCTGCGCGACGAATCGTGCGACCCGCTCGAGTTTCATTCGTCGTCCTTCGCCGGCATTCCGGGACTGGTCCAGGCAGTGCGGGCGAGGAACGTGGCAATCGCCAACGCGCTAGGCTGCGGGCTTGCGGAATCGCCCGCGTTTTTGCCGTATCTCGGCGCCGTCTCGCGCCATCTGTTCGGCGAAGACCTGATGCTGCCGACCATGCCCTCCTACTGGTGCGGCGAGGCCAAGCAGCGCGAGAAGGTGCTCGCCAGCCTCGATTGCATGGTGGTGAAGGCGGCGTTTTCCCGCGTCCGCAGCAAGCCGATCTTCGGCATCCATCTTTCCGAAGAGAGCAAACGCAAACTGTCCGACCAGATCCGGGCGAACCCGAGCGCCTATGTCGGCCAGCAATACCTGCCCCTTTCGCAAGCCCCGGTCCTCACCGATCGCGGCATCGAACCGCGGCCCATCCTCGTTCGGTCGTTTCTGTGCGCTTCGGAAAAAGACTTCTTCCTGATGCCCGGCGGGCTCACGCGATTCGCGCAGTCTCCCGAAAGCATGCTCGTTTCCGTCCAGGAAGGGGGCGGCAGCAAGGATACGTGGGTTCTCTCTCGAAATTCGGTCAGCACCTTCAGCTTGCTGAAGCCCGCGCACGCCAACGTGGAGATCACGCGCGGCGGAGCCGATCTGCCAAGCCGTTCCGCCGATCATCTGTTTTGGCTGGGCCGATACGTCGAGCGGACCGAGGGGCTCATCCGCCTGCTTCGCGGCATCGTCGTTCGGCTCATCGAGAAGCCGAGCGAAGGGGAGGCGCCGGAGACTGCGGTTCTCTTCCGCGCCGCCCGCCTGCTTGCCGAGGGGGTGACGGCGAACAATCTGCCGGATCCGGCCGATCCCGAGGCCGAGGTGCGTTCGCTCGCCTTCGACCGCGATCGCGTGGGGAGCCTGGCGTTCAACCTTGCCTCCATCGGACGTGCCGCGAGCACCGTTCGCGATCGCGTGTCGATGGATATGTGGCGCGTCATCGCCAGCCTCGAAACGCCGATGGGCGCGTCCGATCCTACGGAAGAGATCACGCTGGGCGATGTGCTCGATGTGCTGAATCGCGGCGTCATCACGCTGGCGGCCTTCGCGGGTCTTGCCGGCGAAAGCATGACGCGCGGACACGGCTGGCGCTTCCTCGATATCGGCCGCGGCGTCGAACGGGCGATGCACCTGATCGTGCTCATCCGCGCCTGCCTTCGCCACACCACGCAGTACGAACCGGCGGTGCTCGAAGCGATGTTGGAAATCGCCGACAGCCAGATGACCTATCGCCGCCGCTATCTCAACACGCTCGACGCGGCCGCGGTGCTCGATCTGCTGCTGGCGGACGAATCGAATCCGCGTTCGCTGATTTCGCAATTCGTGAGGCTTCGGCTCGACGTGGACCATCTGCCGAACGGCCAGGCCGGCACCTTGTTGTCCCCCGAACGCCGCCTCGCGCTGGCGTTTCTCTCGAAGGTCCAGCTCGCCGACATCGCTCAACTCGCGAAGGCCGACAGCCGCGGCAAACGCTGGCAGCTCGATGCCCTGCTCGAGTGGTTGGAAGCCGAGTTGCCGAAGCTCTCCGAAGCGATCAGCCAACTCTACCTGAGCCACCTGCAAGTCTCCCGTCACCTCGCGGGGAACTGAACATGATGTACGACATTCGGCATGTCACGACGTATCGCTACACCGCGTCGGTGACGCTTTGCCAAAACATCGCCCATCTCTCGCCGCGCAATTCGCCGCGGCAGACGGTGCTGAAACGCGATCTCTGGGTTCGGCCCGATCCCGTCATCCTCGATGTGCATACCGATTTCTTCGGCAACACGGCCCACTTCTTCAGCGTGCAAGAACCTCATCGCGAATTGACCGTGGCCGCCACGCACCGCGTCGAACTGCGCGGCAGCGAACCGCCTCCGCTTGCTTCGACGATGGCCTGGGAGGATGCGGCCGAATACCTGCGAAGGACGAAGACGCCCGAGGCGCTCGACGCGTTTCAGTATGCGTTCGATACGAACCTCACCGCTCGCCGGCCGCAGTGGCTCGAGTATGCAGCCCCGTCATTCACCCCGGGCCGGCCGATCGGCGAAGCGTGCCGGGACTTGATGGGCCGCATCTACAGCGAGTTCGTCTATGATCCGCGAGCGACGACCGTCTCGACTCCGCTGCTCGACATGTTCGCGGCAAAGCGAGGCGTCTGCCAGGATTTCGCTCACTTGATGCTCGCCACGCTCCGGTCGCTGGGCCTCGCCGCTCGCTACGTGAGCGGCTACCTGGAGACGGCGCCGCCTCCGGGAAAGGCGCGCCTCGTCGGCGCCGACGCCTCGCACGCCTGGCTGCAGGTTTATTTCCCCGAGCAAGGCTGGTTCGACTTCGACCCGACCAACAACGCCGTGGCCTCCGAGCGCCTGCTGCTCCTCGCCTGGGGCCGCGATTATGACGACGTGAGCCCGCTCAAAGGCGTCATCCTCGGCGGCGGCACGCATACGGTGGATGTGGCCGTGGATGTGATCGCCGCAACTGGGAATGGTGGGGATTTGGACTTCGAAGTGTGACGCGTCGCGGCTACTAACCGTGTTCTGCTTAGATCACCGTGATCGCCACGGCTCCGGTCGCGGCGCCGCCGTTGCCGTCGGAGATGGTGTAGGTAAAGGTGTCGGCGCCCGTGTAGCCCGCGGTGGGCGTATAGCGGATCTTGCCGCTTTCGATGGCTGCGGTCCCGCGAGCGGGTTGCGTGATGGACTGGATGGTCAGCGTCTCGCCCGTGTCCGGCGATTGCGAGTCGTTCGCCAACGCATCGATCAGGATGTTCGAGCCGGCATTCACGGTGACGGTATCGGTGGTA
>JAIEPT010000244.1 GCA_019748295.1 Gemmataceae bacterium | reverse complement strand
ACTTCGCCGAATTGAAAATCCCTGGCGACGGCCTTGGCTAACCCGGACGTTATTTGTGAAACGGACCACTAAGCCGCCAGCGGAAGACAGGGGTTTCGAAACAACCTTTTGGCGATGACGCCGTGGCCTTTCCTTGAAGATAAACAATTCGTAACGCTGATTGGGCAGCCGCCCTCCCTTATTACTGTGTTGCCGCCTATCGCGGACGCGGAAATCTTAATGCCCCAGGGGAATACGCAATGGACGACTTGCAGCGGTTGCTCACCCAGAATCGGGCCTGGGCGGACAAGATGGAGCGACAGACGCCTGGATTTTTTCAGAAGCTCTCCGGTCTCCAAGCGCCCAACTTCCTCTGGATCGGCTGCGCGGATAGCCGAGTGCCCGCGAACGAAATCGTGGGATTGCTGCCCGGCGAGATGTTCGTGCACCGCAATGTCGCGAACATCGTCAGCCACTCCGATCTGAATTGCCTTTCCGTGCTGCAGTATGCGGTCGAAGTGTTGAAGGTCCGGCATGTCATCGTCTGCGGCCACTACGGCTGCGGCGGCGTGATCGCGGCACAGCAGAACAAGCGGATGGGGCTCATCGACAACTGGCTTCGCTCCGTGCAGGACGTGCAGGAGAAATACCGAAACGTGCTCGACTCCACGGCGGAGAAGGAACGCGGCGATCGGCTATGCGAGTTGAACGTCCTTGAACAAGCGGTCAACGTGTGCCAGACGACCGTCGTGCAGAACGCGTGGGATCGGAAACAGGAGCTTACCGTGCATGGGTGGATTTACCGCCTCACGGACGGATTGCTTCACAACCTCGGCGTGCAGGTTTCCAGTCCGGAAGGCTTGGCCGACTACTACAAAGTCACGCAGGGTTCGGGCATCTCCATTCCTCGTGGCTAGGACGGCATGATCGACTACGATCCGCATCGTTGGCGAGACACGCTTTTCGCCATCAAAGGTTCCGTGCTGCAAAAGGTCGCTCCGCGCATCCTGTTGCTCGCGGTTTGGGCGGCGCTGTTGAACTTGATCGACCGCAATGAGTGGCGGTTCGAAATCCCGCCCACGGCTCACACGCTTGTCGGCGTCGCCCTTGGCCTTTTGCTCGTCTTCCGCACGAATGCCTCGTACGACCGCTTCTGGGAAGGGCGCCGGCAGTGGGGGTCCATGATCAATGCGAGCCGAAACCTGGCCCGCGGCGCCGCGGCACTCGTGCAAGACGCGCCTGAACTGAGCGACCGCATCCGAGCATGGACCACCGCCTTCGCCCACGCCTCGATGCACCGCCTGAGAAATGGCGGCGGGTTAGGCGAAGCGGCCGAGCATGTCCCCGCCCATGAAGCGAAGATCGCAACCGACTCCGGCAATGCTCCGCTGGCATGCGGCGCACGCCTCAGTCTCGCCATCGGCGAAGCTCGCCGCCGGGGCGCGCTAACCGATTGGGAACAGATGCTGATGGACACGCAGGTTGCCGCGCTGATCGATGCCGGCGGCGCCTGCGACCGCATTCACAAGACGCCCCTCCCCTTCGCCTATGTCATTCACCTGCGAACCGCGCTGATTCTTTACTGCGGCACTCTTCCCTTCGCGTTAGTGCGAGACTTCGGGGTCGTCGGCGAAGTGGTGGTGACGACGCTCGTTTCCTTCGTGCTGCTTGGCATCGAAGAAATCGGCGTTGAGATCGAAGACCCCTTCGGCAACGACGCGAACGACTTGCCGCTCGAGGGCTTTTGCCGGACTATCGAACGCGACATGCGCCTCGCTCTGCTTGAAGCGACCGAGACGTCGGCGGCGAAGTAGGCGACAGGCGCTCTCGAAGAAGGGCCAAGCGAGAGGTGGTTTCGGACCCCTGTCTTCCGCTTGCGGCTTAGCGTTCGGAGATAGCCCGGGTTTCGCGAAATTCTACCACAGAGGCTTCAGCGAAGCGGCAGGTCGCGGAACTCGAAGGCGAGCGGCATCGCGACATGACGGGTTCCCGACAGCGTCAGCGTGTCGGGCGTGCCGAGATTCGCTCCGCGGAAGGTGACGGTTATTTCCGTGGAAACATTGCCATTGTTGATGTTGATGCCGTTTTGCGTGACGGGGCCGGTGGTGAAGGCTTGGCCCTTGGCGTCGGTGAGGGTGGGAATGCCGGATCGCTGCTGCATGCCCATGTTGCCGTTGATGATGACGTTGCCTTGAATGATGATTTGGGCGCCGCCGCCGACGAAGATCCCGCCGTTGCCGCCGTTCCCTTGCGTTCCTTCCATGCGAATGCGAGCGCGATAGTCGGAACCGACCTTGTCCATGGAGACGATGGTGAGCGCGGCTCCGTCCTTGCCTTTCGCTTGCGTGCCGATGTTCTTCATCACGTCTTTGACCACGACTAGATCGTTGTCCGGCACCTGCATCGCCGCACTCACGGTCCCCTTGAGCAGCGCGACCTTGGAACCGGCCTTCGCGGTCGGTTCGAAGCGGACCTGACTTTGACGGATGTTGCCGTTCGCCATGCCGTTCGGCATTTCGATGAAGTTGATCCCATCATCGACATTCGGGTTACGTGCAGTAATTTGCGTGGTCGTTGGGATGAGCGCTTGGCCCAGGTCGTCGATCACTCGGTCGATGACCGGATCGTGCATGATTTGGAACGATTGCAGCCGAGGCTCGGCCGCAGCATCGATCGAAAATGCGGGACTCGTCCGCTCCCCCTTCGCGAAAGGCGCAGGGGTCAGACGGATCCGCACGGCGCCCAGGTAAACATACCGGTTCGCGGACGGGTCGCCGTTGGTGACCAGAAGCGACCCCTGCTGCACGACATTTCGTTGAAAGCCGTTGTACCCGCGGGTCGAGCGAGGCGGCGCCGCGAGGGCCGTTTCGAGGTTGCCCTTGATGCACAGCGCGTCGAACGCCTTCCAGAAGGTGGTGTCCCCCGTGTCGAGCGTCACCTTGCGATTCGCGACAACCGTTCGGTCGCCCTGGAACTGAATCGGGTAGGTCGAAAGCTTCGTCAACTCCGCGACAGCTTCCAAAACGGGCATGTCGGCGACGTTCAGGCGAACCATTTTCGGCGCCAGCAGCTTCGCTTGCGTCTGCCGTTCGTCGATCTTGATCAGCAGATCTTCGGCTCGCTTGCGGACTTCGGGGTCGGTGCTCTGCACGGCTTTTTTCAGCGATTCATGGGCTTCGTCGCCGATCGATTCGAGTTCGCGATAGGCCCGTTCGCGGTCCTGATAACGGCCGCTGCCGAGTCGGCGAATCGAGTCCTCCGCCTTGGGGGACGGAGTTTGAGCCCACGCCGTCGCGGAGGACACGAGGAACACCGTCAATGCGATGGAACGACAAAGCATGGAACGCACCGCGGGAAGCAGGAGGGAGGCCGCACGTAAACGTGACGAATGAATAGCGTTATGTTAACCGATGAGTACGGAAAAGCTATGCCTGAACATGATTTGGATCCATGCGAGCCATTCCATTTCTGAAGATTCCGCGAATCTGTTCGCCAAGACGTAGCGGCTTATCGGCGAGGCGGTTAGCTTGAGAGGACTCTGCCCGGGTTCCGTTTCCGGAGACCAAGATGCGCCGTTTGCTGATCGCCCTGTCGTTGTTTCTCGCCATCCCCAGCGTTTCGTGGGCCTGGAATCATACCGGCCACATGACCGTCGTTCGGCTCGCATGGGCCGAGCTGTCCGGCGATCAGCGGAAAGCGATCAGCGACGTTTTGGCGAAGCATCCGCATTACGCCAAATACTTCGGCGAAATGAAAACGCCCGAGGGGGCGAATGAATCGGAATGGAATGCCTGCCTCGCCTCCATTTGGTCCGATTGGCTGCGCGGCTTTTCCAAGGCGAAGGATGAGGAAGGGAAAAAGATCTACAGCTACCATGTCGGCCCGCGCCATTACATCAATTGGCCATTCGTCCTGCCCACCGACATGCCGCTCTATGCGACGGACGACGCCAAGGAGAAGAGCTTCCACCTCGGGTTGCAGCGGCACATTAAAAAGCTGAAGGATCCGATGGAGGAGAACATCATCGTCGGCCTGGATCGCGCGATCAAGGAACTGAAGGATCCAGCCACCAAGGACGAAGACAGGGCCGTCGCGCTTTGCTGGCTTTTTCACCTGGCCGGCGATATCCATCAGCCATTGCACAACATCGGCTTTTTCTCGAACGAGTACGCCCAGGGGGATGAAGGGGGCAACCTCCGCTACGTGAAGCATGAGGATCTGCCGATGCCGTTGCATCGATTCTGGGACGATCTGCCGGGGCGCGAAGAGAGCTACACGGCCGAGATTTTCCCGAAATCGTTTGCGAGGGCGAAGGAGAACATGGACCTCCTGAGCCGTTCCGCCTTCGCTCGCAATCGCTATGAGAAGGAAATGCTGCACACGACGCCGCGCCAGTGGTCCGAGGAATCGATGGTGCTCGCGATTCGCCACGGCTACGCGGGCGGAAGCGTGCCTGGACTCCGCGTGATGTTCAATCAGGTGGCGAAGAAGGCCCACCTCGCGCCGCCGTTGCCGAAGGCGTATGTGGACGAGGCGCGTGCGGTGGGTCAACGGCAGATCGCTCTCGCGGGGCATCGGTTAGTCGATCTGATGAACGACATTTTCCCGAAGTCTGCCAGCGTCCCCAAGAAATAACACGGCCAATCCGTTGACGGCGGCGATTCGCCTTCGTCGTGGAAGTTGCGATCCCATAATTCGATCGCGCAGGTTTTCCGCTTGCGGCTTAGCGAGCCCAGGGCTTTCTCCGAACGCTAAGCCGCAAGCGGAAGACAGGAGTTTCGAAGTAACTTCTTTGCGATCGGACGCCGCGGATCGCTAAGGCCCAAGCGGTGATCGCGGAAAATGATTTCGGGGCGGTACGCGTCTATTCGAGCGGAACGCCACGGAGGGCGTTCCCTACAGGGCGCGAACAAAGGGCGTGCCAGGGCGGTCGACCTGGCACGCCCGCTGACCTCACGCGGAGCGTGAGGACCACTCTAATTATCGATCACGGTCGCCGCGACCGCCTCGACCGCGACCACGTCCGCGACCACCGCCGCGGTTGCCTCCGCGTTCGCCGCGATCACCACCGCGGTCTCCGCCACGCTCGCCGCGATCGCGGTGCTCTTCGCCGCCGCGGTCGCCGCGGTCGCCGCGATCTCCGCGGTCGCCGCGATCCCCACGGTCATGGCGTCCGCGACCGCCTCGCTGCGGCGGGCGGGGTTCTTCCTCGAACGGCAGGAACCGAATCTCGTGGCTGTTGTTGTCCAGGCACGAAATCTCCAGAAACTCGGGAGCCGCAGCCAGCACGCCGGTGACGGCCACCATGCGTCCGGAAGCTTCCTCCATCTGGGAAAGCTCTTTACGCTTGCGGTTGAGCAGATAGTTGGCGACTTCGTCCTGCACCTTCACTTCCACGCGGACGGAGCCCTCGCGGTTGATTGCAAGCTGCAGGAGCCGCATCACTTCGATGCTCATCGATTCGGTCGTCTTCACCTGCCCGGTCGCCTTGCAGCACGGGCATTCCTGGTAGACGCTTCGCTTGAGGCTGGGGCGAATGCGTTGCCGGGTCATTTCGATGATGCCGAACTGCGACATGCGAAGGATCTTCGTGCGGGCGCGATCCCGCTCGAAGGCGTCGCGAATGGCGCGTTCCACCCCGCGGCGATGCTTCTCGTCCCGCATGTCGATGAAGTCGTTGACGATCACGCCCGCGAGATCGCGGAGCCGAACCTGACGGGCGATTTCCTTCGCGGCCTGCAGGTTCATGCGATACGCGGTTTCCTCGGCGTTGTTGTCCGCGCGGAAGCTGCCGCTGTTGACGTCGATCGCGACCAGTGCTTCGGTCTGGTCGATGACGATGGATCCGCCGGCCGGCAACTCGACCCGCCGCTGCTGGATGCGGGCGATCTCGGTCTCGATGCCGTACTGGTGGAACATCGGCTCAGGCGACTCCCAGTATTTGATGCGTTCGGCGTACCTCGGCATCACGACCTGGAGAAACTCCTTGGCGTGTTCGTAGGCGTTCTTTTCGTCCACCCAAATCGTTTCGATGTCGCTCGAGAAGATGTCGCGGATCGACCGCGTCACCATGTCGCTTTCCTGGTAAACCTCGCAAGGCGACTTCTGCTTGCCGATCCGTTTGACCACGACCTTCCACAGGCGAGCGAGATACAACAAATCGCGTTGCAGTTCCTTCTTGTTTCGATCCTGGCCCGCAGTGCGGACGATGAAACCAAGGCCCTTGGGCGGTTGCAGGTCGTTCATCGCATCGCGGAGCCGGCGGCGAACGTCGTCGTCGGGAATCTTGCGGGACACGCCGATGCGATTGAGGCCGGGCATCAGGACCAGGTAACGGCCCGCGATGCTGATGTAGGTGCTGAGAGTCGGGCCCTTCGAGCCGAGGCCTTCCTTGATGACCTGAACGATGACTTCCTGGCCGCGTTTGAAGATTTCCTGAATCGGCGGTTTGGGTCGGCCGAAGCCCTGGCGTCCGCCGCTGCTTCCGCCGCGCCGATCGCCGCCACGCGGAGCGCCGCGACTTCCGCGGTCGCCGCCCCGGTCGCCGCCGCGTCCACCGCGATCATTGCGGTCGCCGCGACCCCGGTCTCGGCCGCCGCGATCGCCACGCCCGCCGCGGCCTCGATCGCCGCGTCCGCCGCGGTCATCGCGAGGGCCGCGATCGTCTCGGCCTCGGCCATGTTCACGCTGGGGTGGGCCGAATTCCTCGGGGTCTTCATACACGGGGGACGGTTGGCGATCCGGCGTGTCGATTTCTTGGATATGGACGCGGTCTTCCTCGTCCTCCAGGTCGGGATTCGCAACCGGGTTGCCGTGCTCATCGACGTATTCTTCGATCACCTCTTCGATGATCTCGCCCGGTTCGCCGTCCGTCACTTCAACGATTTCTTCGATGATCTCATCTTCGAAGTGGTGATGACGCATCGGCGGCGGAGCGGGAGCCGGGGCGGGCTCTTCCTCACGCGGCTCGGGTTTCTTGGGCTCCGGCTTGCGACGCATCGAGAAGCTCAGCTCTTCGTCGAAGAGGTCTTCCGGACGATCGGAGGAGGGATCCTTGTCGTCCGAGCGGTGCTCGGCCGATCCCATGAACTTGGGGCGGTCTTCGTCGAGCGTCGGCAGGTCGCCGGCCGGTTTGTCTTCCGATTCCGCCGCGGCTTCTTCGGCGGCTTCCGCCTTCTTGGTTCGCTTGGCCGGCGTGGCGCGTGGACGGCGCGCCTTCGTCGCCCGCGGTTTCTTGGCGCGCCCCTTGGCGGGCTTCTCTTCCGCGGCCGGCTCTTCCTCCGCTGCTTCCGCAACGGGCTCAGCGGCGGGTTCTTCCTTCGGCGCCTTTTTCGGCTTTGCCTTCGCTTCTTCGACGACCGGAGTCTCCTCTTCCTCTTCTTTCTCCGGTTCCATGTCGAACATCGGATCGTCATGGCCGTGCTTGCCGGGGGGCGGCAGTTCCTTCTCGAGCAGCGTCTCCGCCTTCTCGATGGCTGCCTCGCTCTTGGCCCACGCGTCGTCGATCTCGTCGTCTTCCTCTTCCCCGTCGATGATCACTTCGCCCTCGAGGGGCTCTTCGACCCCTTCCTCGAGGGTTTCGAAGACTTCGCCTTCGCCGAGTTGTTCGTCCTGATCGCGAGGTTCGCCTTCGCCCCCCTGTTCGCCTTCGGCGGAGGGGCCATCCTGCCCCTCTTCCATCTCGTCGTCGCCGAAGTCGGCATCGGCGTGACGGGAATCGCGGGCCATGCGGCCTCGATCGCGCGGCGAGCGCGGCGAGTACTCGTCGCCGTAGCCGTTCAGATGGCGGTAGTATTCGGGTTCGACGTCGCTGACGTGGAGGAAGCCGTTGCGGCCCACGCCGAAATCGACGAACGCAGCCTGAATGCTCGGCTCGATGTTGACGATCCGGCCCTTGTAGATGTTGCCGACGTAGCTTTCATGGCTTGTGCGTTCGACGTAGAGTTCTTCGAGTACGCCGTCCTCCATGATCGCGATGCGGATCTCCTCCGGTTGGAGGACGTTGATGAGCATTTCCTTCTTCATTCGGTCCCTTTCTGGGGGTGCACGTGTGGCGAATCGGCCTCCCGTTTCCGCGGCCCCCGCGCCGTGCGCGGCGGAGGCGGAATGGGCCTGCCGGTCGCCGGGGTCATGTATCGAACGACAGCGGGTTGGAGAGCAGCGGCGTCGGATGCGCGGACGATTTGTCCGGCCTCCGCCCCGCGGCCCCGCGGTCGTTACCAGGTATTTCCTCGGAGACGGCTCCGACGATGACGGGCATCGTCCGTTCCGCCTCGGGCAATTCGTCCAAGAGTTCCAGATCGCTCCGCTCGATGACGGCCCCCTCGTCGAGCAAGGGGGCGAGTCCCAACTGGGAGAACACTTCCTCCGGCCGAGCGGCGCCGGTGGGGGTGATCCAAAGGGCGGCGGCGAGAACGCCGTCCGCATAGGTCAACGATTCGACGAAGGGCCGCACGTTGATGCGACGCGGATTGGGCCGCAGGCGGACGACCCAGGCTTCGGTCTGGGCGAGGAAGCGGCCGATGGCGTCAAGTATCTGCGAAGATGATCGCCCCTCTCCCCATGGGGGAGAGGGGAGGGGGTGAGGGGTCGGCGCCTCGCCGTGAGGTAATGCACTGCCGCCAATTCCTACTTCTCGGTTCTCGGTTCTCGGTTCATCAATTTCTTCGGTCTGGGCATTATCGAACGAAGAAGCCTCGGCGTGGGGCCGCCCCCTCACCCCCAGCCCCTCTCCCCCAAGGGGAGAGGGGAGCAAAACGCGGTAAAACGCGCGCCGGACCAGCAAGGACGACTTTCCCTCGATGACCCGAATGTCCAGAAACGTCATCCCTGGAGGCGCATGTTGCTGCACCCGGGCAAAGACTTCCTCAGAGGGGATGTTCTCGGTCAGCTCCAGTTCCAGCACTTCGCGGCAGCCGACGACGCCGAGGGCGAGCGACAGGGCGAAGGTCATCTTGGGCTGGGGATGGAAGCCTTGGGTATGGGCGATGGGGAGTTCGGCGCGGCGAAGAAGACGCTCCACGCAGTGCATCAGGTCATGATGACTGACCAGCCGAAGGTCGTCGGCTTTTCGGAAACGCAGACGATAGCGTCGGCGGTTCGCGTCGGAAGGCGTCGCAGCGGACGTCATGAACTGGGCCCGGGCGGTAAGCCGGGGGCCATTGCGGAAAGCGGCTAAAAAGCGGCTTCCTATGCCAGGGGCAGACCCTCTGGGAGGATGCGAATGGGAGGTGGGGCGAAAATCGCCGTGTTGGAGACCGATTGATGGCCAAGGGCGCCGGGGAGCAAGGAGCCTGACGAAAGGCGACTGAATCCTTGGTCCCCGCTTGGTCTCCCGCCTCAGTTCACTACCTCAGGGAGAATCCGGCGGGTTTGTTCCCGCAAGTAACTGTTCACATCGCGTGCGGTATCGAACTGCTTCGTTTCTTCCGCAACCTGTTTCGCTTCGTCAAGAGTGATCGACCGGATGATGTTCTTGATCTCCGGAATGTTCTGCGGCGTAACGCTTAGCTGCCGCAGGCCTAGGCCTAATAATAGCAACGCGTAAATAGGATCGCCACTCATTTCTCCGCAAACGCTGACGTCAATCTGGTGACGCTGGGCAGCCTGTACCACATTTGCGATCAATCGGAGCACCGACGGATCCCCCGCACTGTACAAAGACGCAAGGGCTTCGTTCGTGCGATCGGCGGCCAGCGTGTACTGAATCAGGTCGTTGGTTCCGATCGAAAAGAAGCTCACCTCGCGAGCCAACTCGTCCGCCATGATGGCGGCCGAGGGGACTTCGATCATCGTTCCGACCGGAATTTTCTTGGCGAACGGAATCCGTTCCTCTTCCAGATCCTCCTTTACTTCCGCCAGCAGCATTTTGCATTGGCGAAGTTCGAGCAGCGTGCTGACCATCGGGAACATGATGCGGACGTTGCCGTAGTGGCTTGCCCGCAAGATGGCCCGCAGTTGCGTTTTGAACAGAGTGAGGTTCCGCAGGCAGAGCCGCACGCTGCGCAGGCCGAGAGCGGGATTTCGCTCCTCGTGCTCCATGCGGTGCATGAATTTATCGGAACCCAAATCCAGCGTGCGGATGATGACGGGCCGATTCCCCATCGCCAGCAGTACCGCCCGGTAGGCTTCGAAGTGTTCCTCTTCGACCGGATCCGTCTGTTTGTTGAGGTAGAGGAACTCGGTGCGATAAAGGCCGACGCCGTCGGCCCCGCGGTCGAGACAATGCTGAGCTTCCGAGGGGAACTCGATGTTTCCCATCAGTTGCACCCGGCAGCCGTCCGTGGTTTCGGCCGGCTTGTCGCGCAGTTCGGAAAGGCGGGTGGCGAAGGTGCCGAGGGTAGTACGAGCCTTTTCGTAGCGTTCGAGCGTTTCCTCATCGGGATTGAGAATCACGATGCCGCGATTGCCGTCGACGATGATTTCGTCGCCGCCCGAAACGTCCGTGACGAAACGGCCGAGACCGACGACGGCGGGGATTTCAAGCACGCCCGCCATGATTGCCGTGTGGCTGGCCCGTCCCCCCGCTTCGGTGGCGAAAGCCCAGACCATCTTGGGGTCGAGCGAAGCGGTTTCGCTCGGCGTGAGGTCATGAGCGAGGACGATCACCTGCGATTGCAAGGTGCCAAGTCCTTCGCCGGCGCCGCCCACGAGGTTGCGCAGAATCGACTTCTCGATGTCGAAAATATCCGAGGCCCGCGTGCTGAAAGTCGCGCTCCCCAAGTTTTCGAGGGCTTTCGCATGCCGACGCATCACCCGGCTCACCGCGTAGGCGGCCGAGTGGTTCTTTTCGAGAATGGTCGCTTCGAGTTCGCGGATGAGCTCGGGGTCTTCGATCAGCATTGCGTGGGCGGCGAAGATCGCGCCGTATTGTTTGCCGAGCTTCGCGGAAATCGCATCTTGATTGACGCGCGCTTCGCACCCTGCCGCCTTGAGCGCCTCGTGAAGCCGATCGACTTCGGCCTGGCGTTCCTTGCGGTCGATGAAACGTTCGGGAATGCGGATGCCTTCGGTGTCCAGCACAAGAGCAGGACCGATCGCGACCCCAGGAGAAACGGCAATACCGCGTTTGATTTCCATTCGAGACGCTATCCGAAGTTACCGAACGCTGAGTTGTTCAGGGACGACCCAAGCCCAGGGGCGAGCGCAGCGAACTCCTGGGTTCCAGACCGATTCTTATCGCGCTTCCGACGCTCCGACCCCAGGAACTCGCTGCGCTCGCCCCTGGGCTTGGGCGTATCGAACTCTAAACGGATTCCTCGTCATCGTAATTGCGATGCAGCACTTCCCAGAGCGACTCCATCGCTTGCTCGGCATCCTCGCCGCACACTTCGAGCATGAGCTGCGTCCCCTCCTCGGCGCCAAGTCCCAGGAGGTTCAGGATGCTCTTGCCGTTGACCCGTTGCTCGGCCCCGCGGCACAGGAAGATATCGCTGCGAAACCGCGCGGCCGCTTCCACGAACGCCGACAGGGGGCGCATATGCAGCCCCTGCGGGTTGGTGACCGTGAACGCTCGGCTTAGCTTTGGGCCGCTCATGACGACGGGATCCGCCAGGGGACGGGGGCTCGATGGATCAACCGCGTTCTTCGCTAAGCAATTTCCAGATTTCTTCGGTCGTCGTCGCTTTCTTCAGCGAATCGACGAGTCGCTCGTCCTTGAGACTGGAGGCGACGTTTTGCAGGGCAAGCAAGTGGTCGCGGGGCCGACCTTCGGGGGAGATCAGCATGACCAGCACATGCACCGGTTCGCCGTCGACACTCTCGAAATCGATCCCTTTGGGAGCGATGGCGATGGCGCCGACCATGCGATCGACGCTGGTGTGCTTGGCATGCGGAATCGCCACGCCCTTGCCGATGCCGGTGGAGCCCAGGCGTTCCCGCTTGAGCACCGCCTGCACGATCTCTTCGTTCTGGTCCTTGAAGAAGCCGGCCGCCTTCAGCTTGCCGACCATTTCGCGAATCACGCCTTCCTTGGTCGTCACCGACAAGTTGGGCGTGATCGCGTCGCGGACGATGAAATCGGTCATACGCATGGTCGATGGCCTCAGGCGTGTTTCGCGTCCCCCGCCGTGGGCGTGCGGCGATGATCCTGAATCTTGTCCTTGTACTTGCGCACCTGCTGCTCCAGCTTATGCAGGCAGAGATCCACCGCGGCGTGCAGCTCCTTGTCCTTCTCCGTGGCGACGAAATCGTGCTTATGCTCGGCCGACACGAGGAATTCGACGACCTTCTGGGTCTCGTCCTGCAGGTCCACGCACACTTCGATCATCATGATCCGAGGGAAGAGATGAAGAATCTTTTCCGCCTTGGTGCGGATGTTTTGCTGATGCTCTTCGCTGAGATGCCCGTGGCGAACGGAAACTTTGATCTGCACGGACTCATCTCCTACAAGGACGCGGCGAACCGGCGGTATTCAGTGAGGTCGTTTATCATATGACCGCCCCGCAAACCCAGCAACGCAACGCAGCAGGCTCCACCGTCTCTTTTCGGGAAAACTATGCGGTTGCGTGCCATGCTTGAGCGGGTCCCTGGCCGGGCTCAGCGAAGCTTCCCCTTTCACCGCTCAAGCATGCCCACAGACCGAGGGTTTGATACTTCAGAAGCTTCACATGCTTCGTCGACGGAAGCGGATGGATTCAAGAGCCCGGCCAGGGATCCGACGAAGCATGGCACGGCCCCCATGCTTCGCAGATCCGAAAGGTCTGCGTCGAAATAGCCGCTCGCCTTATTGAAAACCCAGTTCCTTTTTGTCCACCACCCAAGGACCGCAACGTCTCCCCCGCTTCGCGGTCGCTGCCGACGACCAGCGGCATCGTCGCCTTCCCGTCGCGAATGATGGTCGCCTTTGGCTCCTGCCCGAAACCTGCTGCATTCGCGATGAACCAGGCGATGCAAACGAGAAGCGTGCGGTTCATGTCGAACCTCATCATGACTTCGATGCTTCCAAACCCGCTAAAGCGGATTACTACAAGCTCGTAGTCCCCCGCTTCAGCGGGTCACGTCTCCCAGCCTCGAATGGGTGCGGCAGATTTTTCGGGCGGGCGGGCGGACGGGACCGCGAACGCTGAAAGCGTTCCCCAGCAGAGCCCAGGGTTGGCGACCATCGGGAGCCAAC
>JAIEPT010000389.1 GCA_019748295.1 Gemmataceae bacterium | reverse complement strand
CCGGCTAGAATGACCAAGCTGCCGGGTGGGATTCGCACCCACTGAAAACCAGCGCCTTTGCACGGCGCACACCACGGCCGCACAGAAAAGCAACGAAAACATGGAGTCCCCTTCGCCTAGAACCTATTTCGAAACCTGGCGAAGATTTGGGAGGGCAAGGCCTCTGCTGTGAACAACTGCCAAAGAAAAGCTGCGTGGGACGTAACCCGCTTCCCAGCCCCGTTCGCCGGGCTTTCGCGAAGCGTCTAGGCCCGCCGTTGACGGCGTGTTTTTGGGCGCAAACATCGCGTAACGAGGCCCGTTCACGGGCCTGGCGGAATGCTTTTCTTGCCGCTCATCACCCGCCGTCAACGACGGGCCTAAACGCTTCGCGAAAAGCCCCGTGAACGGGGCTGGGTAGCCGATGACGTCACATGCAAGTTCCCTTCAACAGTTGTGCGGAGGCCACGCCCCTCGCCCTCCCACGTTTCCGCCAGGTTTCGAATAACCTCTGATCGGCATACCCGAATGCGTGCATGGAAAGCTTCGTCATGTGTAACGCAGAGAGTCGGCGACCGCAAGCAACTACGCGGCGCGAGGCTTCCGCTTCTTCTGAGCCATCGCTTTGCATTGCGCCCGCGCATCGTCGGGCGTCAAGGTTCGCCGCATCTGCTCGGGGTGCTTGCGGAACCAACCCATGGTCAGGGCCATGCCGTCCGCATGTTCGTAGCACTCGAGCAACGTCGTCGTGGAACCGCGATAGATGCCGTCGAGCCGTTCGATCATCGTTGCGGCCGATTCGCCATCGATCGGGGCCGGTAGGCTGGCGATCACTCGTGCGCCGTGGATCAGATGCCAGGTGACCGTTCCCTCGGCCGATGCGGCGGGGTAGACGAACGACATCTCGCGTTGTGCTTGCCGCACGCGGTCAAGCCGATGCCAAAGCCATTCGAGCGTGGCGTATTTGTCGCGCAAAAGGGCGGCTCGCTCGAATTGTTGCTTCTCCGCGGCATCCGCCATTTGCTCGCCGAGGACGCGAAGCGGCGCGTCGTCAAGGCCGGCGAGAAAGCGTTTCGCCGTCCTGGCCTGGGCGTGGTACGCGGAGCGTTTCGCCGCCCCCACGCATGGGCCAAGGCACGCTCCCATCTCCATGCGAAGGCAACCTGCGGAACGCGGTGCTTCGAAGAGGTCGGCTTGATCCGCGAAGATCATCTCCTGCTTCTGCGGACAATCGCGCAGCAGGTAAAAATCGTTGATCCGCCGGATCGCTTCGCGTGTTCGCATCGAAGCGGGCACGGGGCCGAACACGGCATCGGCTCGTCCGCTCGGCTTGGGCGACATGAAGACGTAAGGCGCTGGCGCTCGGCCCACGCAGATGAAAGCCTGCCTGCGCCGCAGCGGTTGCCCCTGCACGTTCCATTGAGGCCGCCAGCGCCGGATGAGTTCCAATTCGCGCAGCAGTGCGGCAAATTCATGGGCACAGCATTCCCACACGATAGTCCGCGCCCGGCAAAGAATCTTCCCCGCCTTCGGGTCTCGGCTCTTGGTCCGAAAGTAGCCGAGAAGGCGAGTCCGCAAGCTCTTCGCTTTGCCGACGTAGATGAGTTGGCCATGCCGATCGAGCATGCCGTAGACGCCCGGCCCCTTGGGGCACATCAGCTTCACTTGAGCGCGAAGCTGAGGCGAGCATTGGCCATGGACTTGCGTGAGTTGCGGGACCGGTCGATCAGGACACAGAATCGAGGGACCGAAATCCACGAAAGGGCCGAGCGAAAACAAACCATCCATGGCGAAGACTCCTTGAGCCGGCAAGGTGATTATCGACACCTGCTCGAAGCGGAGCAAGGTGCGAAGGAGCCGCGCACGCAGTAAGCGGTTGCAACGCGTTCCAATCCGCTTACTTCGTGCGCGGCTCCTTGGTTTTTGTGGCGACCGCTTGGGTGGCCCGTTATGATGGCCGCCGCCTATCTACTTCTCGCCTTCGGAGCCCTCCTATGCGCCGCATGTTTTGGGCGATCGCTTGCGTTGCCTTCTTCGCTCTACCCATTCAGGCTCAGGAACGAATGGACGTGATCCGCATCGGCATCATCGGCTGCGATACCTCGCATGTCCCTGCCTTTACCAATGCGTTCAACAACCCGAAGCAGAAGGAACTCGAAGGCTTCAAGGTGGTGGCCGCGTTTCCGGGCGGGAGTGCGGATATTCCGCCGAGCAAGGATCGGGTCGAAGGATTCACGAAGCAGATTCGCGAGAAGCACAACGTCGAGATCGTCGATTCCATCGAGACATTGCTGACCAAGGTGGATGTCGTCCTTCTTGAAAGCGTTGACGGTCGACCGCATCTCGCTCAGGCGACGCCGGTGCTGAAAGCGGGCAAGAAGCTGTTCATCGACAAGCCGATTGCGGGATCGCTCGCGGATACGCTCAAGATCTTCGCGTTGGCGAAGGAGCACAAGACGCCGGTTTTCTCGTCCTCGGCCCTGCGATTCAGCCCTGGCATCACCAAGATGCGGACCGATCCGAAGGTGGGCAGAATCCTCGGCGCCGTCGCTTTCAGCCCATGCTCGCTGGAGCCGCACCACCCGGATTTGTACTGGTATGGCGTGCATGGCGTGGAAACGCTTTACACGCTGATGGGCCCCGGCTGCGTGTCGGTCACGCGAACGCACAGCAAAGATGCGGATGAAGCGACCGGGCTGTGGAACGATGGCCGAATCGGCACCTTCCGCGGCACGCGGAGCGGCAAGCAGGATTACGGCGCATTCGTCTTCGCGACGACCTACATCGGCCCCACCGGCGGGTTCGGCGGATATGAACCGCTCGCCGTCGAGATCGGAAAGTTCTTCCGTACGGGCACGCCTCCGGTGTCGGCGGAGGAGACCATCGAGATGTTCGCCTTCATGGAAGCGGCGGACGAGAGCAAACGCCAAAACGGGGCGCGGGTGAAGTTGGAAACGGTTACGAAAGCGGCCGCCCGCTAAGTTTAGCCGCCGCTCTCGGAGCGGCGCGGACTTGGCCCCATGCAACAAATTTCGGTCTCTGCGAACTACCCTTCCTCGCCGCTCCGAGAGCGGCGGCTCAACGGAGTATCCGATGCGCGTCCTCTCCCTTGCGTTCATGCTGATCATTGCGGCCATTGCCCAGGCCCAACCCGTTTCCGATGAGGAGAAGAAGGACGGCTTCGTCCCTCTCTTCAACGGCAAGGACTTCGAGGGCCTTCGTTTCTCCGGCAAATCGGATGCGCCGCCCAAGAACTGGTCCGTCGCCGACGGCATGATCAAACTTTCCGGCGGCGGCAACCCGCATCTGGCGACCCAGTGGCCCTACTCCGATTTCGACGTCCGCATCCAGTGGAAGGCCCTCAAGAAGGGGTACAACAGCGGCTTCTACGTCCGCAGCGGACGGAGTGTGGGCGCGAATCAAATCAACCTCGCTCAGAAAGCCGCCGGCAATCTGATGGGCGGGGCCAAAGGCGGAGTTGCGGTTCCTGAGTTGCAGAAAGACCCCGGCGAATGGAACGATTGGCGCGTGCTCGCCGTCGGCGACAAGCTCACCTTCTGGTGCAACGGCAAGCAAGCTTGGGAAGTGACCGGCTTCAAGCCCGCGAGCGGCTACATCGGCATCCAGGCCGAAGGGGCGGCAATCGACTTCAAGAATCTGCGCGTCAAGGAAATCGGCTTCGAGCAACTGAGCGACTCGGAGCCCAAGGCGCTAAGCACCATTTCCACGAAGGTGGAAAAGGACTACGTGCTGCGGTTGGAGCACCAATCGGAAAAGGCAAGCTTTGTGCTTAAGGGAACCAACGCCACGCTTGACCTGAAGGATGTCGCGGCAAAGAACGCCGTTGGCGCGAAGGAGTGGAACTACCTGGAAATTGCAGTTCGCAGGGGCATGGTCGAAGTTTGGCAGAACGGCGAAACGATTCACAAAGGCGGAGCCGCTCCGTCCGGCGACTTGGCACTGACTTCAAACGCTTCAACGTTGGTCCGCAATGTGCGCATTCAGCGGTTGCAGTAACTCACCGGGAACCCCCGCTTGCGGCTTTGCGTTCGGCGGCGTCGGATCGCTAAGCCGCAAGCGGCGCTGGTGCGTTCGATATCCTGACTCTATCCTCCCCGCGCCGCTCCGAGAGCGGCGGCTAAACTTAGGAATCGATGGCTATGCTTCGTGGGCTCCTCTCCCTTCTGCTCACGGCGGCGTCCGTCGCGCCGTCGTTCGCTCAAGATCGCAATGTCGCCAGCACGCCGCCGCTTTCGCCGGAAGAGCAGAAGGCGAAGTTCACGCTGCCTCCCGGCTTCGAAATGCAACTCGTCGCGGTCGAGCCCGAGATCAACAAGCCGATCAACATCAACTTCGACGCCGCGGGCCGGCTCTGGGTTACGGGGTCCACGGAATATCCTTTCGCGGCGGATCCGAAGAAAGCAAAAGACAAGTGCTGGATCCTGGAGGACTTCGCCCCCAACGGCCGGGCCCGCAAGAGCACGACGTATGCCGAGAATCTCAACATCCCGATCGGTGTGCTTCCGACGCCCGCGGGGGCGTTGATTTACAGCATCCCGAACATCTGGAGCTACGACACCAAGGACGGCAAAGGCGAGAACAAAACCGCCCTCTATTCGAGCTACGGCTTCAACGACACGCACGGGATGACCGGCGAATTCATGTGGGGATTCGACGGCTGGATCTATTGCTGCCATGGCTTCTCCAACACCTCGAAGGTGAAGAGCCAGGGGGATACCGCCATTGCAATGCAGTCCGGCAATACGTATCGCATCAAGCCGGACGGCAGCCGCATCGAGCAATTTACCTGGGGGCAGGTCAATCCGTTCGGCATTGCGTTCGATCCGATGGGCAACCTCTATTCGGCTGACTGCCATTCGCGGCCTTTGTATCAGCTTCTTAAGGGCGCCCATTACCCGAGCTTCGGGAAGCCGCACGACGGCCTTGGTTTCGCCCCGGAAATGGTGACGCACGACCACGGCTCCACGGCGATCGCCGGCTGCTGCTGGTACGACGACGATCTCTTTCCGGAGGAGTTCCGCGACAACCTCTACATCGGCAACGTGATGACGAACCGCGTCAACCGCGACCGCATCCAGTGGAAGGGCTCGTCTCCCAAGGGCATCGAGATGCCTGATCTGGTGAAGTGCAGCGACCCGTGGTATCGCCCGGTAGACATCAAACTCGGGCCCGACGGCTGCCTTTACATGGCCGACTTTTACAACCGCATCATCGGCCATTACGAAGTGCCGCTGAACCACCCCGGCCGCGACCGGGAAAAGGGCCGTATCTGGCGGCTCGTGTACACAGGAAAAGACGGCAAGGGCGGGCCGAAGCCGTTCCGCGATCTGACCAAGGCGACCACGGCGGAACTGATCGAGGAATTGGGCAACCGCAACCTGACCGTGCGCATGCAAGCAGCGAATATGTTGTCGGCCAAGCCGGCGTCGGAAACGGCGGAGCCGGTTCGGCGTGCGGTCGAACAGAAGGACGGCTCGCGTACTGCTCATGGCCTTTGGGTGCTGGAGCGAACCGGTTCGCTGAAGGATGAAACGCTCGAAGCGGCGCTGCGCCGTCCGGAGTTGGTCGTCCGCGTCCATGCCCTCAAGATCCTCGGCGAACGAAGAGAAATCACGAGCGCCCAAAGGACTGCGATCGCTGAGGCGATGAATGATCTGGATCCGTTCATCCAGCGAGCTGCGGCAGAAGCGGCGGGGGCTCATCCTTCGGCAATTTTGCTGGAAAACCTGATCGCTCTGCGGCGCAATTCCAAGGCGGACGACACGCATCTGGTGCACGTCGTTCGCATGGCACTGCGAAACCAAATTCGCGATGTGCGAGGAATGGCCAAGGCTCGCAAGCTCGAGGAGCCCGCTGACCGAGCGGTGATCGCGGATGTCGCCTTGGGCACACGCACCCCGGCTTCGGCGGAGTATCTTCAGACGTTCCTGAAGGAAACCAAGGACGGATTCGGCTCATCGCAGCCGAAGCTGCATCATGTGATCCGCTATGGCGACGACTCCGCTCGCGCTTGGGCGATCGAATGGGCTGCGACCAAGTTCGCCAAGGATCTCGATGTCCAGGGCCAAGTCCTCAAAACGCTCCAGCAGGCGACCCAGGAGCGCGGCGGCAAACTCAGTGATGCAGAACGGGAACGGGGAGCGGAGATCGCCAACAAGCTGCTTGCGGGCAACTCGCGG
Source organism: Gemmataceae bacterium (assembly GCA_019748295.1). Lineage (GTDB taxonomy): Bacteria > Planctomycetota > Planctomycetia > Gemmatales > Gemmataceae > JAIEPT01. Next base: position 6,797 of record JAIEPT010000389.1, on the reverse strand, counting down.
CAGGTTGCGTTGGGGGTCGAGCTTGCCGGCCTCATGAAGCTGAAGGACACGCAGGACACGTTGGCGACGATCGTGCAGAATCCCAAGGTTTCGGAGCCTGTCCGCAAGAGCGCCATCCAGTCGCTGGCGTCGTTCGACCTCAAGCGGCATGGACCGGTCCTCGCGGAATTGTTGCTGCAAGATTCCGCTCCGATCACGCTACGCGAACAGGCGGCTCAAACCCTAGCCTCGTCCGACGCCGCCGAATCGCAAGCCGTTCTGATCCAGGCGTTCGAGAAGGCGCCCGCCCGTTTGCAGACGAACATCGCTCTCGCCCTCGTCTCATCCAGCAAGGGTGCCGAGCGGTTGCTGGGCGCCATCGAAGGCGGCAAGGCGTCGCCTCGGCTGTTGCAGGATCGCGGCGTCGATGGACGCATCCATCAAACGAAGCTCGCGAAGCTGGACGAACGCATCGCGAAACTCACCAAGGGCCTTCCGCCCGCGGATCAGAATCTTCAGGCGGTCATCGCGAAGCGCCGTGAGTCGATCGCCAGCGCGAAGTTCGACCTCGATGCGGGACAGAAGGCGTTCGCCAAGCACTGTGCGGCTTGTCACCAGATCGCCAACCAGGGGGCAAAGATCGGACCGCAGCTCGACGGCCTCGGCGTCCGCGGCATTGATCGAATCCTGGAAGATGTGCTCGATCCGAATCGCAACGTCGATCAGGCCTTCCGCAGCACCACCTATGTGCTCGAAGACGGCAAGCTGGTCACGGGCTTGCAGCTTCGCGAAGAGGGCGAAATCTACCTAGTCGCCGATGCCCAGGGGAAGGAAGTGCGCGTTCCCAAAGCGTCGGTCAGCCAACGGATCGCCAGCCAACTGTCGCCCATGCCCGCGAATGTTGTCGAGCAGATGCCGGAGGAAGAGTTCCGCAACCTCGTCGGTTACCTGCTGTCGCAACGGCCCAAGCAGTAGATTTCGCGGCCGTTGGATAGAATGCGGCATTAGCTACGGAGCATGAATCGTGTTGTATCGCGTGCCTTTGGTCTTTACGCCGCAGCCGGAGGGGGGCTTCACTGTGACCTCTCCGGTTTTGCCGGCATTGATCACAGAGGGAGAAACGCTCGAGGAAGCGCACGCGAACGCGCAAGATGCATTCGCTGCAGTCGCGGAGTTGTACGCCGACCAAGGTCGGACGTTGCCGTCGGTCATCTCCGTACATTCGAGAGGCGAAATCGTTTGGTCGGAAGCGTTGATGGTCTCGACATGACCTACCGCGCAGCGGCTCGAAAGTTGGCGACTTTGGGCTGCGTCGAATTGGCGCGCAAAGGCGGTGGTTCACATCGCAAGCGGCACAATCCTTCCGAGAACCGATCCAGCGTGTTGCCGGATTGGGGAAGTCGCGACTTGAAACCGGAACACTTCGCGCTGCAGTGCGTCAGTTGGGAATTGGTTGGACTGATTTTGAGCCAGCGTAGCTAAACGCGGCGTCCCTATAACGTCAGGGTAGCCATCAAGCGGGATTCGGGACGATGTCGTCGCCGGCTCCCGTTTCGTGGAACTTCGGAGGATGGCCATGGCGGAAATCGGGGCGCTGCTCAAGGAACTGCATCGGCTGCGGAGCCATATTCATGACCTGCAGTCGAAACTCGATTTCGCCCCCAAGGCCCTGCAAGCCCACAAGAACAAAGGCGCCGCTCAAGAAGCCGCATTGAAGGCGGCTCAGGACGAGATCAAAAAACTGAAGATGACGATCCACGAGAAGGAACTGGCCGTCAAAACGACGGCCACTCAACTCGCGAAACACGAAAAGCAACTCGACGGGGCCGCCAACAAAAAGGAATACGACGCCCTCTCCCAGGAGATCGCCGAGGGGAAGACGCGCATCAGCACCCTTGACGATGAAACCCTGACTCTGATGGGCACGCTGGAAGAGCAGATCGCCGGTCTTCCTGCCATTGAGGAGCGGACCAAAAAGGTGCAAGGCGAGGTCGTCCAGTTCGAGAAGGGTCAGACCGATCAGCTGGCGATGTGGAAGACGGAGAAGACGAAAGCCGAAGGCGAACTCGTCGAACTTGAAAAGACCGTTCCGGCGGAGGTAGCTCCGATCTATAAGCGGGCGGTGCAAAGCAAAGGGCACGAGGCGCTGGCCGCAGTGGTTGGATTGGTCTGCCAATCATGCCACACTGAGGTCACGGCTCAGATGGGGACCGAACTCACCCGAAGCAACCTCGTCGTCTGCAAAAGTTGCGGCCGGCTGCTCTACCGCGTGTAGCGGTTGTTTCAAAGCTGGCAAGGCGAGCCGAGAGCGTCAGCGACCGGAGCAAGCGGAACGCTCGGTCTGTAGTCCTTGCGACCCTGCGCCGTGCTTACGGTCCGCCTCCAGTCGCTTGCGCTCCAGGCTCGCCTGGGCTTGGAAACAACGTTCGCCGTCAGTTTTGACAGCAACTGCGAGATTGGCAGCATTTTGACGTGGTCATTCGTTCTCCTCTTGACTTTTTCGCTAGTTCCATGTCTGCTGCCGCCTGAGGCTTACGGCGGCCGCGCGCTCGCATGCAGGCAGCGGCATTCGTTTTGCTCTCTCCACAATGCGGATGTCGGTTTGTTATCGGCTCCAGGGCCGTGCCGCGACCACGCAGCATTCTTTTTTCGGAACGGTCCACGAGGTTTGGAGCGGCATGATGACCGCAGAACCTTATTCCGTGCTGATCGCGGACGACGACGCGGGTTACCGCGAAGCGCTTCGCGACATCGTCGAGCCGAAAGGCTACCGGACGTACCTGGCTTCGAACGGCGAAGAAGCCATCGAGATTCTTCGCGGCGAGCCGGTGCATCTGGCCGTGTTCGACGTGCATATGCCCCGGCTCACGGGTTTGGAGACGTTGCAGATCGCCCACACCATCAATGCCCTCCTGCCCTGTATTTTGGTGACAGCCGACGCCAACCAGGAAATTCTGCGGCAAGCGTTCACGGTGAAGGCCTACAGTGTCCTTCCCAAGCCGGTCAGTCCGGCCGTGCTTCTGTATACCATCCTTCGTGCCCTGACGGCGTATCGCGATACGCATGAGTGAAGCGTTCAGCATTCAGCGGAGAGCGATCAGCTTGAAGAAAACAAGTTGGTCTTTTCTGATTGCCGACCGCTGATTGCGCTGATTGCTGATTGCTGACAGCTTTTATCCACCTTGAGGACTTACTGCCAATGAAGGTCGTACCCCTGAACGACAAGCTTGTCGTCAAGCGTCTCGAAGCCGAAGACCGTACCGCCGGGGGCATCGTGCTCCCCGATACCGCCAAGGAAAAGCCCCGCCAAGGGAAAATTCTGAGCGTCGGCGACGGCAAGCTGCTCGAAGACGGCAAACGCGCCAAGTTCCAGGTGAAGGAAGGGGACCGCGTCCTCTTCTCCGCGTATGCGGGCAACGAGATCAATGTCGAAGGCGACGAATACCTCATCATGACGGAAGACGACATCCTCGCCGTCCTCGACTAAGGCGAGCGGCAGGAGATAGTCTCCCTCTCCCTCCGGGAGAGGCGAGAGTGGTCCCACGCTCCGCGTGAGGTCAGCCGCGGTGCAATGACAGACAACCGAACCCAGAATACGTTCCGCGGACGAACTTCGTATCGCCGCTGACCTCACGCGGAGCGTGAGGACCACTCTCACGCTCCGGGAGAGGGGCCGGGGTGAGGGCTTGCGACCTGGCGTTACGCGAGAAAAGACACCCTCACCGCAACCCTGTCCCGGAGGGAGAGGTAGACAAGTTCTTGCCGCTCGACTAAGTGCGAATGCCGTTTCCGAAAACGGATGCCCCTCGGGAACCCCACCCCGAGGGGCTTTTTCGTTGGCGATGGCAAGCCAAGGTCCATCGCTCATACGAATCGCTATCACATCGTCAGACCACGCATCGCAAAATGACGGTGACTGATGAACCCCACGTTGCGCACGGCACTTTCGTTTGCTTTCATGAGCCTTGTCTTCGGCGTCGCCTACACGCAGGCCCCGCTCTACTACTCGAATCAGAACCAGTACTTCCTGCACGGACTCGCCGATGCCGGGGTAGGCCGCCTTCGTGATGACTGGCTCGCCAACACTGCGGATCCAACCCCGGTCTTCAGCGGCTTCGTCGCGATCGTCGTTCGCACGCTCGGCGAACATGCGTTCTACGGCATTCACGTCCTTTTGCTTGGCATCTATGCGGCGAGCTTGATGGCGATCTTTGTGCGCCTTGCCGGAGACCGCGACAGCGCGCGGCTACGCCTCGTTTTTTTCGCGGTCTTCGTTGCCATCCATTCGGCCCTGGCTCGCTGGGTGTCTTACCGACTCCTGGGTTGGGACTATCCCTGGTATTTTCAGGCCGGCGTTGCGGGGCAGTATGCGCTGGGCGGCATGCTTCAGCCCTCCATGTTCGGCGTGCTGCTGATCGCTTCGGTTGCCGCGCATCTGTGGGACCGCACGACGCTCGCCGTTTGCCTCATGGCGGGCGCCGCGATCATGCACTCGACGTACCTTCTTGGCGCCGGCATGCTGACGATCGCCTACGTGATCGATCGATGCCAAGTCCGCAGCTGGAAGCAGGCAGCAGCGATTTCCGCGGGTTCCTTGCTGCTTGTTCTGCCTACTCTGATCGACGCGCTGATTTTCTTCATGCCCACGTCGCCGGAGATGTTCGCCGAGTCGCAACGCATCTTGGCCCGAGTCCGCATTCCGCATCACTGCTTGCCTCGCCTTTGGCTGGACGGAGTGGCCGCCGCCCAGATTGCGTGGATTTTGCTCGGCATCCTGCTGACCTGTGGCTCCAAGCTATGCCCAATCCTCGCCGCCGTGTTCGGCTTCTCCGCGTTGCTCACGACCGCGCAAGTGCTGACGGACAGCGACACCTTGGCCTTGCTCTTCCCATGGCGGACGTCGGCGATTCTCGTTCCGATCGCAACCACGATCATTCTTTCGCGTGCGATCCTCGCAGGACACGCCCGACTTCAGCGACCGATCGCCGCATGGTCGGCCGCCGCGCTCTTGACGCTGGTCGCCATTGGTGGGGCCGCGCTGATGCGGAATCGAGTCGGATATCGAAACAACGATGCGGAGTTGCCGCTCTACGACTTCGTGCGAACCAATCGATCCCAAGGGGATGTTTTTCTTTTGCCGATGAAGATGCCGAATCTTGCCGCGAGTACGCGAGGTTCGTTGTCGAGCGATTTCAAACCCTTGGCGGAACGAAGCAAGGATGCGCGAATCGTGCCGATCGACTTCCAGCGTTTTCGCCTTGCGGCCGGCGCCCCGATCCATGTCGATTTCAAATCGATTCCTTACAAGGACGTCGACGTCCTCGAATGGCGGCGACGCATGGAGTGGAATGAAGGCATCTACAAGGAGGGCGTGCTCAACAAAGAGGAGACGGTTGCCGAGTTAGCTCGAGAAGGCATTACGCATGTCGTCGTCACGCGAAACCATGACGTGCGATCGCCCGGATTGGAGTTGGTTTACGAAGACCCCAACTACAAGATATTTCTCAGAAGCCGTTGAAGCCGCTCTTCATGAGGGCGTCTTCTCGCGAAGGGCGAGTTGGCCGCATGCGGCGGCGATGTCGTTTCCGAGGGAGTAGCGAATGGTGACGGGGAATCCCGCTTCGCTCAGGGCATCGGCAAACTGCCTTCGCCGTTCCGCGCCGGAACCGATCAAGCCTGCATCCGCCGCGATCGCGTTGTAAGGGATCAGATTGAAGTGGACTGGAATCCCACGCAGGCAATTGATCAACTCGGCCATGTCCTGGTCGCCGTCGTTCAATCCTTGGAGCAACAGGTACTCCACCATCAGAGGTTGGCGTTGAATGTTCGTCATCTGCATCATTGCCCTCCGCAGGGATTCCAGCGGATAACGTCGGGCGAGCGGGATCAGGCTTTCTCGACCTGCTTGCCTCGCGCTGTGCAGGCTGAGCGCCATCCGCAACCGCGGAAAACGCTCCGCGCAACGGACCATGGCATCCGGGATGCCGACCGTGGAAACGAGCACCTTGGCAGGCGACAAGTCGAAGCATTGCGGCGACAGCAATACGTCCAGTGCCGCGTAGACGGCCGATTCGTTCAGCAACGGTTCGCCCATACCCATGAAGACGACATTGCGAATCGATCGACCCTCGCCGCGAAGTAGGTGATTCGCTTGCACGACCTGATCGAGGATCTGTTCGCTCGTCAGATCCAAGGCCGTCCCCATCTGGCCCGTCGCGCAAAATCGGCAACGCACCGCGCATCCCACCTGACTCGAAACGCAGAGGGACGTTCGTCCCGATGCAATGCGCAAGATGACGCTTTCGATCAAGTGTCCGCCAACCGTGCGGAAGAGCAGTTTGGTCGCCCCATCGATTTCCGAATCGCGTCGGCTATGGAGCCTCAGCGAGTGAAACGCCACGTCGCTGCGGAAAGCGTCCCGCTGTTCCACCGACAGATGCTCCAGTGATTCCTCAGCGGTCTGATGCTTCTTGTAGAACGCATTCCGCAATCGCTTCAGATCCCACGGTTCGATCCGAAGGCGCTTACGCACTGCCTCCAACGCAACCGCGTCATGAATGGGTGTCATGGGTGTCATGGGTGTCATGCCAAAATCTTGCCAAGGCCAATCAAGGTATAAACTGCCCGGTGTGGCCACCGGGTTGTGACGCGAAGTTCAGATAGTCTAGCCCCAGAATCAGACACGTTTTCGGACGCAGACGTGGGTTTTGTGCAGATTCGGCCGATGAGCGAAGGGCGAAGATTCAATCGGGTAGGAGGGGGAATTACTTCCCCCGTCCTCCCACACCACCGGACGTACTCATCGTATCCGGCGGTTT
>JAIEPT010000039.1 GCA_019748295.1 Gemmataceae bacterium | reverse complement strand
GATGGTTACAACGCATGAAACCTCACTTCGCCGAATTGAAAATCCCTGGCGACGGCCTTGGCTAACCCGGACGTTATGCTCAAGGGAAGGTTCTCGGACGCACGAGACATCCTGGCGAGCCCTTCAGGGCTCCATTTCGGCAACGTCTTCGCGACCCAGGGTTGGCTCCCAATGGTCGCCAACCCTGGGCTCTGCTGGGGAACGCTTTCAGCGTTCGCGGTTCCGTACGCCCGAAACATTTGCCGCACCCACTGACGGGAGATCGCGGCTTACTTCGCAAGCTCTTGGTAGGCGTCCTCGCTGAACCCCACGTAGAGGGTCTTGCCCTTGCGGATCGTCGGCGCTCGCAGGTTGCCGGTGGGGCCGAGCACGTGGGCGAGCAGGGTTTCGTCGTCGGGGGCGTCCTTCTTCATGTCGAAGGAGACGATCTTCTTCCCTTTCGCGACGACCACGCGGCTTACGGATTTGACCAACTGCAGCGCCTCCGCTCGCCCCTGCTTCTGCTTGTTGGCATCGACGACGGTGTCGGCGGCAATCGAGTGCTGCTCAAGGAACCCCTGAGCTTTCGCGCACGACATTCAAGATTTGCGGTGGTACATCCACTCGACGGACTGGCTCATGAATCGAAATCCCCTTGATGCGACCTGGCGGATGCCGCATTCATAGACAGCAAAATGCAATCGGCCGTAGTTGCTTCCAACCAAAATCAATTCACGATTTCGACCGTCGTCTGCTCATCGAGGGCCACGCTGCTCATCTCTTTGTTGTCTTTCGTGAAGTGCAGGATCGGCACGATGATGTCGTCTTCGGCCACGCGATCGGTGGCGAGGCCCGTGGCCATGCTGTCCACGTGGCGGAAGACGCCGGTCACCGCGGCGGGCCAACTGCGGAAGCCGACGCGGACCGTTTGCGTGATGCGGATCCTGTCGCCCGGCTTCAGCTTTTCGATCGTGGCGAGCAGGTCCGGGCGGATCGGGCGGGACGTGTAGATGTGCTGCGGATTGCTCACGGGGTCTCTCCTGATTCAACTCGGCCTCGGACCAGGGCGATTCGGCCGGTGCGGGCCAACTCCAGGATGTTGAACGGACGCATCAGATCGATGAATGCCTGCACCTTCGACTCCTGGCCTGAAATCTCGATCATCAGCGTGTCGTGCGTGATATCGACGACGCGGCCACGGAACATCTCGACCAGGAGGGCGACTTCGCTCCGTTTCGTAGCTTCCACGCCCACCTTGATGAGCATGAGATCGCGTTCGACGGGATTTTCGCCGGAGATATCGTCCACGCGGACGACGGACACGATTTTGTCGAGTTGCTTGCGGACCTGTTCGAGGACGCGGTCGTCGCCTTTGACGACGAAGGTCATGCGGGAGAATTCGGGCTTTTCGGTCTCGCCTACGGCCAGGCTGTCGATGTTGAAGCCGCGCGAGGCGAGCATTCCCGACACGTGAGCGAGCACCCCGGGCTGATTTTGCACCAGGGCGGAGAGCACATGACGCATGGAACCGGATCCTTTCCAACGATTTCGCGGTCTGGACCATTAGGTTATGGACGGAAGCGACGCGCGGGAATGATGCGGCGGAGAACGAAGGGGTTCGCGGTCGGCACTGCGAAAGCTTCCCCACTGAACCGCTGCGCACGTTGAAATTCGGCCAGGCTCCGGGATACGATGGGAATCGACCATGCTGCCCGCGGCCGCATTTGATGCGTTCTCCACCGCCCAACCTCTCCGAAAGCACCTCCTCGTATGGCCGACGCTGCCCCCATTGAAACGCAAGCCGAAGCACCGCATGCCGAAGCGAAGAAAGTTCTCGCCATCGACATCGGCGGGTCCAAAGCGAAGTTTCTGGTGTCCGGCGAACATGAGCCGCGGCGAGTGGAAACGGGCCGCGGATTCACGCCGCAGCAACTGGTCGATGCGATTCGCGATCACACGCAGGACTGGGACTACCAGTGCCTTTCGATCGGCTACCCAGGGTTTGTCGGCGACAATGGGCCGCGTTCGGAACCGGGCAACCTGAGCGGCGGATGGGTCGGTTTCAATTTCGCGGCCGCATTCCAAAAGCCGGTCCGCATTCTTAACGACGCATCGATGCAAGCGCTCGGCAGCTATGAAGGCGGCCGGATGTTGTTCCTGGGATTGGGAACCGGGCTGGGCTCGACGCTGATTGCCGACAACGTGATCGTGCCGCTCGAGTTGGGGGGAATCCCCGCAGGCATCAACGGCAAACCGCTTTATCGCGACCTGGGCCGGGCGGGGATGCGTCGCATCGGCAAGCGGATGTGGAGGCGGTTGGTCGGCAAAATGGTCGGATTCTTTTCCGAAGCCTTTCTGGCCGACTATGTCGTCCTCGGCGGCGGCAACTCGAAGTATCTCCGCAAACTGCCCGGCAACGCCCGCCTTGGCCACAATCTCACGGCCTTCCGCGGCGGCTTCCGCCTCTGGGAAATCGACGACATCCGCACCCAATGCGCCGACGCCCACCCGCACGGCCCCGTGACCCCCGCCGACGCTCCCTGGCGGCTGATCTGAGGCGAGCAGCCGGCGTTAGCCGGCTGGTACCTCGCGCTTGCAAGTCTCGTCCATGGTCGCCCGAAACGACTCTATTCGAGGGTGAGTATTCACGTTTCAAAGCCGAGCGTGCAATCGTTGAGAGGACGGCGGACCTTAACTTGGTCCATGGGGCGAAAGGTGTCTTGAGTGGACAGACCCGGGATTGAACCGGGGACCTAAGGATTTTCAGTCCTTCGCTCTACCAGCTGAGCTATCTGTCCAGTCCCCTCATGCTAGAAAGGGGATTTCCGGTCGTCAACCGGCGTCCAAAGGACAAGCGGATTGCCGGGCCGGTTCGCGCGGATGATGTTTGGCGGAGCGTTCGCCATTTCGCTTGATCCGGCGGGGCAAGCCACTGACAATGACGGACGTTCGGCTGAAGCCCGCCCACTACCGGAGATTTGTCATGCAGCCGCGCGAAAACCAGCCTTCGCCTAGCGATCGTCGCGAATTCTTATCCGCCACTGCCGCCGCCGCGGGGACCATCATCGCGGCAAGCACCGCCGACGCTCAGACCGGCGACACCGGCAACCGCACTGGCGTGCCCACCCGCCGACTGGGCCGCACCGGCGTGAACGTCAGCATGCTGTGCCTCGGCGGCTGGCATCTCGGCTCGATCGACGAGAACGACGCCATCCGCATCATGCATGCGGCCATCGACGAAGGGCTCACCTTCTTCGACAACGCGTGGGATTATCACGACGGCAAGAGCGAAGAGGTGATGGGGAAGGCCCTCGCTCAGGGAAATCGTCGCCGGCGCGTGTTTCTGATGACCAAGAACTGCGCCCGCGATGCCCGCGGCACTCGCCAGCATTTGGAAGACAGCCTCAAGCGTTTGCAGACCGACGTGATCGATTTGTGGCAGTTCCACGAGATCAACTACGACAACGACCCGGACTGGATCGTCGATCGAGGTGGTCTGGCGGAGGCGATTAAGGCGCAGAAGGAAGGGAAGATCCGCTTCATCGGATTCACCGGGCACAAATCGCCCGATATTCATCTCAGCATGTTGCCGCGGCATCAATGGGACACGGTGCAGATGCCGATCAACGTGTGCGACCAGCATTACCGCAGCTTCGCTCGCCGGGTGATTCCGGAAGCGCAAAAGCGCGAAGCAGGCGTCATCGGCATGAAGAGCCTGGCGGGGGGGGCGAATCGGCAAGGGCGGCTTGTGCAGGAGAAGGTTTGCACGCCGCAAGAAGCACGCACCTTCGCGCTGGCGCAGCCGATCGCCAGCCTGGTGTGCGGCATCGATCACATGGACGTGCTTCGGCAGGATTTGGAAATCGCCCGCAAGTTCCCGATGCTGACCCGCGAGGAACTCGACCGCCTTTCGGAACGAGTCCGGCCGCAATCGACGGATGGCCGGCACGAGCGATTCAAATCGACGCAGGTCTACGATGGTCCGTATCACCAGCGGCAGCACGGGTTCATGTAATCGAACAAGGGTACGTTTAGCGGGGAGCCGTAGGCGACCATGTTTTGGAGATCAAGGCGAATGTCGCTACGCGCGTTTCGCGCAAATCGTTCGCCTGCCGGAATCGAAGCGAAAGCAAACTCCGTCGAGGAAGTTGCCGACCATGGAATTGATCTGTCCGGGCTGCACGAAGAAGCTGAACATCGCCGACCAATACGCGGGGCAGACGGTGCGATGCCCGCTCTGCTCCAAGATGTTTCAGGCGCCGACGTTGAATCCGCCCGTGCTGGCGGCGGCGGTCGTTCCGCCTCCTCCACCGCCGCTGACGCCGATTGATTTCCATGCGCCGTCCGGGCCGATGACGGTGCCGATCCCGGGCCCCGTTTCGACGATAGAATCGTCGGCGCCCTTCGCGCCGCCGCAGGACGTATTCACCTTCGCGGATGGTCACGGGATGCACGCTCCGCCGCCCCCGCCGTTGCTGGCGCAGCCGTTGCCCGCGGAGGCGACGCTGCGGCCGCTCGATGCCGGCTACGCATCTCGCGACATGGCCGCCAATCTTGCTCCGGAGCCTGTAGGTCCACCCGGCGATTTCACCAAATCGATCATCTGGCGCGTGCGTCCCGACATCCTGAGTTGGGTGACAGCCATCTCGTTGGCCGTCATCTTTCTGCTGTCGTTCTTCCCGTGGCGGCTCGTTACCTGGGAATTGAATTCAGGGCCTGGATGGGCAGGTCTATGGGGCCTAGCTTTCAGCGACGTTGATGCGGTTTATATTCTCTACGCAGTCTTCACGGTCTTCATTGCCTTGCCTCTGGCTGGGGTGCTGCTCGCCATTGATAAGGGATGGTTTCCGAAGGTCTCTGCTGTCGCGCCTGTCTGGCCGTGGCGACACGCAATTCTCGGGGGCATCCTGCTGCTGCCGCTCCTCCTGACGGGCCCGTACTACCTGAATGCGCTATTCCTCGGCAACTCCCTTGGCGTCGCCCAGAAGCTCGCCCTCAGACTGCATCTGGTCGCCGTTATCGCCCTGCTGCTGCAGTTCTGGCTCGAACGTCGTGCGACGCGCAACCTGCCGTTGCCGCGGATTTCGATCCGGTGGTAACTGTCGGAGCCCGAGCTTCGGCGATAGTTTCGCAAGGACAGCCGGAGGCGCGGGGCCCACATCAAACCGTGGCAGGTAGGGAGTGCGAACGTTAGAGATCGCGAACCGAAGATCTCTTTACGCCAAAGGCGTTTCAGAGCACAGCCCAGGGTTGGCGACCGCAGGGTGCCTACCCTGGGTGATCGCGAGAAGTGAAGCCGCCTACCCCAACGGGTTGAAGCAACGGATACCATGTCGTTGCTCGAACCCCTTTGGGGTACTTTAGGATTATTGAACGATAACCCAGGGTAAGCTCCCTGCGGTCGCCAACCCTGGGCTGTGGGCTGTAACGCCGTTGGCGTAATGAAATCTTCGGTTCGCGATCACTACTAACCCACGCACTCGCTACTTGCCAGGGTCTGGTGCGGGATCCGTATCCCTTCTGGCGTCCCTGCGAAACCCTCGCTGGGCTCGGGATCTGACAAAAAACGGCACGCTTCCTGAAGGAAGCGCGCCGTTGATGATTCTGCTGCCAGATCGGCCTTACGACTGCGCGTCGCCCATGATGGGAACCGGCGTTGCCGTCGCGGGAACCGTCTTCGGCTTCGGAGCCAAGAGGCGCTTCGGAACCGGTCGCAGCTCCCACACAAGCCCGAAGAGGCCCATCGTGCGGAGGACCATGTAGGAGATGTCGATTTCCCACCAGAAGAAGCCCTGGCGGGTGGAGTTCGGGTAGTAGTGATGGTTGTTGTGCCAGCCTTCGCCGAACGTGAGCAGGGCGATGATCAGGCTGTTGCGGCTGTCGTCCTTCGTCTCGTAACGGCGGCTGCCGATCAAGTGCGTGGCCGAGTTCACCAGGTAGGTCACATGGTAGACGGCGACGGTGGAGATGAAGAAGCCCCAAACGAGCATCTGAAGGCCGGTGATGCCTGATTCGGGATTCATGTATCCGAGCAGGGCGCCGAAGCCGTAGGTCATCACGGCCAAGAGGAGGGGCGGGATCAGATCGAACTTGTCGAGCCAGCGAATTTCGGGATAGCGGTTGAAGTCGGGGATCATCTTCACATTGGTGGGATGCGATTCGGGGGTCAGGAACCACATCATATGGCTCCAAATGACGCCGCGTTCCCGGGGCGAGTGGAGATCGTGTTCGTCATCAGAGTGGGCGTGATGGAAGCGATGGTGGGCCGCCCACCAGAGCGGGCCGCGCTGAACGGCTGTGCAGCCGATGAAGCCGAAGATGAACTGAGTGATGCGTCCGCACTTGAAGCTGCGGTGGGAGAAATAGCGGTGATAGAAGGCGGTCAGCGTGAAAACGCGTAGTGCGTACAAGAGAACGCATACCGCGACGGCCGGCCAGCTCCACCCAACCCAGATCACCGCCAAGCAGGCGGCATGGATCATCCAGTAGGGGATCGCACGGCTCCAGTTGTAAACGCGGTCTGGATGAGCGGTCGGCTTGTCCCAGTCGGGCTTTGCGCGAAAAAGATTCTTGAGGCCATTCAGAAGGCCAGGGCGCTGGGGAGAGACTTCGGCCATTGCGAGTTCGCTTTCAGGGAACCAGTTCGAGAACGTTCGGTGTGAGCATCCGCTAACCTGACGGCTGCCTCCAGTGTACGTTCATGTCCAAATCTTTTCCATCGATTTCCGGCTTCGTTCGCGGAAACCTCATGATTTGGCGACGCACCTCTTATGCCAGTGGACAAACCTTAACTCACTTCTCGCGATTTTCAATTGCGAATCGTTATTTCCGACCGTACTCTGCGGGGGGTTGGAATTCCCCGCCTTGGCAGTCTTTGCCAAGACGAGCGGCAGGAGCTAGTCTACCTCCCTCTCCCACCGGGAGAGGGCTGGGGTGAGGGCGCCTTTTCTCGCGTAACGCCACGTCGCATGCCCTCACCTCCGGCCCCTCTCCCGGAGGGAGAGGGGAGAATTGCAGGCGCCGCTCGCCCAAACACCCCCGATTCCGATTTCTTTCCCTATTTCGCAGGTGCACGCATGAAGAAGGTATTTGCATTGGCCGTCGCATGGGCGCTCGGCTTTTTCGCGGCCTCTCCCGCTCAAGTCCACGCGGAAAAACTGCGCGTTCTCATCGTCGATGGACAAAACAATCACGACTGGCGCTCAACCACGCCGATCATGAAAGCCGCCTTCGAGAAGCAAGCGGATCGCTTTGCCGTAGACGTGACTTCCAACATTGCGAAAGGCGACAAGAAGCCCGCGCATCCCTTCGATACTGTGCCGTTTCCGCCCGATCTCAGCAAATATGATGTACTCGTCAGCAACTACAACGGCGGCAGCTGGCCGAAAGAGTTCAACGACGCCCTCGACGCCCGGCTCAAGGAGGGGAAGGTAGGCCTGGTGATCGTCCACGCCGCCAACAACTCCTTTGGCGGATGGAAGGAATACAACCAGATGATCGGCATGGGCTGGCGCGACGCCAAGTACGGCAAACGCCTCAAGCTGGACGACGAAGGCAAGGCGGTCGTGGTCCCCGCGGGCGAAGATCAGGGGTCGGGGCATCGCTATACGGGCGACTTCCAGGTGGTGCTCCGCGACGCCGCACATCCCGTCGTGAAGGGCATGCCGAAAGAGTGGATGCACGCCCGCGACGAACTCTACGACAACATGCGCGGCCCCATCGAAAACGTGCATCTCATCGCGACAGCCTACTCGAAGGGGACCAAGACCAACGAGCCGATGATCTGGACGGTGAGCTACGGCAAGGGCAAGGTCTTCCACACGCCGATGGGGCATGATGCGAATTCGATGCGTTGCGTCGGCTTCCTCACGACGCTTCTCCGCGGCACGGAGTGGGCCGGCGACGGCATGGTGACGATCGCGATTCCGCCTGAGTTTCCGACGGCGGAGAAGACGAGTTCCATCGGCGAGGCGAAGAAGAAGTAGGCGCGATGATGGCCGGTTTAGACGTGCTTCCGCTTGCGGCTTAGCGTTCGCTTGAACAATCCGAATCGCTCAGCCGCAAGCGGAAGACGGGGGTTCCGGAAATCCGGCGGCCCGATCGGGTACAATGCCGACATGAAGCCCAACTCGCTCCGCCGTTTGTTCGCCCTGGTCGCGGCGCTCGCCCTCTTGCTCAGCGTCGGCGTCGGCATTGCGTACGCCTGCTCGATCCCCGTATTTCGCTACGCCTTGGAACGCTGGGAATTGACCCACTACGACGTCGTCGTCTTTCATCGCGGCCCGCTTCCGGATGGGTTGCGCAAGCAACTCGACAAACTGGATGCGGGGACTACCCGCGCGAATCTGAAGATCGAGACGATCGACGTGGACGGCAAGATGTCGGCCAAGCGAGCCGCGTGGTGGAAGAAGCAAGGCGATCCGCAACTTCCCTGGATGGCGATTCGCAATCCGGACACGGAGGATCAAGCCCCCGTCTTCTACGCCGGCGCGCCAAACATCGAGAAGATACGCCCCTGGCTCGATTCCCCGTCACGGCGTGCCGTCATCCATCGCCTCATAAAGGGGGACTCGGCCGTGTTCGTGCTGCTTGAGTGCGGCGACACGGAAAAAGACAGCAAGGCGGCGGAGATTTTGGATACCGAGCTTCAGAAACTCGGCAAGGCCATCAAGCTTCCCGAGCTCAGCACCGAAGGCCCGCAACTCAAGACGGATATCCCCCTCAAGGTTGCGTTCTCGACGATTCGCGTGAAGCGCGACGACGTCAAGGAAGAGGGGATGGTCCGTGTTCTGCTCGGGACGGAGGAAGGACTCGATCAGGTCAAGGGCCCGATCGTGTTCCCCGTCTTCGGCCGTGGGCGAGCGTTGTGCAGCCTTTACGAGAAAGATCTGAACAAGACGCAACTGGCCAACGTGACGAAATTCCTCTGCGGCGAATGCTCCTGCCAGGTGAAGGAACTGAACCCTGGCGTGGATCTGCTGCTGACCGCCGACTGGCCCGCGTTGCTTGAAGCAGCCGGCCCGTCGCGTCTGATTCCGAAAGACATCCCCGCCCCGAAACGCAAGAAGTAAGCGGAAAGTTTTCGTGGAAACAAGTTTATTGACTTGTTTGGATTCAAGAACGACAAGTTAGTAAACTCGTCGCCACGCAAGCCGAAGCGAACGAACCCGTCGAGAGCCTCATGCGTCGCATCCACCCCGGTCTTCTCGCTCTCCTCGTCTCCGTTGCGGTCATTGGGGGTTTGTCGTATGCCCTCATCCGGCAAACCGCGCCGAAGGATCTCTCGCCATCATCGGCGCCGATCGTCGTCCATGTCGCCGAAGCGCTGCGTGGGCCGATGGAGCCGATTGCGAAGCAGTACGAAGGGGAACGGGGCCAAAAGATCGAACTGCGGTATGGGCCCTCGCAGACGATTCTCTCGCAAATGATTCTCTCCAAGCAGGGCGATCTCTTTGTCCCGGCGGACGACAGCTACATCGAAGATGCGAAGAAGAAAGGCGTGACGGCGGAAGTCCTGCCCTTGGCCTCCATGTCGGCAGTGCTTGCGACTCGCCCTGGTTTTCCGAAGGCGAAGAGTTGGGACGAGGTGCTTCGCCCCGGGGTGAAGTGGGTGATCGCCAATCCTGAGGCGGCCGCCATCAGCAAAGTCGCACGGCAGTCGTTGACCAAGAGCGGGCACTGGGACAAAATCCAGGAGCTTAAGCCGACGATGCACGGCACCGTCAATCAGGTTGCCCAGGCGGTGTCCCTAGGCGCTGCGGACGTCGGCATCATTTGGGATGCCGTCGCCCAACAGTTCCCCAAAGCGACCCTCGCACGTCTGCCTGAGTTGGACGGCGCCACCGGGCAGATTCGGGTCGTCGTTACAACCTTTTCTAAGAATCCGCAGAACGCGCTCGACTTCGCGAAGTACCTCGCCGCCGCCGACAAGGGGCAAGTGGAATTCGAGAAGCACGGCTTCCGGACCTCCGCCGTCGCCGACACGATGGCCGAACGGCCGGAGATTCTGCTGCATGCCGGCTCCATGCTGCGACCCGCGATCGAACCCACGCTGGTCGAATTTGAGGAGCGCGAGCATTGCCGAATCACGCGCGTCTACAACGGCTGCGGCATCCTCGTCGCTCAAATGAAGGCGGGCGATCGGCCCGACCTCTATTTCGCTTGCGATACCCAATTCATGAAGCAAGTGCAGGAGTTGTTCGAGCCGGCCGCGGTGTTGTCGTCAAATCAATTGGTCATCGCCGTGCCGAAGGGGAACCCGTTCGAAGTCGCATCGTTGAAGGATCTAGGCAAGACGGAACTGAAGCTCGGCGTGGGCCATGAGCAGCAATGCGCGTTGGGGTCGCTGACGCAGGCGACGTTTTTGAAATCAGGGCTCGTCGCTCGCCTTGCACGAAACATCAAGGTGCAATCGCCGACGGGCGATCTTCTGGTCAATCAACTGCGAACGGGCGCCCTCGATGCGGTCGTCTGCTATCAAAGCAACGTTGCCCCTTATGAGAAGGAACTCGAAGCGATCGCCATCGACATCCAGGAAAGTTCGTGCACGCAGCCCGAACAGCCGATCGCCGTCAGCAAGACGACTCGGCATCCACAATTGGTGAGCCGGCTGATCCAGACCTTGCAGACGGCCGAATCGAAGAAACGATTCCTTGATCTCGGCTTCACCTGGAAGGCCGCGCCATGAGCGAGCCGAACGCGGAGACGATCCGCCCCGATTCGCCTCGCCCCTCCCCCGAATGGGTCTTTTGGCTCGGGCTCTCCATTCTGGGCGGCTTCTATGTCCTGCTGATCGTGGCGATGATCATCGCTGACCTCTTCTACACGACGCCGGGCCATTTGCTTGAAGCGATCGCAAGGCCCGAGATCCGCTTCGCCATCCTGCTCAGCCTGATCTCCTGCACGATCACGACGATTCTCTCGCTCTGGGTCGGCATCCCGCTCGGCTACCTGATGTCGCGGAAGAAGTTCATCGGCAAAGGGCTGCTCGACACGATTCTCGACATTCCGATCGTCCTTCCACCGCTGGTGCTTGGCCTCAGCTTGCTCATCCTTTTTCAGACGCCGATCGGGCAGGCGATCCAGCGTGTGGTGCCGATCACTTACCAATGGCCCAGCGTAATCATTGCCCAGTTCGCGGTGGCGGCGGCGTTCTCAGTCCGCACCATGCGCGTGACCTTCGACCAGATTTCGCCGCGGACGGAACAGGTCGCCATGACCTTGGGTTGCTCGCGGCACCAGGCCTTTTGGTATGTCGTGCTGCCGCAAGCGGGACGTGGCGTGTTGACTGCGGCTACGCTTTCGTGGTCCCGTTCGCTCGGCGAGTTCGGGCCGATCCTGATCTTTTCCGGCGCCACACGCATGCGGACGGAAGTGCTGCCGACAACCGTGTTTCTCGAACTCAGCATCGGCAACCTGGAAGCCGCGCTCGCCGTGTCGCTGCTGATGATCTTCGTGGCCACGTTCGTCCTGGTGCTCACCCGTTGGCTCGGATTGCGCGGGACGGGGCTGCTATGATCCTCGTCGATCGCATCAGCGTCGCTCAAGGCGCCTTTCGGCTCGACGAGGTTTCCTTCCGCATCGAACCGGGCCGCTACGCCGTGCTGATGGGCCGAACGGGGTCGGGCAAAACGACGGTCATCGAAGCCATCGCCGGCCTCCGACCGGTTGCATCGGGCCGCATCTTGCTCGATGGCCGCGACGTCACACGACTGTCCCCTGCCGAGCGCGGCGTCGGTTACGTTCCGCAAGACGGCGCCCTCTTCCCGACGATGACGGTCCAGGAAAACCTGGCGTTTCCGCTCGTCATCCGCAATGTGCGCCCCGCGGCCATTCGCGATCGGGTCCAAGAGTTGGCGGGTTGGCTGCATATCACGCACTTGCTGGATCGCCGTGCCGTACGCCTCTCCGGCGGGGAAACTCAGCGCATCGCACTGGGCCGGGCGCTCGCCTTTCATCCGCGCATCTTGCTGCTCGACGAACCGCTCAGCGCCCTGGACGAAGAGACGCGCGAATCGATGCTTGCGGTATTGGAGACGCTGAAGCGGAGAAAGGAAGTGTCGGTGCTGCATGTCACGCATCACCGCACGGAGGCGGAACGCCTTGCGGACCTGCTGCTGCGAGTTGAAGGTCGCACTGTGGTGGACGCGCGGACGGCGCCGACCCCGCCGATGGCGGCGGATGCATTTGTTCCGGATGCTTGCTGACGGGTGATGAAAGGCCTAGGAAATAGCCGGGGGAGGCGGTCAATCGTCGAACTGATGCGAGAGGCGGCGGCTGTTGATGTCGAGGGCTTCGAGGATGTTGATGACGTCCTCCATGGGAAGACCGTCGCGTTGAGCCCACAGAATGACGTCGAGATTTTCCAGGCCGTTTTTCAGGCTGTTGAGGATCGGATGCAGCAGTTCTTGCTTGTCGAGGAAGGCGTTGTTGAGCAGGCCGAAATCGCCGCGATCAAGTTCCATCCAATAAGCGGAGCCTTGCAAATGCTGGATCCAGCGTTCGCGAAGGAAGCCCCACCAGTGCTCGCGAACCCAACGACGGAGGGCGACGTCGCATAGATCATAGCCAGCTTTCTGGCTTTCGATCCACTTGAACGCCTCAGCCTCCTTTTGGGCCTCGACGTAAACGCTCAGAATCATCATTGAAGCTGCACCTCGGTGAAGACGAGCCTCGCACTTCCAATCTTAACCTTTCAAAGGCGTTAGTTCAAGCGGACCCACCCTCGAAGCAAACTCCCGCAGGGCATGCGTTTGCACGCGGAGGGCAAATTTCGCGCGAAAGACTCAAGTTTTCCGAATGGGGGGAATCTGAGTTCCGCCTCGGGTCGTTCCGCGTCTTTTTCGACGAAACCTATTTCACCAGCAATTCCCGGAACTGTCAAAAGCCCTAGCAATTCGCTGCAGCTGTTCGTAAACTCAACGGGGCGTTCTCTT
>JAIEPT010000054.1 GCA_019748295.1 Gemmataceae bacterium | reverse complement strand
CCCTCTCCCCAAGGGGGAGAGGGGAGCAGGAGGGCTCTGCGGCTGGTAGCGTTTGTTCCGGTTGGGCAAGCGTGGAAACGCATCCTCGGCTTCAGCATCTCTTGACATGAATTTCGTGCGAAGGAAAATTACGACAGGCTCGCTCGCCGTTTTTCGCTGCCGGCATATCCCTTCGGTGCGGACCGGCCCGGGGTCGGATGGGTCGCGGACGTCGTTGTCCGCAGGAAGAGGTTAGCCTTGAAAGCCATCATCAGCGATATCCACAGCAACCTTGAAGCGTTGCAGGCTGTTCTCGAGGATATCCGCAAATACGAAGTCACCGAGATTTATTGCCTGGGGGACATCATCGGCTACGGGCCCAACCCACGCGAATGCATTGATCTCATTCGAAACTGCAAGCTGGTCCTTCTGGGCAACCATGACCAGGGCGCCATGTTCGACCCCGATGGATTCAATCCCCCGGCCGAGCGTGCGATCTTTTGGACCCGATCCCAACTCGAATCGCAATCCGAATCGCCCGAGTCTCGCGAACAGCGCTGGTACTTTCTCGCCGAGCGGCCGCGGATGCATAAGGAGGAGAATCTCCTCTTCGTGCACGGCTCTGCCCGCAATCCGCTTAACGAATACGTCTTCCCCGAAGACATCTACAACCAGCGGAAGATGGATCGCATCTTCGCTCTGGTTGATCGCTACTGCTTCCAGGGGCACACGCATGTCCCCGGCGTCTTCACGGAAAGTTTGCCCGAAGACTTGTATCAGTTCCATTCGCCCGAAGACGTCGAGTATCAGTTCAAGCTCGATCAGCGGAAGGCTTTGATCAACGTCGGCTCCGTCGGCCAACCGCGTGACGGCGATTGGCGGGCGTGCTACGTGCTGCTTGATGAAGAGACGATGACGCTCTATTACCGTCGCGTGGAATACGACATCGAAACGACGGTCCGCAAAATTCACGAAACGCCGGACCTCGACAACTTCCTGGGCGACCGCCTTCGCGACGGACGCTAACTTGGAGCGTCGGCCTGCGGGACTTGCTTGCGGAGTTCGCCGCCGGACACATCACTTCCGACGCGGGCTTGCTGTTCCTCCGCGAAGCCGCTCGGCGGATGCGGCTGATCGGCGCCCTCGACGCCGCCATTGCCGAACCGCGTTCTCCCTGAGCGGATCAGGCATCCGCAACGCACGCTCCTGGCCCAACGCGTTTTCGGGCTCGCCGTCGGCTACGAAGACCTCAACGATCACGACCGGCTTCGCCTCGATCCGCTCCGGCGAGCTCTTGAAACAACGCTCGTCATCGGCGGCACCGAAATTGGCTGCACCGCGATTACCCAAGGAAAGGAACTCCCCACGGCAGGCGCGACCACCATCCTCATGCATTCAGCATGCGGCTGGCCGGCGGCGGGACACGGGCCGGAACGGTCATCGGCGCCACGGACGAACTCGGCTGGCGCCCCACGGAAACTCCGATTCACGCCAACGACTTCCACGCCACATTGCTGCATCTCTTCGGCCTCGATCACCGCCGTCTGACCTATCGCTTCCAAGGCCTGGACTTCCGCTTGACGGACGTTGCGGGCCGCGTCGTCGAGCGGATATTGGCGTGACCCAGTACCTAACTTCGTTGAAGCCCTTCTTTTCTCGGACCTCGCCGCGCCCTCGGTGAGTCGGAACTCGCCCCTGCAGCACGTGCGCCGCTACTGGTAGGGAATCGCTGAAGGCTGAGCGTGGGGCACGGGCTTTGCTGGAAACTACCGCCTCATGAGAGCAACTGCGGCGGCGCGTTGCGAACTTCGCACCTAAGCCTGACGGCGATTCTCACCTTCAGAAAGCAGCACCCAGCTATGCTTGCCATGAATTACCGCGGGCCCAAGCGTGTCCGCATCGACAACAAGCAGCTGCCCGAAATCCTTCACCCGCAAGATGCCATCGTTCGGGTTACACGCTCCTGCATCTGCGGCTCCGACCTGCACCTTTACAACGGATCGGTACCGGATACTCGCGTGGGCATGACCTTCGGCCATGAGTTCACGGGGGTCGTCGAGCAGATCGGCTCTCAGGTTCAGAAAATAAAGGTCGGCGACAAGGTTCTCGTTCCTTTCAACATCGCCTGCGGCAAATGCGTCTTCTGCCAACAAGAGCTTTACGGCAACTGCCACGAATCGAACCCCGAAGCCACGGCAGTCGGCGGCATCTACGGCTATTCGCATACGGCAGGCGGATATAACGGGGGCCAGGCGGAATACGTTCGCGTGCCGTATGCGGACGTCGGGCCGTCGGTGATTCCGGATTGGATGCATCCCGATGATGCGGTGCTGATGACGGACGTCGTGCCCACGGGCTATCAGGCGGCCGAGATGGGGGGCATTCGCAAGGGGGATACGGTTGTCGTGTTCGGCGCCGGCCCCATCGGAATCATGGCGGCTCGCTGTGCGTGGCTGTTCGGGGCACGGCGGGTCATCGTCATCGACTACGTCGATTATCGCCTCGATTTCGCGCGAAAGTACGCGCCGTGCGAGGCCTACGATTTCCGTTCACTGGAAGACCCAGTCGTCTTCATCAAGCGAACCACGGATTGGATGGGCGCCGACGTCTGCATCGATGCCGTCGGCGCCGAGGCGGCGGGCAGCGCATTGCAAACGCTGCTGGGACGCAAGCTGCTCCTTCAGGGCGGATCCGCAACGGCGCTGCACTGGGCGATCAACGCGGTGAAAAAAGGCGGCATCGTCTCGATCGTCGGCGTGTATGGACCCATCGACACGCTGATCCCGATCGGCAACGTCGTCAGCAAGGGGCTTACCCTTCGAGGCAACCAGGCTTCCGTGAAGCGGTTGCTCCCGCGGCTCATCGAACATGTGCGGACTGGCGTGCTGAATCCAAAGGCACTGATCACGCACCACGTTCCGCTGGAAGAGGTGTCGGACGCCTACCGTATTTTCTCGGACAAGCTTGATGGCTGCATCAAGACGGTTTTGATTCCCCCATCCTCGCGAAACTAACAGGAGCCGCTACCATGGCGCAGCCTAAGATCGATCCCACGCAGGTTCCCGGTTGGGGCGTTGATGCCGACCCGAAGAACGATCCCACCTACCCGATGAAACGCCGCAACGACGGCGAACACGCGGGCTACAGTTGGGACCGCCCGACTCAACAACCCGCTACGGTCGAGATCCTGCATTCAAACGAACGGCCCAACCTCTCCGCGGTGTTCGGGACGGCTTCGCCGCCGGTCGCACTCAGCGGCATGATCCGCCGACTCGCGTTCAAGTACAGCGAATCGAGCTACGCTCATTGGCTCCCCTTGATGCTGGCCGATCGCATCAACGAGGTGGAAGGCGTGGTGCACGATCTGAGTCAGGGACGCGTGCCGAATTTCTTCGCCGAGCGCGGCGGGAAGGCCCAATGGAAGCACAGCCCCGATCGCATGCTGGGCCGACTGCTCATCGGGGCGTTCGTGGTCTCTGCCGCCGTCGGCTACTTTACCGCACCCAAGAGCGAGGAGGATTTGGATCAAATGGAAGACGATTCGTCACGCTCCGTCACTTCGAGATGCCCCAGAAATGTTCATCACGCCGTCGCGCATTTCCAGGAGTAGCGTCGCATCGCGGGGATCGCTTTCGAGCAAATAGCGCGAGAGCGGTTGATCACGAGCGATTCGATCGTTTGGCGTCTTCCCCGGTTCGCTCGAGCAAACGCGCGGCTTCCGCCAGGATCGTCGTTTTGCCCGATCCAGGTTCGCCCACCAGCAGCAGGTTGGGCCGATCATTCCGCCAGCGCCCGGCAATCGCAGCGACCTGTTGTTCTCGTTCGTAAGGTTTGCCGAACTGCCGCCGAAAGCCTGAATCGCCCAACGGCTCGGCGATGCCAGCGAGCGTCGGGAACGCGGGACGAAATTCCGCCTTGGATGCTTCGGTGCGAAGCTGAAGCACGATCTGCTCGAGCCGCACTTCCCGCGGCGGAAGTCGGCGAGCCAGATCCCGCGGCGTGAAGCCGTCCAACGCACGCTGCACGTAATGCACAGCCAGGTTCTTGAACGAAGCCTCTTCGTAGTAGAAAAAGCGGATGTCCAGGGTCGGCATGGAGCAAACGAGCAGGCCGTTTTCCGACGACGTAGCCTTGCGAATCATGCACGGCACGCAGGCCGAGCGACGTCTCCGCTTCGCGCACGCCGAGATTCGAGGTCATCACGATCAAGGCGTTGGTGAAGTCGGCAGTGCGGCCCAGCGCGTCGGTGAGCCGTCCTTCGCCGAGCACTTGCAGCAGCAGATCGAAAACCTCGGGATGAGCCTTTTCGATCTCATCGAGCAAAAGCACGCAGAAGGGCTGCCGCCTCACCGCGGCGGTAAGCAAACCTTCGGGCTGAGCGAAGTCCCCGGCGAGCCGGGCAGAGGAGCCAGGGGCGCCGTATTCGTTCATATCGAAGCGAACGAGGCGTTCGTCGTTCCCGAAAAGGACGCGAGCGATCGCCTTGGCGCACTCCGTCTTGCCGACGCCCGTTGGGCCCAAAAAAAGAAAGACCGCGGCCGGTCGATCCGGATCGTTGATGCGGGCCTTCGACAGGCAGATGGCATCGCTGGCTGCGTCGATGGCCGACTGTTGCCCGATGACATGCTCGCTGAGCCGGTCCGTCAGGTCTTCGCGGGCCAGCTTCTTTCGCCCATCGAGGAATCCCAGGGCGAGTCCCGTCTGATCGCGGAAGGAGGCGAGGGCCATGTCGCGCGTCACTTGTTCACGGCGATTTCGGGTTGCCAGCCGCTGCAGAAACGACGCGGCTTTGCCGGGAAACGCCTGCGCCCTCAGGTAGCGGCGCGTGAGATCAAGGACAGTCGGAAGCACATCAAGATCGAACCGCGTGGCATGCTGGGCTTCGAGTTGGCGCAGGAAGCCGAGGAGGATGCGAAGCGTGCGGGCATCGTCCGGTTCGCGAACGGGGAGAACATGGAACAGTTCGGCGAAGCCGCGATCTTTTTCGCGGAGGACGCGAAACGCTTCGAGCGTCATCTCCACGAGCAACCGCACTTCGCCGCGTTCGATATACGGCTTCAGGACGTGTGCGACGCTCAGGGAGGATTGCGACGTGCGGCCCGCATGATACATGCCGAGCATGTCGTCGAAGTAGAGGATGTGGTCATTCCTGCGGGCGTGCGAAAGGATCGCCAGCAGCCGGCTTTCCCATTGGCCGACGTACATCATGCCGGAGATGAGCCGTTGCGGCGAAAGGAGCCAGACTTGAGGATGATCGCGATGGCGATCCAGGCGGGCGGCGACGCGTCGCCACACCATTTCATGCACCAGCGCGGTCTTTCCTGCCTGGGGCGGGCCAAGCAGAAGCACAGGTCGGCGATCCGATTGCCGCAGCACGGAATCGAGTTCCGCCGTCTCCGCATCGCGATGCAGCGCCCGCGGCAATCCCTCGGGATAGAAACGATCCAGGCAGCGTCCCACTCGTTCCAATTCCCAGGCTCCGTTCGGGGCGGAGTCGGCGCCGAGCGATGCGAACGAAAAGTCCCGCACCTTCTCGGGCAGCCGCTGTTGGACGTTGACGAAAACGTCGAGCACGGTCGTCCAAGCCGTGCCGTCGAGCGCGAAATCCTCGGGGCGAATTTCTTCCCCTTCCGCTTCCTCTTCCAGCTTGCGGAAGTGCTGCGTCATCGCTTCGCTGGCGCGGGTTTCAATCGTCTCGCCCCGCCCGACCTCGAACCAGGCCTCCGGCACATTGGGACAAAAAGCGATCTTGCGGCCAAGGGCCTCGAAAGCGACGAAAAACATTCGGCATCGCACGATCCGCTTGCGCAGTTCGACGACGACGTCGATGCGATGCTCTTCCAGCGAGGGGCAGAAGGTCCATTCAGCAAGATCGTCGTGTCGTGGGAGTTCGCCGATCAGCCGGATATCCAGTCTCATCTCGTCCACGAGTCGATCGACGGCTCGTTCGAGCCGTTCGTGCTCCAAGGTCGGGGCGCGGAAAAAGAGCGGGCGAACCCGATAGAAGGCGCCTTTCGGATCGCGGATGCGGCGGACGTAAATCGGGATGGAGAACATCATGAGAGGAGCACTTCCCGAACTGCCATGGCGAGCCCTTTCCGCATGCACTCGCCGAGGACTTCGCGGAGGGAATCGAAGCCGGAGCGATGCTCTCCGATAAGGGCGTCCTGGAGCATCAGTATCGCTTTTCTCACGAGAAGAGCACGCCGCGGCTTTTGAGAGCCGATGGCGCCGCGTCGGACCAGTCTGTCGTTGAGCGGCATATCGATCATGGTTCCGGAGTGGGTGAGAACGAGGGCTTTCTCGGTCGTCTTGATGCCGGCCTGCGTATGCAATCCCTCTTCGGGCATGAACAGGGGCGCCGTCATCCCGCCGCGCAGCTCGAAGCCAAGCCCGACGACTCCCTTGGTGCGGGGCGCCTCGGCGTCGCGGAAGGTTGAAGTCTTCGGATCCCAAACGCGAACCGCGATGGTGTCGGCGTCGCCGAAGAGGTCGCTGGACTGCAGGACGAGCGCGCGGACGAGCGTCTCCTTGGGGCCGGTGGAAAACTGCCACGCCGCAACGCGGTCCGCTTCCTTTCGCGCGATCTCGGCGTATTCCTGGGCGAGTGCGAACAGCAGGGAAGGGGATTCCGAGAAGAGGGCAAGCGAGACGCGATCGGAGCGGAATCTCCGCAGGTAGATCCGCAACAAGAGTTCCTCGAATTGTCGCGTCGCGGATTCCATTTCGGCGTCGCTCAGCGAAGGCGAATCGGCCGCTCCTTCGTAGAGAGCGAGCAGCCGACCTTCCTCTCGTCGAACGGCGTGTTCAAGTTGCGTGTTCACCTCGTTCAGCAGCCGCTGATTCTCGAGGATGCGTGAATCGTGGGGATCCAATTGGGCGTCGCGTTTCCGTTTCAGTCGATACGTCTCGTTGGTGAACTCCATTACGTCGCCGCATGCGGTCAAGGCTTGCAACTCGCGTCGAAGCGCCACGCAGCGTTCGGCCATTCGCATCGCCGCGCCCGATTCCGCGGCGGCGTCTCCGGCACGAGCCCGCACCTCGACGGTAAGGCCGGCCGAACTCAATGTCGCAACGGCGCGGAGCGGCGTTTCGGCGGCGTAGCCATTGAGTTGATCCGCGAGGGGGACGAGCAGGTCATGCTCGATCGAACGCTTGAGCGGGCGAGCGCCGAAGCGGGCGTCATAGCCGCGTTGAGCAAGCCACGCGGCGACATCGTCGTCGATGCGGAGTTCGACGCCGCGATAGCGGATGCCGTCGCGCTTCGCAACGAGATCAAGCTCCCTGCGCGCGATGCGAAGGATGGCGTCCGGCCCCAGGGGCGCGAAGGGGACGATGTGGTCGATGCGGTTGAAAAGCTCGGGCCGCACTGCCTTCCGCACTGCTTCGCGGAAGTGGTCCGCGGCATCGCGAGCCGCGTCGGTGCGTCCGGCGATGCCGAAGGCGCCGCGCTGGTAGGTTTCGGCGCCGAGGTTTGAGGTCATCACGACGACCGCATTGCGAAAATCAGCGAGACGACCGGCGGCATCGGTCAGGCGGCCTTCGCCGAGGACTTGCAGCAGCAGGTCGAACAGCAGCGGATGGGCTTTTTCCACTTCGTCGAGCAGGATCACGGAGAACGGCTGCTCGCGAACCTTGGCGGTCAGCAACCCCTCGCCGCCGACGCCGCCGATGAGGCGGTGAACGGCGAGGGGGTCGCCGAACTCGCTCATGTCGAATCGGCAGAGCCGATCGCGGCTGCCGAAAAGGAACTCCGCCATCGCCTTGGCCATCTCCGTCTTGCCCACGCCGGTGGGGCCGATGAACAGCAGCGAAGCGATCGGCCGGTGCGGGCGATGCAGCGTCGTCTTCACGGCCGCAAGCACGCTTACCGCGAGATCGACGGCCTGATCTTGCCCCATGACGCGGCTCGCGAACCATGCGCGCGTCGTTTCCCAATCGAGAGGGATCGCATCGTCCAGCAATACCAGGGGAAGGCCAGTCTCTTGCGAAAAAGCGGCCGTAATCGTCGGGCGGCCGATCGGAGCATTCGACTTCGCATCCGCGATCAAGTGACGCAAAAAGCGAATGGGACGGCCCGGGTTGGCCGAGTAGGTCGCGTAGCGGTTGTGCAGCCGGAGCGTTTCGTCGAGCCCTTCACGCGAAAGCGGCGCGCGTCCTTGGGATTGGGCGAATTTGCCGAGGATCGTGCCGAGCCGATCTCCCGTCGGCTCCTCCACGCGAAGCGAAAAGAACGAGCGCAGCAATTGCGGATCCTGTCGTTCGATCAACGGCAAATGTTCGGGCAGACATTCGGCCACGACGAGCAAGTCGCCTCGCGCGATCCAGGGGCGAAGGAAGGTGGCGAGTCCCTGTTCCTGATACTCGCTCTTGCCGACCTCCAGCACTTCCATGAGGTTGCCGAGATGAACGATGGCACGCGTCCGTTTCGCTTCGTTGATGAGTCGGGAAGCACGTTGCTGCCACATGCCGAACCCGCTTTGCCCCGCCACCAGGCGTGAGCCGCTGGTGGTCCAAAAGGGCCGGCCGCCGACGTCGAACTCATGGCGACGCCGGACCAGTTCGTGCAGGATCGCGGTCTTGCCGACACCGGAAGGGCCGATCAAGAGCACGCTGCGCGGTTGCACGGCCGATAGCGTCTCGGCGAGAAGGCGAAGGGGTTCTTCGATCTCGAAAGCGGATGCCGACGCGATGTGCATCAGGTTGGTGGCCGCCTCCTCGAACACGGACTTTCCCCGTTCCTGTGCTTCGCGCTCCGCGATCGCGGCGGCTTTGGGCGTGGGTTGATCGATTTCGATCGGCACGACGGATATCGTCAGGTTTTGCGCTCGAGCAAGTGCGGTCAGGCGCTTCAGCTTGAGTTGCTGATTCCGCATGAGGGCGACTTTCGCCTCGATGGGCAGACGCTCAGCAAGCGATTCGGCAGACTCGGCGAGGACTTCGACGTCGAGTGCCGGGATGTATGCCACGAAAGCGTTCGACTGCTCCCAGCGGACGACATGCAGGCGAAGATCGATCGGGTTGCGCCACATCTGCGAACGGTGCGGCGGATCCAGCGTGAGACGAATCGCGTCCGCCTCCGCATGAATGCATCCGCGCCGAAGAGACCAGGCGTCGGCCCCTTCTTGCTTGAGGATCGTTTCCACGAAGCCGGACAGATGTTGCGTCAAGGGGCCTGGGCTCTGCCCCAATCCGAGGACTTCCGGGAAGAAGAGCGCTTCGCCCAGAAGAACGTGGGCTTCGAGCGTGCGTAGAACGGCAATGAAGTTGAACGGATGATCCGGCATGGTTCACGCGATCCGGTAGTGAATCCAGAGCCACCGAGATAGGACAAGGTTCGCGCGGTTCGGTCGCCATGAGTAGGGTGTTAGACGGGGTGAAGCATCGGGGATGGGTGAACGCATTGCAAGCATGATCCGTCTCTTTCCCGTTTCGAGAGAGAGGGTCAACTGACGAACGTCGTCATGCTCCTCTTGCTGTTTCGATCAGGGGCCGTGTTGATGAATTGGAAAAGAAGATGCCTGCCGTCGACGATTTCCGTCTCGACCGCGATCTGGAGATCGATCCGAACCGAGCGGAGATTTCGATCGGAACCGGACTGCCGGTGCATAACGTCGTTCATGTCCGCAGCCAGCCAGGGGCGGCGGGAACGATTCTCAACAATTGGGTTGCGCTGGGCGTCGGCTTCCAAGGGATGATCGGGGCTACTTCATGGGACGGGCCTCCGCCTCGCCTTCGTGCAGCATCCAATACTGATTCGCGTCCAATCCTTTCCATTGCTGTTCCTTCCCCCAGGACCAGCGGACCGTCAATGTGCCGGGAGCCTTCGATTCGCCCAGGCCGAACAGGATGCGGCGATCGCTTGCGGAGAGATAGCTTCCGCCCCCTTTCGAAAACCGCGTCAGGCGTTTGCCGTCTTGCTCCAACCAGACCGTCGAACCTGTAACGTCGCGATTGTTTTTTCCGGCGAGGGTGACGCCGATCCAGCGGGACTTCGAGGTTTTTCCCGCGATATTGCGGAGCAGGGCGCAGGGCGAGTTCGTGTTCGACATCACGACGTCCGGCCAGCCGTCATTGTCCAGATCGCCAATGGCAAGGCCGCGTCCAACAACTGGAGTTCCAAACGCCGGGCCGCCACGCGAACTTACATCTTGAAAGCGGCGGCGCTCTCGAAACTCGACGTTTCGCAAGAATTGCGGCTTCTGCTTGACTGTGCTGCCGCGCGGCTTGCGAAGCACATGGCCGTTCGCGATCACGAGGTCTTCCCAGCCGTCGTTATCGACGTCGACGAAGTGGGCGCCGAATCCGACATGCGATCGGCCCAGGGCGCCGAGGCCCGCGGCATACGACTGATACGAGAAGCGATCCGTGCCGAGGTTTTGATAAAGGGCATGCACCTCGCCCTGGAAATTCGTGACGAAGATGGATGCCCTCCCGCTGCCGTCGTAATCGGCCGCGTCCACTCCCATGCTGCCGTTCATCATCAGTTGATCGTCGACGGCCACTCCCGACGAAAGGCCGCGCTCTTCGAGCTGGTTGCCGGCATGGACGTAGAAATGATTATTCGTTCCGTCGTTGGCGACATAGATGCCTGGCTTGCCGTTTCCTTGGAAGTCGGCGACCACCACACCCATTCCGGACCCATCGTTCCGAAGCGGCTGGTCGGCGACCCGAAACGTGCCGTCCTTTTGATTCCGATAGAGGACATGCGGCAGGGGTTTGAATTTCTGCGGCGGACAGACGTCTCGTTCCTGGGCCGTATCCGGCTTCTTGCAATTGGGGTCGTTGTCGAACGACCAATCGACATAGTGGCAGACATACAAATCGGGGAACCCGGAGCCGGTGAAATCGCCGAAGGCCGCACTGCTGCTCCAGAGGCGATCGTTGAGCCCGGCTTTGGCCGTCGCATCGACGAATCGCCGTCCTTGCGGCCCAGGTTCGTTGCGGAAAAGCGCGAGTCGCTTGTAGCCGGTCACGACGAGGTCCGGCCAGCCGTCGCAATCGTAGTCGGCCACGGCGCAGCCGTGGGAGTAGAAGTCGATGTCGCCTAGGCCGGCTTCCGTCGTGACGTCTCGAAACTTCCAACCGCCGAGGTTCTTGAAGAGCCGGCACGGATGCCCGCGAGCGGAGTTGCCCTCGAAATAACCGCCGCCCGGAAAGAACAGGTCGAGAAGGCCGTCGCCGTCGAAGTCGATCATGGCGACGCCGCCGCCAAGGGATTCGAGAATGGTGAAGCGATCCGCTTCTTCGCCGTTGCGATAAACGAAATCGACGCCCGATGCCTTTGTCATGTCCCGAAACCAAGGCGAACCGGCAACCGAGGATTCCGCATCATCTTTCGCAACCGGTAGGTCGGGCAGCTTCGGAGTCGAGGCGGGCCGCGACATCATCCAAACGCCGACTCCGATTGATGCGGCGACCACAAGCCCAAGCAAAACGAATCGGCTTCGCTGGTTGTTTCGCCCGCCTTGCGATTCGGAAGCCATGTTGGTCTCAGGGATGAATTTAAGGAGACGATTTGCCCTGGCCCAATTCCTTCAGTTTTCGTTCCAGTCGCTCGTCGATCGCTTGCACGGCTTTGCGGTGTTCCTCCGCCTCCGCGGGTTTTCCCGCTTCGCGGAGGCAATCCGCAAGGGCCAGCCGGACGAAACGTCGATCCGGCGCCAATGCGTAAGCTCGCCGCAGGAAACGTTCGGCATCGCCCATTTGATGCAGTTCCAAAGAAGAACGCCCGCGTTCGACGAGCGCCACGGCATTATCGCTGTCCGATTTCAGGATACGATCCAAGGTTTCCGCCGCTTTGCCAGGGTCGCCGACCGCACGCAGCTTGCGAGCGAGCAGCAAGAGCGCAGCCGAGTCGTTAGGCCGTTGTTGCAGCAGCCAATCGATGTGTTCAGTCGCTTCGGCAGGGCTTTCGTTGACGAGCATCTCGGCAAGCTTGATGCGAGCGACGCGGAGGTCCGGGGCCAAGCGGACGGCGTTGCGCAGTTCCGCGATTGCGGACGGCATATCGCTCGCGAACTCATGGAGTCTGCCGAGCCACGTCTTTCCCATGGCCTCGTCGAAAGGACTCGTGGAAAGAGCGGCCCAGCGATCGATCGCCCATTTGGCCCGGGAGGGGCGCACCGCGCGAATGGATCCTTCGAAGATCGCCTCCAACGCCAACGTCGCTTGAGGTTCTCCCGCTGCGGATTCGCACAAGTGGATGAGCGGATCAACCTGCGTTAGATCGCCTCGGTGGACGCGAAGCAAGGCGTTCTCGCCGTCAACAGCCTCGGGCATGGCTTCGGCGCGGAATGCGGCTCGCAGGTGCTTCTCGGCCAACTCGAAATCGCCGCGTCGTCGGGCGGTTTGCGCCGCCAGCAGGAGGGCAGTGGGATCCGCGGGGCGACGTTGCAGATAGTCGGCGATCAAATCCGCGGCCGCATCGTAGTCGTAGCGGTCAAGAGCGATGTTGATGCGCCGAAACTGCCGGTCGGCGGCAACTTCGCTCCATGCGTAATAGGCCGCGACGCCGGCTACCGCGATGACACCGATCGCCAACCAACGCCAGGGCACGAATCGCCGCAGAATCGGGATTGCCGCGCCCGCGACGGGCTTCAGCGGCGCCTGGGGCGTGGCTTTCGATTTTCGGGACATGGCAACAACAGCTCGGTGCGGCGAAGGTTCGTTCAACCCGTGAGCGTCAGAAGTGTTGGAAAATACCACCGGATTGCTGACGCCGAAAGGGCTATTCGGCGAGCGGCGCCTGCATTTCTCCCCTCTCCCTCCGGGAGAGGATTGGGGTGAGGGCGCCTTTTCTCGCGTAACGCCACGTCGCACGCCCTCACCCCCG
>JAIEPT010000299.1 GCA_019748295.1 Gemmataceae bacterium | reverse complement strand
AGGGCATGCGACGTGGCGTTACGCGAGAAAAAGGCACCCTCACCCCAACCCTCTCCCGGAGGGAGAGGGGAGAAATGCAGGCGCCGCTCGCCTTAGCGTTTCCTGGCGATGACGTCAGTCGCCCTGAGCGGGAGCCAGCAGCTCGTAACGACTCAGTTGCTTGTCTGCGGCGGCACGGCCCTCGGCGGTGGGCACGCTGGTCGGACGCGGGGCTTCGCTCCGAGCGTTCGAGGTCGACATTTCTTCGACGCGCTGAATCCACACGGCCTGGCGGATGGGGGACGAATGGCTGACGCCCATCACGGGAACGACCGGAGTCGCAACGGGGCCCATCGGCATGCGACGCAGGAAGCCGGTTTGACCGACTACCCCGTTCGCATCGCTCTCGGCGGTGAACGTTCCATCAGTCACGTTCACGATGATGCGTTGTCCCTCGATGCGGATCGGTTGGCCGTTCCGCTTCGTGGTCATCTGCACGTTCCCTTCCATCATCACGCAGGGACAACCGGGCAGCATCGTCGCCTTCCGGCAAAACGCATCGAAGTTGGCTCCCACGATATGCGTGTGGTCCCCGGTCTGGGTCATGTGCACCGGCGGCATCGGCATCGGGGGCGCGACCACGAACGTCAACTGGTTGACGGCGCCCGCTTGAGGGGGAACCGCATGCTGGAACACGCGCGGCATCGGGCCAACCACCACCTGCGGCATCGGCGGGATTTCGATCTTGAGCTCGCCGATGGGGCGGATCAGGGCAGGCCGGACCGCAGTCGCGGGGCATGCTCCACCTTCGCAGCATGCGCCTCGGACGGCGGTCGTCTTCAGAGCATCCTTGCTTTCACGCGGGCAGGCGCAGTCTTTCGGCGTCTTCTCGTTGCAGCAGGGGCAGGCCTTGGCACAACCCTTTTCCGTGCAGCCGGACTTCGCGCACGCTTTGCACGAACCGCAGCATTTGTTCTCCGCACAGCACGACTTGGCGGCGGCAACCGACTTGGTGCAGCAGCCCGAGCCGGCAATCGCTTCGCATGCGGCTTTGATGCCGGCCGCGTTCGTGGAGGCCTTCACTTCGATGGTAAATGGGAACAGGCCGACGGAAACCTGGAGCTTTCCCTTGGACGGGACGGCAGCCGGTTCGTCGCTGCAGCAGGCGGGAGCCTTCTCCGCGGCGGTGTTGGCTTGCAGCGCCTTGAGCACGCTCGTCACCGACATCGCATGTTTCGCATCGGTATTCTTCGGAGCCAGCCGACTCGCTTGCTTGGCGACGTCGGCAGCCTGGCGGTATTCGCCTGCGGACCAAAGTCGGCCCCACATGCCCATGAGGTCTTGGGCGAGCATCTGTTCGATGCCCTCTTCCGATTCTTCCTCGCCGCTGCGAGCGGTGGCGGCCGCACGGCCGGTCGCGTCGGGAGCGTTCTTGCTGGGGAGGACGGGGCTACCGAAGAGGCAGAGCCACGAGCCGAGGCTCGGGATGGGTTGCGGGCAGGCCGGCGTCTCGTCGGCGGCCAGGGGGCCGGAGCCGAAGACGGCCAACGTGAGGGCCGAAAACAACGCGGCGGGGGCAAAGGATCGCATCATGCGCCTCCTCGGGGGAAAAGAGAATCCGTCAAGGAAAACGGTGATAACAAAGGCGTGTCGGCAAATCTGCGCCAAAACTTGAGCCGGAATTTACGCTCTTCGCAGCTTATCCAGGTTCCGCCCCCGCTTCAGCATGGCGCGATTTCGATCCCGTCGCCATTCGTCCACCGCCCCCAATCTTCGCGTAGCGCCACCCCCGCACAACCTGCCGCATCGGAGCGAAGCGATTGTTCGTCAGGCGATGCGTTTCGGACCAGGCCAATACCACCCCTCCCACTTGCGTGGCCGGAAATGCCGTCGATGCGGGATGTTCGGACCAAGTAGGCAGATCGTCGCTCCGTCTGCGATAAAACGCGCCACGTCCCGATTTCTCCACGCATGCGCCCTGGGAGCAGCTTCCGAAAGAGTGGTGTGCGACCGAATGTCTCGCTGCGGGCGCCGCTGCTCCCGCAGCGTCCGATGAACTTGCTCGAAGGATTCGATCATGCGAAACCGCTTCTTCCCCCTGTTCCTCCTCGCGGCCGGCGTCCTGACCTTCTCCCAGGCCGCAGCTCAAAATCACAAGCACTGGTGCGAACCGGGCTACAAGATCGTCGAATGCACCGAATACAAGGAAGTAATCCGCGACGTCTGCAAGGTGGTATCCGACGTCAAAAAAGTCTCGAAGTGGGTCTACTCCTGCAAGGACGACCCCTTCTGCATCCACACGAGCGGCAAATCCGGCTTGCCGTGCGGTTGCGGCAAAGATGGCTGCCCTGGCTGCAAAGGCCCCTACGATCGTATCCAGCTTGTGAAAAAGGAAATCGTCACCGAGATTCCGATCACGAAGTGCATCGTCGAAAAGGTCGTCGAGGTGACGCCGGTGAAGACCTGCAAGAAGATCCGCTGCACCGACCCCTGCCCGCCGAACGCCGTGGTGCTTTTCGACGGCGACCACCCGAACGCGTCGAAAAAATAAGCCGCACCCGCTCGCGTCTCCCCTTTTGGGGAGAGGGGCCGGGGGTGAGGGGCCCAGCGGTGCTGACGTTGGTATTTATCCTCAAGCCCCACGTTAAGCGCAGCGCGCCGTGGGGATCATTGCATCTGCGGTCTGGATCCCCAGGGTGCGCTGCGCTTACCCTGGGGCTTTGGGCGTCGTTTCGAACTTCACGTCCAGCAATGCGTCAAACTCAAACGGCTCACGTCGGCTGCTCGCTCGCTTCATCGCGATGGACGATTTGCGGCGAAAATGCGGGCATGCAGACGGCGATGTACTCGGCGCCGTTGGGTTCCGGAGTGCTGTAGCGGACCCATTCGCCGTAGTGGGCGATCACGGCTTGGCCCTCGCGTATTTCGAGGCTGCCCCCTTCGAATTCCACCTTGAGCATTCCTTGCAGGACGATCGTGAACTCCTCGAACTCGGGCCGTTGCCCTGGTTCCACCCAGCCGCCGGGGCTTCGCATATGCGCGATGCTGGCGGCTTCATGGCGCGAATTCGCTCGGCCGATGTATTCGTCGATGATCTTCGGCTTGTTCCCCGCCGCCTCGATACGAACGGGCGAAGTGATGTGCGTTGGCATGGAGAGGTTTTTGGTTTTAGGTTTTTGGATTTCGCACGGAGCGGGGGCGATGCCGTCGATTGTATTCAATTCCGGCTCCCCTCTCCCCTTTGCGGAGAGGGGCTGGGGGTGAGGGGAGAGAGCGGTGCAGCAGTTCGTTATTGTCCGCCAAGCCCGACCGTAAGCGCAGCGCACGGTGGGGATCACCGCGCCTGCGGTCTGGATCCTTGGCAGACGACAACAAGATTATGCACCGCTCTCTCCCCTCCCCAAAGGAGGGAGAGGGGAGCCAGACTCAGTTGCTGCTGAAACCCGGGGGAAAAGTCCGTTGCGAAGGGGGGCAGTGCATGATTTCGAGTTGCTTCACAAGCCGGCACAGACGGCGGTCGACTTGCACTTCTTCCAGCAACGCCTGCTTGAACTCCGCTTCGAGCGGCAGGGCGAATGCCATGATGTCGCAGAGCGTCCCCAGCGAGAGGCTGCTGCGGAAGAGCTTGCGGAATTCCTGGATCACCTGGTCCTGTCCAGGGAACCACGTCGGCACTTCGCGGCCCAGCCGACGTCGCCAGGCTTTGTCTTTCGTTTTGTCGCCGAGGGGCACTTCGTCGATTGCTTCGGCTCTCGCGGTGCGATAGAGCTTGCCTTCGCTCACTTCCTCTTCGATGCGAATGCGGGAAATGCCTTTGAGCAAAAGGTTATAACGTCCATCCGGCAGTTTCTGGTGGGCGGTGATTTGGCCCAGACAGGCGATCTGATGCAGTGCGGGTTTGCCGGCGTAAGATTTTTCCCAGCCTGACTTGGGAAGGACAAGGGCGATGTACTGGTCGCCAGCGAGTGCGTCCGCGGTCATTTCGCGGTAGCGCGGTTCGAAGATGTGCAAGGGTTGGACGGCCTGGGGGAAGAACACCAGATTGGGCAGGGGAAACAGCCGGGCCATCCCGCGAAATTCGGCCAGGGGCGGTTGGTCCGGGGTCATGCCTTCACTCGTCCTCATGCAGAAAATCCGCCGGGTCAGGCCAATGTTGGGGCGCCGGATCGGGGTGGAGTTCGGGGATCAGGGCTTCGTCGATCGTGCGGCTGCGGTCCGGCGGTTCCGCGAGCACGGGGGCGAAGCACGCTTCCATCTGCCGCCAAAACGCATCCACATCCACATCCCAGTAGCGCGGGCCGAAGCGGGCCATGTAGTCGCGGCTGGAGCGGTAGAGCTTGGCGGCTCCGTTCAAGTTTCCGTTGCAGAAGTGGCACAAACCGACCGCGGCCTGAATCAGTCCCTGCACGAACGGCTTCTCGGGGCCGTGCGTGTCCATCCACAGCGACTCCCACACCTCGTGGGCCTCGAAGAAATCGCCGCGATTGAAAAGCACGATGCCGGCCAAATATCGCGGATCGTGTTCCATCGCCACCTCGAAGTCACCTCCATTGTAACGGCGAGGTTCGCCGATTTCCCGTTTCGAGGAAAATCGTTGTCGGAAAAGGGATTGGCGACGAATCCGAACGAATTGTCGAGGAGGAGTTTGCCGGTTAGGAGGGCGAAGAAGGCATTTTCCCTCTCCATCCGGCAGAGGGTTGGGAAAGAGGATCTTGCACCAACCCGAAGCGTAAGTAAGCGAGGGAAGACTTCGACCTCGCTTACTTACGCTTCGGTTAGTGCGGAAACTACCTCACCTCATCCTGCCGGAGGGAGGGGGGAGAGGACTGGCAAACCGAGCAGTGGGGCCGTCTGCGAATGCGTACCTTGCGGAATCCCAGGTTCGTCATGTCGCCGACGAGCATCTGGTTTTCGAGCGGTTCGCCGAATCCGGCGAGGATCTTGATAAGCTCCATGGCAGCCATGCAGCCGACGGTTGCCGCGACGGCGCCGAAGACGGGGAACTTGCGTTTCCACGCGCCCGGCGGTTCGGGAAAAAGGCACGCGAGGCACGCCGTGCGGCCGGGGCGGACGATGAGCAACTGCAAATCCATGTCGTACATAGCGGCATCAACCATTGGTTTTCCCTGGACGACCGCAGCCGCGTTCATCGCGAGCCGTTCCTCGAACCGCGGAGCACAACTGGCAACGGCATCTACGGTGGCGACGAGACGCGGCGCGTTCGCAGCGCTCATGTTTTCCGCGGCCGTTTCGACGACGACGTTCGGATTGATCGCTCGAAGTCGGGCGGCCGCTTGCTCGACGCGCGAGCATCCGATCCCGGCGTCGCTCATCAGAATTTGGCGGTTGAGATCGTCGGTGCGGAGGTTGCCGCCGTGAGCAAGCACGAGACGGCCGACGCCTGCGGCAGCGAGCTGGAGGGCGACCATGCCGCCGACGCCGCCGATGCGGGAAACGAGGACGCTGGCGTTTTTCAGCCGCCTTTGTCCTTCTTCGCTGAAACCGGTGACGGCAAGTTGCCAGTCGTAGCGGGAACGATCGAAATCATCGAGCGGAAGCATGAACGATCACCCGCCCGCCATCGGCGCGAGAATGGAAACGACGTCGCCATCCTTTAACGTATGCGAAGCATCGACGCTCTGCTCAGCCACGAAGAACAGCAACATGCGCCGCGGCTTTCCTTGGCTATCCAGCAGCATGTCGCGAAACGCGGCGTCGTGACGATCGCCGAGCATCGCGAGCAGTTGTCCCAGCGTGGAAGCGGACGGAAGTTCGACCATCTCGCGCGGCGTTCCCGCGGCACGTTTGATCTGGGCGAGATATTCGACGACGACTTGCATGGATCGTCCAACTTCGTTTAGCGGGGAGCCGTAGGCGACCTATGTAGCCCTCTCGCTCCGCGAGAGGTAAGCGGCAGCGAAGCTTGCAACGGCGTGGCATGCATCCGCTTACCTCTCGCGGAGCGAGAGGGCTACATAGGTCGCCTACTTCTCTTCCGCGATGACTTCCATGCCGCTAAGAATAGTGGGCCGCGTGGAGCCGGTGGCGGGGAGGAGCCGCACCGTCAGCGAATCCTCGGCGACGAAGCCGAAGAATTCCTTAACGACGGATCGCCTTGAGCCGCCCGCTTCGCGGACGATGTCGAATCCCTTGAGCACCTTTTGCCCCTGGATTTCGACGTCGAAGACGCGTTGGCCAGGTTCGAGGTTTTCCGGCTCGGCGAACACGAGGCGGACCGTGTAGCTCGCGGACTTGTTCTTCTTGCCCAGGGTGAGCGTGGCTTCGGACAAACCCTTCGCCCCCGATGACGCGACCCAGGCCAGTGGCCCTTCGACGAACGATGCGTGGCGGCGATAAAGCTCGGGCGTGCTCGGATTCATCTTCACCTGAACGAGCGGCGAGATGCCGCCGGTGCTGGGATATTCGAGCCACAGCGTGCCGTTCTCGGCGCGTCGATCGCCGCTGCCGCCGAAATTGAGGCCCACTCGGCGAACGGGGCCCTTCAGCTCCTTGGTGCCGAAGGAGGTCCACATTTCGTTTTCCGGCATGTGGATCAACGCGACCGACGTTTGGTTCTGGTAGCTGCACGTGCAAGTGCGCGTGTATTCGGGGACGACGAGGATGCCGCCGGCGACGACGAGGTTGTTGGTGCAGCTCGAGCGGAACCCGCCGAAGTTGCCTGTGCCGCCGTCGTTGCAGAGGTCGAAGAAACCCGCGGCGCCGGAGCGGAAGAGCATCAGGTTTTCGGAGGCGGACGGCGTGTTGCAGCCGTAATTGCGTTCCCATTTCCAGGGCGTCGGCATGCCGGTGATGGGGTCGGCCCGCATCTTCTGCTTGCCGGTGCGAATATCGCAGGCGCTCTGGCCTTGCAGGACCTCGTCGCCAAGGATCATGGAGGGCCCGAGGTAGGTCGGCTGATGCCAGAGGACCGTGCCATCTTTGGCGCTGTAGGCCCGCATCCCCTTCGGCTCGTCGAGGAGCGAGTCCCGCGCCACACGGCCTGCTTCGATCAAGATGTCGTGCTTGTCGGACCAACTCAGCCAGGTGCCGAAGATGTTCTCCGTGTCGCTCCACAGCTCGCGTCCAGTAGCAAGATCGAGAGCGACGAGCCGAGGCAGATGTACGGGTTCTTCCCTCTTCGCTTTCAACCTCTTGACCTGGTCCCCGGAGAGGCGATCGATGGCGAAGACTCTGCCGCCGCCGATGCAAATGCCGTTATGGCGGAAGCCCAGATTCGCCTTCGTGGACCAGACTAACTTGCCCGTGTGACGATCCAGAGCAAACAGATGGCGGCTTGCCGACAGATTGTCGTTCGTGCCTTTGATCGCCTTGAGGAGCTTGTCGAGCGATTTCGATTTCACGGTCCCGGGTTCGTCGTCGTTGCCGTTCCCCTGCTCTTTCGGCGGCAGCGATTTCGGGTCGAAGAGCGGCTCGGCTCCGCCCAGCAGCAGGTCCCCCTGCACGTCGATGTAGCCCCACGGAGCAAGCGGATTGACGTCCGGCAATTTCGGCACCGGAAACTCGCGCAGGATGCGGCCATCGGCCGGGTCCAAAACGACGCATCGATCGCGATAGGCGACATAGATGCCGTCCGACATGCTGACGAAGTTGCTGCCGGAAGCGTTGGCGCCCGGTTGATGCGAAAGGTTGTTGTAGAACGAGCCGACGCCCGGAAGGGACGTTTCCCACAACTGCCGGCCCGTGTACATATCGAGGGCGCGGATGAGATCGACGCCTTCGATGATGATGCGGCCATCGATCGCATGCGGTTGCGGGCCATGGCCGTGACGAGGCAGAATGCCGTCGTTGGTTGGACCGCCGAACCAGAGCAGTCCCATCGGCGCCTTCACCAGGC
Organism: Gemmataceae bacterium; assembly: GCA_019748295.1. Lineage (GTDB taxonomy): Bacteria > Planctomycetota > Planctomycetia > Gemmatales > Gemmataceae > JAIEPT01. Next base: position 4,879 of record JAIEPT010000299.1, on the reverse strand, counting down.
GATCTTTGGAAACACGCGAGTTGGCGGCGTCGGCGTGTTCGTGGGTCCAGTTCCCCGAGCCGGGCAACGCTCCAACCCGGCGAACGAACACGAATTCCCCCTTCGCTTCCAACTGAGCATTCGCCAGCTTGGCCTGGCCGACGCGAGCCATGTCGGCGGCGTCGCCCGGCATGACCGCCACGCCGCCGTGGGGCCGTAGGCAGTCGTACGCCTTGGCGACTTTGTCCGAAGCCAAGGTGCTCCAACGGCCGCCTTCGCTGACGATGAGCGAAGCGAAGTAGGGCGGAAGCGATTCGATGCCGTCGGAGGGGAGGATGGAGACGCGCGTCCCATAGAGGTCCATCGCCGTCCAACGCGTCCGCAGAGCGTGAATTTTCGCGGGATCCGCTTCCCGCACGACGATGCGGAGCCGGGTTCGCCGCATCAACTCCTCGGCAAGCCGGCCCGTGCCCCCTTGAAGCACCAAGGCCCAACCTTCGGTCTGCTTGGCTGCCTCAAGAATGTCGCCGGCTTTCTCGGACCAACTGTCGTTCGCTTCGGGGAGCGAAATCGGCCTTCTCACTTCAATCGTCGGCTCGTCGTCCCTTTCCATGCCGAAGCAGAGGAGCTTGCCCTCGCGGGTGGAAACGAACAGGCGATCCTCGGCCGCGATCAGCGAATCGGCATGCCCGTTGATGGCCAGCTTCCAGGCTTGCACAAGCGTTTTGTTTTCCGCGTCGAAGTCAAACGCGGCGACGTAATCCTCGCCGCCGACGTAGAGGCGGTTGCCGGCGCGAATCAGGCTCAACGCCTTCGGGATGGTTGCGGAAGCAAGTTCGGCCGCGGACCATTTCTTGTTCCCTTTGACGGCATCGACGACTTTCTCGACCACCGACTTATCGCCGCTCTTCGGATCCTTCTCCGCTTTGGGTGCGTTTTCCGCCTTGGGCACGGGATCCATCATCTTTTCGGAGGCCGAAGGATCGACGACGCGGAGCGAGTTGCCCGAATACATGGCGACGAAATCGTCCGCGAGGACGATCGGTTTGCCGCAATCGCCGATGAACTTTTGCGAAGCCGTCTCGAAGACCGCTCCGCCGTTGAAGAACAGTTTGCCCATGGCGGCCACTTCGGATCCGCCGCCCCGTTTGCCATGCTCGGCGAGTTGATACTTGAGCAACTTCCCCGTCTTGCGGTCGAACACTGCGGGGACGGAGCGGCCGCCCGGCAGAATGAGCTTGTCGCCTTGCACGACCAGCGGGCCTTGCGGAGCGATGCCGGCGAAGGAATCGGTCATGTGCGGCTGCTTGATGTAAACGCAGCCATCGCCGTCGTTGGTCCAAACCGGAGCGCCGGTGCGGGCATCGAGCGCGTGGATGAAGGTGCCCATGAAGGGCCAAATGCTGGCGGCGAAGTAAAGCGTATCGTCGGCGATCACTGGGGCGCCGCGCGCGGGCCACATCGAGATCATGCGTTCGTTGCCGAGCGATCGTCGATTGACCGGGCCGCCGCGAAACTTCCAGTGCAGTTTGCCGGTGTCGGCTTCGAGGCAATAGAGGCAGCCGTCGTCGCTCACGACATACAGCTTTCCTTCCCACGCCAGCGGAGCGAAGCGGATCGGCCCGTCGGCAAAGAAAGTCCAGCGCTCGTTGCCCGTTTTGACGTCCAACGCCCGCACGCAGTCATGGCGCGACGAGTTCACGAAAAGCGTTTGCCCAAACACGATCGGCTCGGCCGCCATGTCGAACGGCATCTTCTCCTGGTCCGGCCAAGCAGGGATCGGAGGAAGGAAGTCGCGCGACCAGTGCAGCGTGAGCTTGTCCGGAAGGGCCTTGGGCGAGACGCCCGATCGGCTTGCGTCGCAACGCCACGCGGGCCAGTCGGCTGCGCATGCGGATTCCGCATGGGTCCATGCGGTCAGCAGGGCCAGAGCCATCGAGAAGACAGGGAATTTCATAATGCCAGGTGGGAACGCTGGAGAGAGTTCGGGGCAGGATTCGGCTCTCGGGCAACGGGGATCCCATTTACGATAATCGGTCCTTGGGAAAGGCACAATGCAATTGGGATTGGAGTTTGCTTTTTCCGCGCGAGGTCAAGTTGCTTATCCGCCGGAGAGATCCTCCTTCAACTGTGCCGCAATGCGTTGCAGCCAGTCGAAGTCCACCGTAATGTCCTGTCCAGGATCGATGCGGAGATGTGCTTTTCCGTATTCGACAAAGACCCGACCGACGCACCAGTCGTTTCTGAGCAATTCCACGTGAAGCCGATGCCCATGATCGGAGTCCGTCATCAGCTCGGCAGTCCGCTCAGTTGACGTCGCTTTGTCGCTCCCTTTTCGTGCGACTTGCTCCAATTGGCCTGAGCGCGGTCGTTCAAGATTCAATTCATCGCCTTGCGGAAGACGATCATGCTGTCGCCTTCCATGTAGAAGTCCTTCAGCTCGGCGTTCAAGTCGTAGTCGTGCTTGAGATAGAAGCGGCGCGTCGGCTCGTATTTCTCGATTGAACCCGTCTCGATGAAAAGCACTCGGCCATTCGCTTTGCGGATTTCGTCCTCGGCGTGCCGCAGCATCGTCGAACCCAGCCCGCGGCCCTGCTGGTCCTGGCGGACGACGATCCACCACAGTTGCCAGGTGCGATCGGTCATCGGCGCGGGGGCGAAATAGACGAACCCGATCGGCTCAGGCTCCTTCAGCCACACATCGCAACGATGGCCGTCGGCGCGATTGATAGCGTGCCAGTCGTCGAGCACTTCTTCAAGGGCCTCGATCTCGATGGGGCGGAAAAAGCCGGTCTCGTCCGCCATGCGAACGAGAGCCGGCGTGTCGTCGGGGGATGCGGGTCGATGCATAGGTTGGAAGCCGCTGCCGTTTCAGTAAGTCCATCTTCTTTTCTTTACGCCGTGGGCGTTACAGCGCACAGCCCAGGGTTGGCGACCACAGGGAGCCTACCCTGGGTCATCGTTCCAATCGCAGACAAGTACCAAAGGGGTTCAAGCAACTCGATGGTATCCTTGGCTTCAACCCCTTTGGGGTAGTGCGTTTCTCTTCTTGCGTTACCCAGGTAGGCTCCTGCGGTCGCCAACCCTGGGCCGTGCGCTCGAACGCCTTTGGCGTAAAGAGGGCGAGAGATATGCAATCGGCCCAGCCGCAAGCGGAAGCGGATCAGCGGTGCAGAATCGGCAGGTAGCCGTTGGGGATCTGCAGGATGATCAGCGACATCGCCGTTGTGTAGTGGCTGCAGGGGAACTGCTGGGCGCCCCATGATCCGTTGGCTTGCTGCGTGCGGAGCAGTTCGTCGCGAATCGCGGGATACCATTCGTTCCAGTGACGGCCGCCGGCGATCCACATGGCCTGGGCGGCGTAGTAGTGGCCGTAGTGGTAATGCATGCCGAAATCGAGGCCGAAGCCGAGCCCGCCGCCTCCGCCGCGCGGCTTGAAGCTGAGCAGGAAATCGAGGCCGCGACGGATGTCGTCCCCTTCGTAGATGCCCGCGCTGAAGAGCGCGACCAAACCCGCCGCGGTTCGAGCGAAGCCCGGAGGACCGGCGTTCGGCTGATAACGGAAACCGCCGGTGTTCGGATCCTGGCAGCTTCGCACATATTCGATGCAACGGTCGGCCACGGTCTTGGGGACGGTGAAACCCGCATTGCGAGCGGCACGCAGCGCCATGATTTGGCAGATCGTCACCGATAGATCCGCATCATGCGGTTGCGGCGAATAGCGCCATCCGCCCTGCCGATTCTGCGACCGGATCAGGAGGTCGACCGCACGCCGCAATCCCGCGCGAAGGCGGTCGCGCAGTTGCGGCTGATGGATCATCCCATGCACTTCGGCGAGGAAGAGCGTGGCGAACCCGTGCGCGTACATCGGCCCATGCATCGGCGTGGCGGGATTATGGAAGTAGCCCGGCGTCCGCGGATCTTCCTTGCTGAGCAGAAACTCGACGGCCCGCTTCACCTTTTCGCCGTGCGTGTTTCGGCCAGGCTCATGGCCGCCCGCGAGGAATGCGAGACCCGCAAGCGAAGTGATCGCGACGTTGCCGGCATGTTGTTGCGTGCCGAACGAGCCGTCGGCTCCCTGCGCATTCGGGGCGGCGAGAAAGTCGAACCCGCGGTTGATGGAGTTCTGCGTTTCGTCCGTGACGAGCCGGCTGATGTTGCCGGGAGGCTGCGGTTGGCCGAGAGCATACTTGGCGATGCCCGCGCCGAAACCCAGCCCGGCCACGCCGATGCCGCCCTGCAGCAGAAACTGGCGACGAGGAAGATTCATGGTTTGCACTCGTTGCAAGTTCGATGACTCGCGATTTCGAATTGCAAATTTCAGATTGCAAATTGAAAGACAAAAACGCCAGGCGCCGACTTGGTTTCTCAATTTGAAATTTGCAATTCGAAATCGTTCTTACTCGATTTCCTTCTTGCGTCCTTGTTCCGCGATCGTGCGGTAGTACTGCTTGAGGATTTCCTCGTAGCGAGGCATCAGGCGTTCGCGGGCGAAGGCGTCCATTTCCTCGCGTTTTTTGGTGGGGACATGTCCCCAGGTGTCGTTGCTGAAATCGCCGGCGAGGGGATTGGCTTTGCGGTTGGGGTTGTCCTTGGCGAGCCCGCCGCCGCCTTGGCCGGGGTCGGTTTTCTTGAGGTCGGCGTTGCCGCCGCCCTCTTTGCCCTCTTTCTTTTCATCTTTGCCTTGGCCGCCGGCTCCGCCTTGCTTTTTGTCGTTGCCGCCGCCTTGGCCGCCCGCGTTGGCTTGTTGCTTGCCGCCGCCTTGGCCGCCGTTTCCGCCCTTGCCGGCTTGTCCGCCGCCGGCTTGTCCGCCGCCGCCGGCTTGTCCGCCGCCGCCAGCTTGACCGCCGCCGCCAGCTTGACCGCCGCCGCCGGCTTGACCGCCGCCGCCAGCTTGACC
>JAIEPT010000153.1 GCA_019748295.1 Gemmataceae bacterium | reverse complement strand
TGAGGCCCCGGCACCCGAAAGGGCCGGACGGATAGGCCGCCCCTAAACCACCGCGCTACCTCTCGACTCTACTCGGATTCCTGTCGATCCGTTCGGAATGGCGCCGTTCGTGTTCGACGCCCCTCCCGCAACTCCGCTGTAGCTCGTCAAGAAATAGCCGCTCGCCACCTTCCCGCCGTTGGAGTCCGAGGGACACGTGAAAATGCTGAGGATCGTTGCATTCGGAACTGTCGCTTGCTGTTCCAGGTAGGGAAGAACGCAGCGGACCCAGTTGCCGGTTCCGTAGCTTGGAATCGGGTTGCTGACTGCCGTGGGAAGCCGTTTGAAATTGTCGTGATAGCCGTGCAGGGCAAGCCCGATTTGCTTCATGTTGTTCGCGCTTTGCGTGCGTGCGGCGGCCTCGCGCACTTTTTGCACGGCGGGGACCAACAAGGCGATCAGAACGGCAATGATGGCAATTACCACAAGCAATTCGATCAACGTGAAGCCGCGAGACCGACGAAGGTGCTTCGTCATCGTAGACGCTCCTGAAGGAGGACGAGACTGGACCGAAGGAAGACGCTAAAGAAAGCAGAGAGGTGCCGCTGCGTAGAGCAACGCCTGTGCCGAACGAGGTGCGGAAAGGAAAAGAGAGCGAAAGCGACGGGAAATGCGTTGTTTTCTTCCAGGGTGCTCGTCAGCGCCTTTTCATGAATGCTTCATGAGAAGGCATGGCTTGCCAAAGGGCCACGCACTCGATGGTGGGAAGCCCGTAGATACGCGTCTCAGTCGTTCGCAGGGTGCCGATCCAACGAACGTGTGGCAATACGGGTGAGGAAACGTAGCTTCTGATCCGGCGTCAACTCGCGTGTATAGCGTTCGCGAACCGCCTTGATCCAGCGCACTTCGCGTCTGCGGTAGTCCACAGGTACACGAACCAACACTGGGCCCGGATGATCGAGGGCGCCGCGCATTTTGGCCTCAAGCTCGGAGTGGCCGAGAATTTCCTGATACGCGATGCCCCACCCCGCGGCGAGGGAGCGGTAGTCGAGGTGGGCAAGGATCGTCGCCGTCGTGCGGAGGTACGCGGGGCGTTGCAGCTCCTGCATGTAGTGGTAAGCCTGATCGTCGAGGATAAAGAATTTTACCGGAAGCCCTTCGCGGACCGCGGTCGAAAGTTCCATGCCCGACATCAGGAAGCTGCCGTCCCCCGTGACCGTGACGACTTGCCGGCCATGGCAGACGCGCTGAGCGCCGAGGGCGGCGGGGATCGACCAGCCCATGTTTTGGTTGTTGGTCGGATTGAAGAACGTTCGCGGTTGCGACGTCGTGAACGTTTCGGTCGCCCAATACTGCGACACGGTCACGTCCACGAACGCCATCGCGTCCTGCCTCGTCATGCAGCGAAGCGTCCGCAGGAACAGCATGGGATCGACGCCGCAGCGGGCGAAGATTTCCTCGTTCAGCCGGGTTTCCTCACGCTTGCGCGAGCGAATGAAATCGGGCAAGCGCGCATCCGGCGCTCGGCGAATCGTGTCCGATTCAGCAAGCGCATGCGTGAGAAAAAGCCCCGCGTCGGCGTGGACGCAGTGCGTCGTCGGCATCACTCGGCCAATGTTCTCGCGCTGGATATCGACGTGAATAAGATGCCGCTTCGAGGGCTGCCCGTAGAAGCCCGTCGATACTTCGCTGTACTTCACGCCGAGGGCAAGCACGACATCGACATTGGAAAACGCCTGCTCCGCCGTGCGCGTGGCATGAGCGCCGTAGCCCCAGCCGACCGCGAGCGGATGCGTTTCCGGCATCGCCCCTTTGCCCGCCATGCTGGTTGCGACGGGGGATTGCAGAGTTTCCGCAAGGCGGACGAGGGAATCGGAATAGTTCATGCACCCCCAGCCCGCGTAGATGCCGACGCGCAGTCTGCGATCGCACAGCAGGTTTATCGCGGCTCGGAAGGCTTGTACGTCGAAGGGCAGACTCATCGGTTCGAGCGGGCCGGAATTGCAGCGGTGGGTTTCGATGAACAGGTTGTAGGGCACCACGACCGCGACCGGGCCGGGCTCTCCGCCCGCGGCGATCTGAAAAGCTTGGCGTATGGCGAACGGAATATCGCAGCCGTTCTGCACTTGAAGCACGCGTTTGCACACGGGCTGCAGCATTTGGGCCTGCGGCAACGCATGGACCTGAAACGCGCGGGCGTGATTGCCGATGCCCACATCGCCGACGATGGCGACGATCGGGACCGAATCGAGAAGCGCTTCACCCAGGCCGGTGAGGATATTGGTGACGCCCGGTCCAGGAACGACGCAGAGCACGCCGGGATGCCCGGTGGCCCGAGCCGCGCCGTCGGCCATGCCGGAGGCGCTGAACTCATGCGTGACGAGCAGATACGGGAGCCCCTTCGTCTTGAAGGTGTCCCATAGTTCGTTTTCCTGAGCGCCCGGGATGCCGAAGACGCAGCCGGTTCCTTCCTGGAGCAAAGCTTCGACGAGCGCCTCGGCCCCGGTCATTTGGCCGCGGATCCAGCCTTGTCGGGCTCGGCGAAGACCGGCTTCGGCCTCGGCGGCGGGGAAGGCGGACATGACTCCGGCCGCGCCGGCGACCTTGAGCATTTCACGTCGATTCGGAAGCATGGTGCAAGGCTTTTCGTTGGGCGACATCCGTGTCTTGCCACGCGCAGTCCTTCGCGCGTCGCGCCATCTATCCCTTCCATCGGCCGAAGGGCTGCGTACCCGGCGTGTTTCAATTCGTTGGAATATCCGGAACGAGGATCGGACGCCGCTACTGCCGGGACGACGCATGCATGCACACCAAGCAGAAACGCCGCCGCAGATTTCGCAACTTATCGCTCGGTGGACGGCTGAGGAATGTGCGCAAACTTTGCCGGTCAGGGCTTGATTTTGACGAGCGCCTGCTGAGCGATGGCGCGGGCTTCCGGGGTGGCATCGCGCGTCATCTTTTCCAGCGTCGGAATGACTGCGGCCGCCGGGGGGCCGATCTCGCCGAGCAGGTAGGCGGCAAACATGCGTGCGGATCCGCCGCCCGTTTCCAGCATTTTGGACAACGGGCCAAGCGCAGCCGGTCCTTGATTCAGCAGAGCCTCCGCCGCGGCCGACTGCACGCGCCGATCGCGGTCCTTGAGCGCTTCCGCAAGTTGGCTAAGGATGACGGTGCGCCATTCCTCCGGGGTCTCTTCGTGCAGATACTGCCCCAACGATTGCACGGTCAGTCCGCGTGCATAAATATCCGCATCCTTCAGACTTTGTCCCAGCTTGTTCAACTCTTCCGGCGAATCGACGCCGATCTTGCCCAGCGCCCAAACCGCGGCCCGGCGAACGCTCGCTTCCTTGTCGGTCGCGGCCCGGTCGAACAACTTCTCCGCCAACTTCGCTCCGCCTCCGAACTCCCGGGCGTTCGTCGTCGCGCCGAGCGCGCTCGCGGCCTGAAACCGCACCTTGCCGTCGGGATCGTCGAGCGCTTTCGCGAACAGCAGGACGCTTGCAGGATCGAGGTCGTCGCCGAACTGGGCGAGTGCTTGCAAGCAGCTCAGACGAACTAAAGCGTTGGCATCGTCGAACGCCTTCACGAAGTGCGGTTGCGTCTCTTTTCCCGCGGCAATCAAGCCGGCGGCCGCCGCATGGCGGATCACCAGTTCCTTGTCGCGCAAGGCGGCGACCAGCGCCTCTTCCGTCTCCGGTTCCGTCGAACCGTATTTGACGAGAACGGAAACCGCGGCCCGCCGAAGCGCGATGCTGCTCGCATCTTTCGCGGCCGCCGCGACTGCTTTCACGATCTCCGGCGAGGGCTGCAGCGCTTCGAGGGCGCCAAGCGCTCCAAGCCGCGGCGAAAGATCCTTGCTCTTGAGGGCATCGAGAAGCGCGGGCATCGCCTTGTCGCCTAAGCCGGCAAGAGCTTGAGCTGCGTGCTGGCGAACGCCCGCATCCGAATCGCCCAACGATGCCGCGAGGGCGGGCGCCGTCTCGGCCGCATCCCCGCCCAGCGACGCCAGAAGTTTGGCCGACTCGCGGCGAATTTGCGGATAGGTATCCTTGAGCAGCTTCGCAAGCGTCGGCGTCGCGGCAGCCGCGTCGGCGCCCGCTTCGCCCAATGCTTGCAACGACCAGAAGCGAATCCGCGGATCGAGATGCTTCAGCCCCTGCGTCCATTCCTTGACCGTACGCCCCTGCACCATCGTTTCTTGGCTGAAAACGACAGCAGAGAATGCGAGGCAAAGCAACAAGGGCAGCATCAATCGCAACATGCGTTTTTTATCGTAGCAATTTGCCCGCGCGCTCAACAGCCGGAAAGCGATTGGCGGCGCTAAGTACCGTTCGATGCTTCGAACAGTAAAGCAGACGGTTGTCGTGCCATGCTTCGCCGGGTCCCTGGCCGGGCTCCTCAATGCTTCCGCTTCCACCGGCGAAGCATGTGAAGCTTCCGAAGCGACCATCCCTCGGTCTGGGGGCATGCTTGAGCGGTGAAAGGGGAAGGTTCAGGGAGCCCGGCCAGGGACCCGCTCAAGCATGGCAAGCATGGCAAGCATGGCACGTCTCCGCTTGCTTTGAGGCGAAGAACTCGGAAGGGGCTTTTGCCAAGGCTTACTCATGGGGAGACCGCGGTTGCACCCCCTTGAACAATAGGATGGATGTCTGCACAATCGCACGGTGATTCAGGCCGACTCTTCCAACACGATCGATTCCAGCTCCCGCGTCGCGGTGTCGAGCACCACGAATTGCTTAGGCCTTGCTCGATGCAGGGCGCCGGGATTGACGATCCGCGTCTTGCCGCTCTGGTGCTGTTCCGCGACATGGGTGTGGCCATAGAAGAGAAAGTCGAACGCCTGCGACGCTTCCAACTCCCGCAACGTGCGGCGGTCGTCGCCGTGGGTCCAGGCGATGTGCACGCCGTCGATTTCGAGTTGCCCCCAAATGCCGTGGTGAGTCGCGCCGATGCGTTTCGCTTCGCCGGCGATTCCGCCGCGATCCTCGTCGCAGTTTCCGAAGACGAAATGCGTGTGCGGCGGAAAAAGCTCCACGACATGCGCATCTTCCATGTCGCCGCAATGAATGATCAGGCCGACGTCCATCTCCGCGATGCGATCGAGCACAAGCCGCATCGTCGCGGTTCGGCTGTGCGTGTCGCTGATGATCGCGATGCGCATGCTCAATCCTTCTTCGCGTTCGAGACCACGAGGCGGTACGCATGCAGGTTGCTTCCCGTGTCGTGGGAATCGATCAGCGACAGCAGGTAATAATCGTCTGCGGGCAACACGATTTCGATGCGTGGATCAAGCCCGACCTTATCGTCGCTGAAAGCGAGTTGATTGCCGTTCTTGTCGAAAAGCGTCAACTGAGCATCGAGCCCCGACCCCTGCCGAGCCGACACGACCTCCGCGACGATCTTCTGCCCCTTCTTCCCGTCGAAGCGAAACACATCGACGTCGCGCTGACGTTCGATGGTCCCCTCAACGACGCTCGGAACCGGAATCACCTGCGGCGTGCGGAACCCGTCGTTCGGCTCTTTCTCCTTGACCACCGGCACATCGGGATCGGCGACGAGGATCGAGAACGGCTCGGTGTCGCCGTTCGGCGTGACGACCACCACCCGAATCGCCTCGGCCGGCAGCTTGTCGTTCACCTTCAGATCGACGACGACTTGCGAGTCCCCGACGCGTTCCGGATTCTTGTCCGGCGGGCCCGCCTGCCCCTTGGAGGATATCTTCACGACCGTCGCCTGCCCGCCGGGAAACTTCACTTCCTTCGCCTCGGCCAAGCCCAGCCCGCGAATCGTCAAGGTGGTCGCCGCCCCGGGCTTAAGGGCGAGGGGCAACACCATCTTGATGGCGGGCGCTTTCTTCGCTTCCTTCTTCTTGTCCTGACCCATGCCGGTCCGGGCGATGAGCATCGTCAGGGCAAAGACGGCAAGCAGGGCGAACAGGCGGATCGGCGTTGTCATCGCAAGTCCCGACGAACGAATAGCGACATCGAATGTTTCGTCCTATTTTACGAAACGCACCAAGCCCAGGAACTCGCTGCGCTCGCCCCTGGGCTTGGGGGTGTGTTTCGGGTTGACAGTTCTCCTTTTCTATGGCAAAACCCGCCGCCCCTCGGGGGAGGGGAACGAAACTCAGGACATGCCCCATGGGGAGGGGCAGCCATGAACACTTATGCCAAGGCGAACGTGCCGACGCTTCGCGCCACTCGTGGGCGTGCGGGGCGGGCGATGCGCCATCTCTGGCAAGTTCCCGCCTTTCTCCTCGGCATTCTCTGTTTTCTCAGCGTCGCTCTCAGTGCCCCCATGCGGCAAGAATCGGGCCGCACCGCCGTCACGCTTCGAGCCAATCTCTCCGACTTCCGCAAGAAGCTCGAACGCGGCACGAACCTCGACGAACTCAAGATTCACGCCGACCTGCTTGCCGAGGAAGCGGACAAGCAACCGCGGCGAGCGGGCGAGATCCACTATGTGATCGGCACGCTTTGGTACCGCCTTGCCGAGCAAGATCGCAAGAATCCGCGCTACCCGAAGCTGGCGATCACGCATCTGGAACAGGCACGCAACCTCGCCATTCCTGGCGACGATTATCAGGCGGCGACGTTCCGTCTGGGAGCCATGTATCTGCGCGACGAATCGCAGCTCAAGCGGGCCATCGAGTTCATCCGCACCGGCGTCGAACGCGGTTCCGACAGCCCGATCGTCGGCTACGAGTTGCTGACCGAAGCCTACTTGAAGCTGCCTGAACCGAATATCGAAGGCGCCTTGCGGGCGAATCAGAAGCATCTCGAATTGCTCGACGAGCCGAACGCGATCGCCAAGGCCCGCCTGACGCGCGTCGAACTGCTTCTTCGCACCGAACAACGCGCCGAGGCGATCCGCGAACTCGAACGGGTCAGCGGCAACATCGCCCGGGATCACCTCGTGAAGGCCCGGTTGCTTCTCGCCAAGTTCGCCGAGGAAGACGCGACCTGGAATCGGGCAGCCAGCTTGCTGAAGGAACTGTTGCCTGACGCGAGCAAGGTTCCGGGCGGGCGGACCTGGATTCTGTACAAGTTGGGCCATTGCCTCGCGTCCGGCGATCCACCGAGCTTGAATCAAGCCGCCAAGGCGTGGGAAGAGATTGCAGGCACGGAAACGCCCGAGGGCCAGGCAGCGCTCATTCGATTGGGCGAACTGCGTCTTTTTGGTCTCGAATACCAGCCGGACGTCGCTTTGGAAGAATGGGGCCAGGCCCTTGCGAAGGTCCGCACTCCGGGCGACTATCGCAATAAGCTGGTCGACCTGAATATGGCCCGCGCCACGCTGGAGCTTGGCTGCCGGCACTTCCTCGACAGGGGCGATTTCGCCCGCACGCAAAAGCTCGCGGATCTCTACAAGCGGATCTCGGCCCCCGGCATGGCTGAGGAAAAGCTCGCGCTTGCCGCGGAAGCTCAGGCGAAGACTCTCGAAAAATCTGCCCGACATCTGCCGGCCGCGGAAAAGAAACGGCGCCTTGAGGAATCGCGCAGCGAGCATCACCGCGGCGCCGTCGCCTTCGAACAGGCCGCCATGGCTCGGCCTCTCGACGAGCAACTGGAGCCGCTCTGGCGCAGCAGCCGCTGCTACCGCGCGGCCCAGGATTCGGCCCGCATGATCCCCGTGCTCGAACGTGTGGTTCGCCTTTCCAAAGACGAAACCCAACTCGCCGAAGCGTGGCTCGACCTTGCGGAGAGCTTCGACAAGCTGGGTCAAAAGGACCGCTCGCTGAAGGCGTATTACAAGTGCATCGAGTATCCGTTCACGCCCTTCGCGTATCGCGCCCGCTATCGCCTCGCGCTCGCCGAGTGGGAACAGACGAATCACGACCAGGCCGTCGCGATCCTTGAGCAGAACCTGAAGTCGGTCAGCCCGACCGCGGATCGGGATGCTCAGGAAAAGTCGATCTATCAACTCGCTTGGTGGCTCAGCGAGATGAAGCAACTCGAAAAGGGCTGGTGGTACATGAAGGAAGCCACCCGCCAATATCCGAATCACCCGCAGTGGTGGGCGATGCGCGAACAACTGGGCGATTCATGCCGCAAGCTTGCCGAGGTTGCCGGACGCAAAGCGATCGACATGGAAACGGCCGCCCTGGAGCGTTTGCCGATCGAACAACGGGGCGGCGTCGAGGAAGCGAAGGCGTTTCATCGCCGCACCCAGCGCGATTGGCTTGAGAAAGCGGTCGATGCGTATCAACGATTGGCCGACGATCTGGAAACCAAAGCGAAGCGCCGCGACGTGTCGCAGGACGATCTGCTTCGGCTCCGCAAGTCGCTGTTCGCGGTGGCCGACATTCGTTTCGAGCTGAACGAACATGCCGAGGCGCTGCGGCGCTACATGGCGTTGCATGAACGTTATCGCAAGAAGGTGGAAGGCCTGGTCGCCTGCCAGCGCATCTGGCGTTGCGTCGGCGTGATGGTCGATACGCCGGACCACATCAAATTGGTTCGCCAAACCGCGCTGACGGCAGTGCAGAACGGGCGATCCGACCTCGAAGAGATGGCCGCCGACAGCGACAGCTTCCGCGGCGCCGGCGTGTGGTCGAAGGCCGAGTGGCAGAACTGGCTCGACTGGGTCCACCGCCAACTCACGCAGACCGTGCAAGGGACGCCGACGAACGTGCTGCGGCCCCGCATCCCCTTCCAGCCCGAGTAATTCTGATGCCCTGTAGGGAACGCCCTCGGTGGCGTTCCGCCTCGATGGCGCATCCTGGTCTTCCGCTTGCGGCTTAGCGTTCGCAGGTGCAATCCGGATCGCTAAGCCGCAAGCGGACGACCTGCATGGGCGACGCGTGCATTGACGTTGCCCACGCGCGTCGTAATGCAAGCTGCATGAAAAAGCATCATCCTCCCCAGACGCCGTGCCGGAAATTCCTTCGCAAAATCAGCCAAAAGCGGATCGATCCGCCGTTGCTGACCAAGGAAACGAAGGTCGCGGAAGTCATCGAGGAGGCGTTCCTCTCCTATAACGCGGGCCGGTTGCGGGAAGCATGCCGTCTCTTCGTCGGCAAGATGCTGGAACCCGAGACGGTGGTGGCGATGTCTCTCTCGGGCGCCCTCACGCCCGCGGGACTCGGCATGTCGGTGCTCGTTCCGCTCATCGAAGCGGGCTTCATCGATTGGATGATCAGCACTGGGGCGAATCTCTATCACGACACGCACTTCGCCCTGGGAATGGACCTGCACCAGTCCCGCCCGGGGCTCGACGACCTCGCCCTTCGCAAACATGAAGTCATCCGCATCTACGACATTGTTTTCGAGTACGAGAATCTACTCGGCACCGATCGCTTCTACCGGACCCTTTGCCAGGCGCCTGAATTCCAAAAGACGATGAGCACGGCTGAGTTTCACTATCTCGTCGGCAAGTATGTGGCGAAGCGGGAGGACGAGGAAGGGGGCAAGCACCGCAGTCTGCTGGCGGCCGCGTATCGTTGCGGGGTGCCGATCTTCACGTCGTCCCCAGGCGACAGCTCGATCGGCATGAACCTGGCCGCATTGCAGCTTGAGGGAAGCAAGCTGGCGATCGACCCGTTGAAGGACGTCAACCAGACGGCCGCCATCGTGTGGGATGCGAAGAAAACGGGCGCGAGCGGCGTGTTCATCGTCGGCGGAGGTTCGCCCAAGAACTTCCTGCTCCAAACCGAACCGCAAATCCAGGAAGTGCTTGGCCTCGAAGAAGCAGGCCACGACTACTTCCTGCAAGTGACCGATGCCCGCCCCGACACGGGCGGCCTGAGCGGGGCCACGCCTTCGGAGGCGATGACGTGGGGCAAGGTCGACCCCGAGCAGTTGCCCAACTCGGTGATCTGCTACCTTGACTCGACCGTCTTCCTGCCGCTGCTCACCGTCTATGCGCTTGGCGCTCACGAGCCGCGACCGCAGCGTCGCCTGATGGATCGGCTCGAAGAACTCACCGAAGAACTGTCGTCGGCGTATGTCGCTCGACGCACGAAGCCGAAAAAGAAGTAGAAGCCTGGCGTCCCAAGTCTCATCCAAGGGGTCCATCATGAGCACGATTCGTTTCATCATGGTCGGCGGTTTTCTCGGAGCAGGGAAAACCACGACGATGGGCCGACTCGCCCGGCACTACATGGCGCAGGGCAAACGGGTCGGCATCATCACGAATGATCAGGCTCAGGATCTCGTCGATACGCACCTGCTTCGCGAGCAAGGCTTCTCCGTCGAGGAAGTCGCGGGCGCCTGCTTCTGCTGCAAATTCGACGATCTCATCAGCAAAGTCGGCTCCCTGGAAACCGCCGAGCGCCCTGACGTGGTCCTGGCCGAGCCCGTGGGAAGTTGCACCGACCTGGTGGCGACCGTCGTGCAGCCGCTCAAGGATTTGTACGGCGCCCGCTTCTCGGTGGCGCCGTATGTCGTCCTTTTCAAGCCGAGCCATGGCTTGAAGATTCTCAAGAACGAAGCCAAGTCGGGGTTTTCGCCGAAGGCGGCCTACATCTTCCGCAAGCAACTCGAAGAAGCCGACGCCATCGCCATCAATCGGCTCGACGAGATGAACCCCGCCGAGATGGATGAACTGACCGCGCTGCTGCAGGATCAATATGCCGGCACGCCGATCCTGCGCATTTCCGCCAAGACGGGGACAGGGTTCGACGGCCTGGTGCATACGCTGGAGCAAGAAGGCGTCTTTGGCCGCAAGATTCTCGACATCGACTACGACGTCTACGCGGCCGGCGAAGCGGAACTGGGCTGGCTGAACAGCAGCGTCCGCGTGAAGTCGGAGAAGCCCTTCGACCTTGATCGGCTGCTCATGGATGTGACGGAAGGATTGCAGCGTTCGCTTCGCACCGCCAACGCGGAGATCGCCCATCTCAAGGCGATCGGCCTATGGGAAGGCTTCTTCGGCGTCGCCAATCTCACGAGCAACGACGGCGTCGTGACGCTGTCGCTCCCTTCGCATAGCCAGGCGACGGAGGCCGACCTGATCGTGAATGCCCGCGTCGCGATTGACCCGGAAGAACTCAAGCAGCATGTGCAACGCGAAACGGCGCGGGCATGCCGTTCGGTCGGCGCCACGTTCGATGAAGCGAAAACGCAAAGCTTCCGCCCGGGCCGGCCGACGCCGACGCACCGTTACGCGGAAGCGAAGTAACCTTCAGGCTCCCCCGGCATGGAAAACAGCAGCTTGCCCGATTGCCGCACCGACCTGAATCCGAACTTGGTGACGGTCTATCGGGATGCCCAAAACGACTACCTCGAAGGACGCCGCGTTTACCTTCTTGGAGCCTTGGTGGTTGCCCATCAGCACGGCGAGCCGACTGGACGACGCAGCATCGTGCGGATGACCGAAGGGCCGCCGGACACCATCGGGAAGGAACGCAAGCTCTTCATCGACTGGACCCGTGAGCTGCTGCACGCCGTTGTGGAACTCGCGGTCAGCGATGCACCAGATGATCAACCCAAGTCCGCCCCCCGCCATTTCCCGCCGCAATCGACCCGTCGCACCCTTGATGCCCTCGATCCGACCGCTTTGCTTGCCGATTCGGCTTGGATGCCCATAATATCCGTTTCTCGGCCCTGCCGAGACGGCTCATGGTTTTCGCGGCATGTTGGTAGGCATCCAACCTCTGCTCAGCCATGACGTCATCACCACCCGCCAGGCCCTTTTCGGGCCGGCCCATTCGAAGGGCGAACACGATGCCATTGGGTATGCTCGGTCTGAAAGTCGGCATGACGCAAGTCTACGACGACAAGGGAAATCTCGAACCCGTTACCGTTCTCCAACTTGGCCCCAACCCGGTCCTGCTCGTCCGCACGATGGAGCGGGACGGCTACCACGCGGTTCAGGTCGGTTTCGGCGACAAGGCCCGTAAGCGCGCCAGCCGCGCCGAACGCGGTCACGTGTCGGCCGACTTCTCCTCCAAGCGCAAGAAGGCTCGGCAAGAAGCGGGCGAACAACTCCCCGAAAAAGCGAACGTGGAACCTCAGAAGTACATCCGCGAATTCCGCCTCGCTGACGCCGCCACCCTTGGCGTCGGAGCCGTCCTCAAGGCCGAAGACGTCTTCAAGGACATCCCCAACGTCGACGTCATCGGCACCAGCAAGGGCCGCGGCTACTCCGGCGTTATGAAACGCTGGGGCTTCAGCGGTTTGCGTGCCAGCCACGGCATCAAGAAGGGGTCGCGTCAACACGGTTCGACCTCGTCGCTCGCCAGCAACCGCGGCAGCGGTCGTCCGAAGAAGGGTCTCAAGCGAGCTGGCCAACACGGCAACGCGCGGAGCACCGCCCGCAACCTGAAAATCGTCCGCATCGACGCGGCGAACAACGTCGTCCTCGTCCGCGGCGCCGTCCCCGGCCCCAACGGCGGCTTCATCATCGTCCGCCCGACCAACAAACGCGACTAACTCCAGAAACTCCAATATCCGCGAGCGTAACGATCGTTTGCCGACGGTCATTACGCTCGCGTTGTTTTTTCCCCAAATCGGATGCGGCGGCTGGGTGCATTCTGCGCCTGCAACCCTTTTGCGCAAGAGCCGCGCACGCAGTAAGCGGTTCGGCGAGTCGGCGTGCGAATCCGGGTACGACGTGCACGGCGCGTGCGGAAGAGCCGGACGCCGTTAGCGGGTACGCATG
>JAIEPT010000310.1 GCA_019748295.1 Gemmataceae bacterium | reverse complement strand
GGGCCATCACCGCCCGCAGAGGATTTGCACCTCCTGAGACACAACATGCCTGGCGCACAACCAATCCGACAAGTTAATAACTTGTCGCCACGAAAGACGCGACTGATCTTGCATCGCCGCTGACCTCACACGGGAGCGTGAGGACTGCCTTCCCGATCACCAAGCGCTACTCTTGCGGATCAGTCGTCGGTTCTTCCGGCGTCACGTCCGGATCGGCGGGCGGGGCGTTGTTGTCGACGATGGTTTCGGCCGAGATATCCTCGCTGGCGACCTTCGCAAGGGCGACGATCTTGTCGCCGTCCTTCAGGTTCATCACCCGCACGCCCTGGGTATTGCGGCCCACGACCCGGATCTCTTTGGCTTGCGTGCGGTTCACCATGCCCTGGCTGGTGATGAGCATCACATCGTCCCCTTCGCGGACTGAGAGGACGCCCACGACCGGGCCGTTGCGGTCGCTGGTGCGGATGTCGCGGAGGCCCTTGCCGCCGCGGCGCTGCTTGCGGTAACGCATCCCGGAACGGTCCTTCGCGCCCTCTTCCCCGTTCGCTTCTTCCTCGGCCGGAACAGGCGTGGGCGTCGTCTCCTCGGCGACTTCCGGTTCTTCGTCGCCGGCGGTGTTGGCTCCGAACGGCGTCCGTTTGCCGTAGCCCTTTTCGCAAACCGTGAGCAACGATCCGTGAACGTCGGCGACTACCATGCCGACGACTTCGTCCCCTTCTTGCAGGTCGATTCCCTTCACGCCGCGAGTATTGCGGCCCATCGAACGGGCCTGCGATTCCGCGAAGCGAATCGCCATGCCCAGCTTGGTGGAGAGGACCATTTCGTCCCCCGGTTGGGTGAGCGCCACCTGAATGAGGCGATCGCCTTCGTCCAGCGAGATGCCGATGATGCCCCCTTGCTTGGGCCGACTGTAATCGACGAGCGGCGTCTTCTTGACCACGCCGTTGGAAGTCGCCATCAGCAGGAACTTGTCCGGCTCGAAATGGCGGACGGCGATCACGCTCGAGATCTTCTCGTCTTCCTTGAACGACAGCACATTCGCGATCGCCCGGCCCGCACTGGTTCGGCTCCCCTGGGGGATGTCGTAGACCTTGAGCCAATAAAGCCGGCCGCGATTGGTGAAGCAGAGCAGGTAGGCGTGCGTCGAGGCGACGAAGAAATGCTCGATGAAATCGTCTTCCTTCGTCGAGCCGCCCGACACGCCCTTGCCGCCGCGATGCTGCGTGCGATACGTGTTCAGCGGCAGCCGTTTCACGTAGCCGTTGTGCGAGAGCGTGACGACCTGCGTCTCTTCGGCGAGCAGGCTTTCCCAATCGACGGGGCCGCTCTCCTGTTCGTTGATTTCCGTCCGGCGTTCTTCGCCGTACTTGGCGCCGAGATCGACCATTTCCTTGCGGATCAGGGCGAGAATGTTCTTCTCGGTGGAGAGCAGTTCCTCGTAGCCGACGATCTGATCGCGGAGTTGGTTGTACTCTTTGAAGATTTCGTCTCGTTCGAGCGCGGCAAGTTGCCCGAGTTGCAGGCGAACGACCGCCTCGGCCTGGACGTCGGTCATGCGGTAGCTGGGATGCGAGCCGAGTTCGCGTTGCAAGGCGGCGAAGTGGTCGGCGCCGAGCGCTCGCTCCATAAGGGCGGCGGATACTTCGAGGTTCTGCAGCCGTTCTTTCGCTTCGCTTCGGCTCGGCGACGATCGGCAGATCGCGATCACCTCGTCGAGCGACGAGATGGCGATGAGCTGACCTTCGAGGATATGCCCACGCCGTTTCGCTTCGCGGAGCAAATAGTCCGTGCGGCGACGGATGACCTGGATGCGATGCCGAAGAAACTCTTCGAGCATCTGCTTCAAAGTCAGCGTTCGCGGCCCGCCGTCCACAAGGGCGAGCATGATGATGCTGAGCGTCTTTTGCAGCGGCGAATATTGGTACAGTTGATTGAGCACCAGCGTGGCGTCGGCATCGCGCTTGATGTCGAGGACGATGCGGACCGGCTCGCCGTTGCGAGCGCTCGATTCGTCGCGGATGGCGGAGATGCCCTTGATCCGCTCTTCCTTGGCGAGCCGGCCGATCTCCTCGGCGAGGCGATTGCGCGTCTGCTGGTAAGGCACCTCGCGGATGATGATCTGGGTCGTTCGGCCCTCTTCATTGATGTCCGCCCGGGCGCGGAGCGTCACTTTGCCGCGACCGGTCTTGTAGCCGGCGAGGATGCCGGATCGGCCCATGATGATGCCGCCGGTGGGTAGATCGGGGCCGGGGATCACTTCGATCAGCTCGTCGATGGTGACTTCAGGATTGTCGATCAGCTTGATCACGCCCTGAGATACTTCGCCCAGGTTGTGCGGCGGAATTTCCGTCGCCATGCCGACGGCGATGCCGTCGGAGCCGTTGACGATAAGGTTGGGGAACTTGCAAGGCAGGACCAGCGGTTCGCGATATTTGCCGTCGTAATTGTCGATGAAATCGACGGTATCGCGTTCCAGATCCTCCAGCATCTCGGCCGCGACATGCGAGAGACGCGCTTCGGTGTAACGCATCGCAGCCGGGGGCAGGCCGGCGATGGACCCGAAGTTCCCCTGCGGGTTGATGAGGCGATGGCGCATGTTCCACTCCTGGCCCATGCGGACCAGGGTGGGGTAGATGGCTCCGTCGCCGTGCGGGTGGTAGCGTTTCATCGTCTCGCCGACGATGCCCGCGCATTTGGAGGTCGAAGAGTTCGGACCAAGGCCCAGGTCGTGCATAGCCAAAAGGATGCGGCGCTGCGACGGCTTGAGCCCGTCGCGCACATCCGGCAGCGCACGACTGATAATCACGCTCATCGCGTAATTCAGGTAGCTGACCTTGAGTTCGTCTTCGATCTTAAGCGGCTCCGTGCGATCGTCGCCGCCGCCGGAAGCCGTGATTTCGGGCGGCGTCCCCTCACCCCCGGCCCCTCTCCCGGAGGCAGAGGGGGGAGAAGAAGGGGGGCCGCTCGGAGGGGCAATATCGTCCGCCAAGGTTCTATTCCTTAACTAAAACTTCGTGTTTTCGGCAAGCTTGCGGCGGCATCCGTTCCCGATGCGAAGCTCAAACCATTTTACGGAAAACAGCGTCGAAAAGGCATACTTTCGGAGAGGGCGAAACCGCTTTCTTTTCGCTTTTTTTCCGCGAAATTCTTGCTACAGTTGATCGCGGTTCCGGCTCCCCTCTTCCCTTTGGGGAGAGGGGGGCCGGAGCAGCCTGCTCCACACCCCACTCGGAGGTTCGTGTCCATGCGTTCGTTGTTGAAGATGGCCCCCGCGTTCGCCCTGATCTTCGCCCTCGCCGCCCCCGCCTTCGCTCAGGAATCGCAAGCGGCTCAGACGACCCGCAAGAAACTCAAGCAAAAGCTCGATCTCGACATCAAGGAGCTTGGCACCAAAGCATTCATGGAAGAAGTGAATCGCGAACTCGATTCCCCAATCACCTTCAAGATGGACAACGCATCCGGCGTCTCCAACAACACGAAGCTCAGCTACAAGGGAAAAGGCGTCACCGTCGAAAAGCTGCTGAACGATCTCTCCGACAAATACGACTTCGGCTGGATCGTCATCTCCAACGCCGCCAACAACAAGGTGGACGGCCATGTCGTCATCCGCAAAGGCAAGGGGAAGGAGCGCGGCTACGAGTTCGGCAAAGAGCCGAAGGAAAAGACGTCGCTCGAATCTGCCCCCTTGGACCTGCGAAATGGACGCCCGCAGATAACCGCAGCAGTGCGACAAGTGCCGCTGGAAGCCGACAAGCGGTAGAACCGAAAGGGTGCGGCCCCTTTTTCGGGCGGACGGACGGATCGCGAACGCTGAAAGCGTTCGCGGTCCGGTCCATTCGCCCGAAACAATTGCCGCGCCCGAGCAAACGGCGACAGCGAACGCAGCTGCGCCCTTCTTGCTTTCGCTGGTCGGCCGGCGAGAAAGCCGATGGCTTGCTTGCAATCGCCCGGCCATCTGCCATGCTTAGAATAGACTGTCGCGAAACCATGGATGCCGCATTGACGCGATCGCCATGAAGTCGGAACTGCTCCAAAAATGGCTCGGAATTCCCAAGGAATCCTGGCCGCCTGACCATTACACCTTGCTCGGGCTGTCCCGCGGCGAGGCCGATGCGTCGCACATCGAACGGCAGGTGCAGGACCGCATGGCCGCCTTGCGTTGCTACCAGCTTTCGCATCCCGAAGAAGCGACCGAGGGGATGAACCGGGTCGCCCAGGCGTTCGTCTGCCTGACGCAATCAGGATCCAGGACCGCTTACGATGCGACGCTCCCGGCAGTTCCGAGCACGCCGGCTCCGCCGCCGGCCCTGAAGCGTTCGATCGACGACACAGTAGTAGGTGTTCCTGCGCCCGGACCAGATTGGCGTGCTGCTCCGCCGCCGGTTCGCCGTTCGGAGGTCGTTGCTCGCATTCCCGCTCCGCTGACGCACGTCCCGGCTTCCGACGACACGGTCGCTGAGAATCCCGTCCTCACAACGACGGTCGACTCCGAACTGAGCATTCCCGTCTCCGTTGCGAAGCCGGCCGCTCCTTCGCGCTCGTCGCAGATCGATGTCGAATCGGAACTACGGCATCTCGCTCAGCGATCGACCGACGCAAAATCGGGGCTGGGTACCCTCGAAGCCATCATCGACCGCGTTGATCGTACTCGCGCCTTGCTGATCGCCTGGGAACGGCTGGGTCATTTCGTGCGGTCCCCCAAGCGGGCGCTGAAACCGAAAGAGGAAGAGGAACTCACGCGCCGCTGGCATGCTCTCCAAGCGGCGATCGCGGAGTATCCCGCCTTCCTCGCTCAGCCCGGCAAACCCGGCTATCGCGTCACTGCCCTCGGCCGACTGGATGCCGTCGCGGTCCTTTTTCGGTCGATGGATGAGGACCAACGCCGCTTGCTCGCGGCCGACTGGCTCCACGCGCACCATACGCTTCGGCTGCATCGCAGTTTTCTGCGGCAACAATTCAAAGACGCGCGACGCCGTTCCAAGGTGGGTCTCGGCGTCCGCGCCTTACGTTTCCTGCTCAACGATCACCCCTTTGCAACGAGTGCCGTGGCGTTCGCGATCCTTGCGTTCGTCGTGTGGGCACGCTTGCAGATGAACTGAAGGTACGCGTCCGTAAAACATGGAACGGTTAGCCGCGACGCGCAGCGGAGCGCGGAATAGATCGCACGCAATCGCATGGCAATCAATCCGCGCTCCGCTGCGCGTCGCGGATAACCATCGTTGTGCAAGTGATGATTTCGGAGTTATTGATGCCGACTTACGATTACCGGTGCGATGCTTGCGGCCACACGTTCGAGGAATTCCAATCCATGAACGACAAGCACCTCAAGAAATGCCCTGAGTGCAAGAAGCAAAAGCTGGTGCGGCTGTTCGGCGCCGGCGCAGCCATCATTTTCAAAGGCACGGGCTTTCATCAGACCGATTACCGAAGCGAATCGTACAAGAGCGCCGCCAAGGCGGACTCGAAGCCGAGCGAGAGTTCGACCGCGAAGTCCGATTCAACCGCTTCGAGCGAATCGACCGGCGCCGCCGATAAACCCGCTGCGCCCGCCCCGTCGGCGGATTCCGGATCGAAATCGTCGGGAAAAAAGTCGAAGTCTTAACAGGAGCGGGCCGATGAAGGGCGTACGTTGCCCCATTTGCGACAAGAAGATGGACGGCCAGGGCCCCAAGGAATGGCCCGATTGGCCGTTTTGCAGCCCGCGCTGCCGGATGGTCGATTTGGGGCGATGGCTCGGCGGGGTTTACCGGATCGAAACTCCGGCCGGCCCCACCGATGAAGACGAGTCCGTCCCACCGGCCGCTCCTTCGGCCGATGTCCATAGAGAAGAGGCGTAGCTCCCTACGCCTCTCTTTTTCTGCGCCCGTCGGCTCCGCTCCATGTCCGCACGGTTTCCGCCATGGCGCCGCGCTATCTCATCGACGGGTACAACCTCATCCATGCGATGGGCTACCTCGCGACGCGCGGCGTCAATGCACGCATGCTCGAATCCGCTCGCCAACGGCTGCTGACCTACCTTCACGAAGCATTCGGGGACGCCTGCGCTCGCATTGAGATCGTCTTCGACGCTCACACCTCGTCGAAACGCGCGCTTCCCTACCGCACCGCCCGCGGCATTTTCGTCCGCTTCGCCCAGGTGGCCGACGACCTGATCGGCGAACTCGTCGAGGCGGATGCTACGCCGCAATCGCTGCACGTCGTCTCCAACGACCACGCGGTGCGCGATGCCGCGAAGCATCATGGCGCGACGCCCCTGTCCTGCGATGCGTTTCTCGACGCGGCGGAAAGCCATGGAAAGCCGCCTACGCAAGCAGGGGAGGTAGGGGACGCCAAGCCGGAGGTGACGGAACGCGAAGTCGATTATTGGCTGAAAAGGTTCGGCGACATCGACAAGTGATCCGACCTATGTAGCCCTCTCGCTCCGCGAGAGGATAGCGGATGAATGCCATGCCGCCGCACGACGCACTGCCGCTTGCCTCTCGCGGAGCGAGAGGGCGACATAGGTCAGCCGAGCAGCGAATGCAGGCGGAGATGGACGGGCCCCAGGGTGCCGCCGTAGTTGCCCGCGGTGATTCCTATTACGCCGGGGCGGCATGCGGCGCGGATGCCGGAACGCATCGCATCCTCGACTGCTGTTTGATCGATGCCGTCGATCACGATTTCGTAGACCGCGTTGCATCCTTCCGGCAACGCGGATTTGACGATGCCGCGCAGGGTCGGGCAGTAGGCGTCGTTGGTGCTTGCTTTCAGTTTCTTGTAACGGCTGCCCACTTTCGATCCGCTGCGAACGATCCCGCCAGGAAACGGCATGATGATGCCGGTCCCTTTGCGGATCATTTCCACGGCAAGTTCGGCCGCGGCGAGTCCTTGATGTTGCGACGCGGCGAGGATCAGGAAGTTGCCCCCCGCGACGCCTTTGGTGGTGCCGAAGACGTCCTCGCAGATAAATTCCCCGTCCATGACGGGGAGCCGCCAGTAGCGTTTGCCTTCGAGCTTTTTGCTTTGCTGCCAGCCGTCGCCGAAGAAGCGCAGATTGCCGCCGACGCGGACGGTTTTGTCCTTCACGATCGGCATGCCGTTGTAGCACGCGGTCGTCGGACAGGTGAGAATGCACTGGCCCACGCGATTGATTGCCGCCTTCTGCAAGGCATCGCGGCTGAAGCCGAAAAAGAGCAGGCTGACACCGGGACGGCTATCGGGCGTTTGCTCGGGGGCGAGCCAGCATTCGATGCCGGCTTCCACATCGCAACCGATGACCGACGACGCGTAACCGGTAGCGACCTGCCCCGCCGTGAACGCCCACGCCGGCGTTTCCGCGGTGACGATGAGCCGCATCGCCGACATGGGAAACGCTTCCGCGAACGTGTCTTCGATCGGCACGTTGTTCAAAGTCAGCACGAGAGAAGCACCCCTTCCTGACGAAATCCATGGTTCACGGCAAACGCGTCGCTCGACTTGGCCGTGCGAGCGTTCTGATTTCAGCGGAGAGACAGCGTGTTGGCGCACCCCTCCTTAGGCGAGCGGCAGGGAATAGCCTACCTCCCTCTCCCTCCGGAAGAGGGTTAGGGTGAGGGTGCCTTTTCTCGCGCAGCGCCACGTCGCACGCCCTCACCCCCGGCCCCTCTCCCGGCTCTCCCGGAGGGAGAGGGGAGAAATGCAGGCGCCGCTCGCCTTACGCCGCCGGCGTTGCATCCAACAGCCCAAGGTTGGCGAGCGTAGCGAGCCTACCCTAGGTAGGCCGCACGATTTTCGGAAGGTACCCCAACGGGGTTCCATCCGCTCGTCCATGTCAGTCGATGCAACCCCTTCGGGGTAGTGCGGCCGCTATTCTCGCGAACCCAGGGTAGGCTCGCTACGCTCGCCAGCCCTGGCCTGTTGGATGCAACGCCTTTGGCGTATGGACGGCCTACCTTTCGAACTCCCACCTTTCATTGAAGAACCCCGCAATCGCAATCCCCGCGGGCTGTTGCGAAGTGCGCGGCTGATCGACGTCGAACACCGCCCAATCGGGAAGACGCGGGATCTGCCGAGCATTGTTCAGGTAGTCGTATTCGCGATACGTGAACGCGCTGTTGAGCACCACATACTTCTTCGGGTTCAGCGGATTGGGGTAGATCAGCACCGGCACATGCTTGTCGGCCGTGTAGATCTTGCCCGCCACGATCGCTTCCTGCCCGTTCCATTTGATCGGCAGCTTATCGGCGATGCGAGCCAGGACGGCGTTGCTCGAGGGATCGCCCCACAGCGCCAGATTGGATGAAGCAATGTCGGCGTCGTCGATCTTCGCATCGTCCTTCACGATCGCTTCGCCGCGGAACTGCCGACGCCAGTGAACGAGGCGGTGCTCCATTTCTTCCTTCGCCCAGGTGCCGACTTTGTCGTTGAGCGGCTTGCCGGTGGGGCGAACCATGATGAAGCGGTCCATGAACGCATCATCGATCGGGCCTTGCAATCCGGGACGCTTTCGCAATCCCGCATCCGCCGTGGCGAGAGCCCACTTCCCCTTCGTCTTTTCGAGCGTCACGTGAAGCGAGTAGTCCGACTCGGGCCCTGACGCCTCGACGTCTTGGCCATCGATACGGACAACCGTCTTGCCCGACAGATCGAAATAGTTGATCTCGCCTGGCTGGAAAACGAAGCTGATGCGATCGACGTTCTTCGTTTTGGCGTCAATGATGTTCTTTGCGACGTCTTCGTTATTCGCCGTTTCCACGACGAGCGTCGCATTCACGGTTGCCTGCTGCCAATGCTCTTCCATCCCTTCCACCTGCACCCAGTGCTGGCGAGGATACCGCAGCGTGTAGGTCGTCATGCGGACTTTGCTCGGCGCAATGGACCGGCCTGCTTCGGCGAGAGCGTCGATGCGGCGATTGATCTCGACCTTCGCGGCCGGGTGATACGAATGGCCCGTGCCAGGGCCGATGACGTGGACCAGGTTCATGCCGATGGACTTGGCGGCTTTCACCATGACGTCGGCTGCTTGCTTCTGATTGTCTTTCTCGCCGCTGTAGGCCACTGTGGGCACGTTCGTCAGGTTCAGCACCCAATCGTTGCAATCGTACATGCGAAGCAATTTGCGTTGCCATTCGTTCGGATGAATCGTCTCCTTTTGGAACACGCGGAGAAAGTCCGGCGTTTCGGAAAATCCCGCCCCCGGCGCGGCGGCGGCCCACTTCGAAGAGTAATGCACCGCGAAGTTCCAGCAGGCGGCGCCCCCCATCGAGAAGCCGCGGACCACGAGGCGGTTTTCATCGATCGAATAATGCTTCTTCGCGTGTTCCAGGGCTTCAAGCGTATCGACTTCGCCCGCGAAGTGATTGGCGTTGCAGTAACGGCCATAGGGATGCAGCACGAAGGCGTTCGCCGGAGCGAATTCGCCCGGCGATTTCTGTCGGCCGTCGATGAAGTTGAGTTCGCTCAGATTTTCGCCGCGTCCATGAAACCAGAAATCGAGCCGATGCTTCACGGCCGACTTGGGATTCCAGGTAACGGGCACGACAAGTCCGTAGGGCTGCACCGAGTTGTCGATCTTGGAGACATAGCCGCGAACGACCAAACCGGTCTGCGTCGGCCAACTCGGCTTCCCCTCGGCCAACTCCTTCGCTCGGGCCTGGCCTTGCTCCAGCAGTTTCTTGGCGACGGGAATCTCTTCCTTGCGGAAGATTTCGCCATGCTTCACCGCATAATGCACGGCAAGGCGATAGATCTCGACGTCGGGGATGAGTGCGGCGAAGGCCGGTTTCTTCGTCAGATCTTGACGAAGTATTTGGATTGTTTTGCCGAGTTGCTCCACGCCTTCCTGAAGCTCGGCCCGCACTTCGGGATCGAGATCGATGCCCTTCGGCGGAATAGGGCGAACCTTGTCGGCGATGTTGTCGCCCGGGCCGTCGGCGAAGGCGGGGAGAGCGATCGCAAGCCATGCGATCAGGGAAGCGAATCGACGCATCATTCAAGAACTCCTGGGGTGAGAGTCCAACAGTACCGCTAGCACGCTGCGCAAGCAAGTGTTCGCAGGATCCCGGAGTGCGACGCATTCTCTACTGGGACTGCGAACACTTGCATGCGCAGCGTGCTAAATCAGAGCATCAGCACTTCGCCTTTGCCGAGGGCGACCAGATCGCCGCGGTAGCGACGGACCAGGCCGGGTTCGAACTTGAGTGCGGGGCCGAAGTTCCAGGCGGCGAGTTGGCGAAGGTAGAGATGCAAAAACGTCGGGCGGTAGACGCAATCGAAGCGAAACGTCGGCAGCAGCGAAGTTTCGACGCCGCAGAGGGCGATCGTGCCCCGTTTCATGCCGGCGGCCGTTCGCAATCCTGGAGTGCCGAAAAGAAACACCGAGCCGGCAATCAGGCCGACGCCCGGAAAGTCGCCGGTCTCGCCGCCGATGGCGACAAGCCCACGACGCATGGTCGAAGCGATCTCGCTGCCCGCTTTGCCTTCGACAAGAATCGCGCCGCCCCGCATCCCCAGTCGGCTGCCGCGATAGCCGGCTCCCACAAGGTGGCCCGCATTGCCGCGGATATGAATGCGTCCGCCGCGCATCTCTGCCCCCACCCAATCTGCGGCGTCGCCGTCCACTTCGATCAGTCCGCCCTTCATCTCACTGCCGAGATGCATGCCGATGTTGCCATGAATCCGGATGCGGCCCATCGTCATGCCGGCGCCGATCCACTTCACCCGACTGCAATCCCCGTCGATGCGAATCTCAGCATCGGATGCATCGCCGGACACATCGAAGAATTCGCCGAGCGCGGCCTGGGCATTGCCGTGCTGAACCGAAAGCTTCGCGATGTCTGCGGAGGATTTGCCGAGCAGGTGATCCGGAGCAATGACTTCCGCTTCGACCGGGATTTTATGGTCGGCGCGATAGGTGAGCGTCAACATGGCGAAGTAGGCTCGAAGGTAGTCCTCACGCTCCGCGTGAGAGAGTGGTCCTCACGCTCCGAGCTTGTGATTTTTTGCCGAAAACTCGAAACGACCCCTCAAAAACGTCGTGTTTCAGAGGGGTTTTTCCGGCGGTTCGGCAAAAAATCGCAAGCTCGGAGCGTGAGGTCAGCGGCGATACAAAGTTCATCCGCGGCCGTCGCTCGCCGGGCGGCATGGCGTCAGTAGGCGTCGCCGGGGACGACCTCGCCGCCCGCGCGGGTGCCAATCGCACGCCAAGTGCCCAGGGGGACGGCGTCCGAAAAGAATCGGACCGACCCATCCATCAAGGCTGCGTTCACCCCGCCGGTGTGGTAACTCCGGGCGGTAACCGCCGCGTAAGTCGGTCCCGCTGCGTTCCCGTTCTCGCGCATCGACGTGAAGTCGGTGGTCGTGAACGTCCCGGACACCATTTGGGTGTTGGGCGGGAAGGTGGTGGTGAACCCGACCTGATGGACCCGTGCGTCCACCCCCTCGGTGTGCCCGGAGTCGGGCTTGAAAGCCCCGCCGTAGGCGACCGCATCCGCGGGCGTGGCCGGCGGGGCGACCCCGAGCGCGGACGGGTTGCCGCCGTCCCGCAGGTACGGGTTGAATGTCTTGAATTCGGACACAGCCAAGGTGTTGCTCAGCCCGTCGGTGATGAACGCGGGGCGGACGGTGCCCGGACTCGGTCGGCTGGAGGCGACGCCGCGGATGCCGACGGCGGGGAGGGCCGTGTCCCCACCGAAGCCCGTGGTCGGGTTGTAAACGAACCACGTCCCCATGCACGGCCCATAACTCACGGGATGGTAGGTAAAGATCCCGTCCACACGTTCCTTGACGTTCGGGTCGCTGGGGCAGATGTACGACGCGATCTTGGTGTTGATGTACGGGATGTTCGCCGGGCTTTCGTAAGACTCCGTGAACGTGTACAGCCGCTGGAGGCTCTCCTGCTCCATGTACGGGAGGATGACCATGGGCAGGGAGAACGACTTCCGATCGAGGCCGTTGACGAAGCTGCCGGCGGGCGGGTACACGCCAAGGGCCGACTGGTAGCTGTGGATCGCCAACGCGATCTGCTTGAGATTGTTCTGGCAATGAGCGCGTGCGGCGGCGTCGCGTACCTTCTGGACTGCGGGCACCAACAGGCCGATCAGCACGGCGATGATCGCGATGACGACCAGCAATTCGATCAGCGTAAACGCAAGACGGATACGGCGAGGCGTGGCGTGCATGGCATGGCTCCTGAATAGGGAGGATGGGCCAAGTTGCTGGCGGTAGCCTGAAAAGGTCAATCCTGAAAAGGACAATTCGGCTAGGAGCTGGCCAACAGGGCATGAGACTGAGATCGAATCTCAACAGCGAAAGTGTAGAAGCCCAGGTGACAGCGACAAGGAGGCCCCAAGGATTTTTCCTCCTCAATGACCGTACGCGATTTCGCCTGCTTGACGTAAGCTTGCTTCGAACAGTCAGTTTCGACGAGCGGGAAGTGGAAACGGAGGCGCCCCGGCCGCCGCGCCGTTTCTCGACTCCACCACGGCGGTTCGTCTGCTGGTACGTAAAAAGCCAAATCGGGTAGGAGGGGGAATTACTTCCCCCGTCCTCCCACACCACCGGACGTACTCATCGTATCCGGCGGTTTC
>JAIEPT010000398.1 GCA_019748295.1 Gemmataceae bacterium | reverse complement strand
CATGTCCAGACCAGACGTCGCAGGGACTTGCACCCCGCCAGCTCCTCGCGCTTGCAGACGCACTGCGGCACGGTCTCCGACCGTGCCGCCGTTGTGGCACGGTCTCCGACCGTGCCACACGGCCCGACCGAAGGTCTCCATGACGCTCGCAATGACTACGTCTTCAGGCGGCGGTCTGGGCGTGAAGCGTTCGGGCGGATGATGGAGACCTACGGTCGGCCCGTGTGAGACGGTCAGAGACCGTCCCACAACGGGCAAGTCCGAGACCGCTCCACAACGGTGTCCGCGCTCCGCTGCGCGTCGCGGCTACTAACCCCGGGTTCACGCCAGCTCCGGATACGTTCGCCCGATCAGCGTGCGGCGTTCGGCTTCGGCGAGGCCGCGGACGACGCTGAGGTCCGCCTCTTCCTGCAGATCCAACACGCTCGGCAGCGGGGGCGAATGGCCATCGGCTTGCCGAACGACCAGCACGCGGGGCCGCGCGGGGTTCGGCTTGGCGCGGTGTTTCCCCTTGGTGTCGAGGATGATGCCGATGGCGCCGTCGCTGAGCTGCACCAGCGATCCGATCGGGTGAAAGCCGAGCCGCATCAGCTTTTCCGCCTGGTTCGGATCCAACGATCCGCGATCGCCCATCAGCATCGTTTCGGTGAGTGCCGTGCGCGTGTCGAATGCAGGACGATGCGGACGACGGCAGGCGAGGGCGGAGTACACGTCGCATACCGACAGAAGACGCACGAACGGCGTGAGGCCAAGGTCGCCGCGACCTTGCGGATAGCCGGTTCCGTCGAGACGTTCGTGGTGGTCGCCGATGGCGAGGATCTGCCAGGAACCGGTGGGCCACAGTTTGCTGAGAGCCTGGAAGCAGGCGGTGGGATGGCGTTCGATGAGCCGGCGTTGTTCCTCGTTGAGCGGTTCTTTCCGCATGAGGATTTCGCCCGGCATCCGCGCCATGCCGACGTCGTGGATCAAGGTCGGCGTGAGCGCTTCGTGCGGACGATCTTTCCAGTCCGGATCGTCAAGCAGAATGCGGGCCATGACCTGCGCCGTCGTCAAGCCGTGGGCGGCGGCGAAGCGAGCGGGGTCGCTTGGCGGCGAATACAGGAAACGCAAGGGCCGACCGTGTTTCGCGTCTTGCCAAATCTGCTCGGAAAGCTGGTTCAGCGCTTCAAGGCTGACCGATTGGCCCGCGGCAATGCGGTTGATGAGGTCGGCGAGATAATCGATGCGGGTTTGTTCCGTACTGCGGTGCTTGAGGCCCGCGTGAAGCACATCGAGGTTGCGCTCGGCCGATTCGATCACCCCTTCGAGATGCCTGCACATGCGGAGTTGCACGGTGGGCGACGACGGGAACGCTTGCACCATGCGCAGGATCACATCGATCAACCCCGCCGTTTCGCGGTGGAGCTTCGTGAGCGGTTCGTCTTCCTCCTTCGGCAACGCGGGATCTTCGGCAAGCGAACGCAGATCATGCAGCATCTCGCGCGCTTGCTTCAGCAGGCGCGCCCCGGCGGCGGTCAACCGGTCCGGCAGCGTGCGGATGTCGAAGGAAGGTTGCTCGTCGAGCGGGCGCAGCGCGCGGTCGAGGTGGAAGTGGTGATTGCGTCCCTGGGCCACCTTCTGTTCAAGCGTGGCGGCGGAACGGTTTGGCGCCTCGGCAATGGCGACAACGCCTTCGTCGATGGGCCGCGGAGCCGTGTCGAGACGGAGGCGGAGGGCAGCGATACGCTGCAGCAACTCTTTGGAGTCCTTCATGACGCATCCCCGGCCACATCCCCGATTTCGCCGATTGTGACGAGAATCCGGGTTCTGCCTGGTCAACATCGGCATCTTCGAACCCCCCGCTTGACGCCAACGGCGGCGCAGGCGGGAGAAAGAAGTGAAGCTGGGGAACGTGTGCGGGAGAGTCTGGCTCCCCTCTCCCCCTTGGGGAGAGGGGTTGGGGGTGAGGGGAGAGAGCGGTGCATAATCTTGATGTTGTGCACCAAGCCCCACCGTAAGCGCAGCGCACGGTGGAGATCGCACCGCAGCGTGATCCCCAGGGTGCGCTGCGCTTACCCTGGGGCTTGGGGGCTCACGATTGCTATAGAATGCCCTTCCCTCGCCCCGCACTCGACGGAACCGACTCATGTCCGCTTTCGCTTCGATCGTCGAAAACAACGACCCCGCCGTTTACGACATTCGCTCCGCTTCCCCCGGGCCGCAGGGGGCGTTGCCGTTGACGGAAGACATGCTGCGTCATGCGCCCAGCGGCGACCTGTTTGGGCTGTCGCTCGATGTGGGCATGGGGTGGAAACCGGAGGAACTGAATCGGCCCGAGTTCCTCATCCTCAGCACGCAGGGGGGCATTCGGGCGGAAGACGGTTCGCCGATCGCGCTTGGGTATCACACCGGGCACTGGGAGGTGGGTTTGCTGATGCAGGCGGCGGCGCGCGAAATGAAGGAAGCGGGGGTCATCCCGTTTGCGGGCTACGTCACCGATCCGTGCGATGGGCGTACGCAGGGCACCACGGGGATGATGGATAGTCTTCCCTATCGGAACGACGCGGCCCAGGTGTTGCGCAGGCTGATTCGTTCGCTGCCGACGCGGAGGGGCGTGTTGGGCATAGCGACGTGCGACAAGGGGCTGCCGGCCATGATGATGGCGGTGGCGGCGATGCGGAATCTGCCAGGCATGATCGTGCCGGGCGGAGTGACGCTTCCCCCGACCGATGGTGAGGATGCGGGGAAAGTGCAGACGATCGGCGCTCGCTTCGCGCATGGGCAGATTTCCTTGCACGAGGCGGCCGAGATGGGTTGCCGGGCCTGTGCAAGTCCCGGCGGCGGTTGCCAATTCCTCGGCACGGCGGCCACCTCGCAAGTCGTCGCGGAAGCCCTGGGCATGAGTCTGCCGCACTCGGCGCTGGCGCCATCCGGTCAGCCGATTTGGCTCGACATGGCGCGACGATCCGCGCGGGCGCTCGTCCATCTGCATCGCACGAACGTGACGATGAACACGATTCTCACGCCGGCCGCGTTGCGGAATGCGATGGTCGTTCACGCGGCCGTCGGCGGTTCGACGAATCTGCTGCTGCACATCCCGGCCGTCGCCTATCACGCGGGGCTGCCGCGGCCCACGGTGCAGGATTGGCAAGACCTCAATGTGCGAACGCCTCGGCTCGTCGATGCGTTGCCGAACGGGCCGGTGGGGCATCCGACGGTTCGCGTCTTCCTGGCGGGGGGCGTGCCCGAGGTGATGCTGCATTTGCGATCGCTGGGTCTGCTCGACGAATCGGCCCTGACGGCCACGGGCGAACCACTCGCCAAGGTGCTTGATTGGTGGAAGACCAGCGAACGCCGAACGCGCGTTCGCGAGTTGCTGCATCGTGTGGACGGCATCGATCCGGACGACGTCATCATGAGCCCCGAGCGGGCCAAGCAACGCGGGCTGACTTCGACCGTCACTTTTCCGCGCGGCAATTTGGCGCCGGAAGGGAGCGTCATCAAGAGCACGGCGATTGACCCGAGCGTGGTCGATGCGGACGGCGTCTATCGCAAAGAGGGGCCGGCGAAGGTGTTTCTCAGCGAGCGCAGCGCCATTGCGGCGATCAAGGAGGGGAGGATTCAGCCGGGCGATGTTCTGGTGCTGATCTGCCGCGGCCCGATGGGGGCGGGGATGGAGGAGATCTACCAGATCACCTCCGCTCTCAAGCATCTCAGCTTCGGCAAACAAGTGGCCGTCATCACCGACGCTCGCTTTTCCGGCGTCTCCACGGGTGCGTGCATCGGCCATGTGGGACCGGAAGCGCTGGCGGGCGGGCCGATCGGCAAAGTGCGCGAAGGGGATCGCATCCGCATCGTCATCGATCGCGTGCATCTTGAAGGCAGCATGGATCTGGTGGGGGATGCCGAACGCACCTTCTCGCCGGACGAAGGCGCCCGCATCTTGGCGGCTCGAACGCCGCGCCCCGATTTGGCCGCCGATGCGGATTTGCCGGACGACACGCGATTGTGGGCGGCGCTGCAAAGTGCGGGCGGCGGCGCGTGGGGAGGATGCGTCTACGACGTGGAGGCGATTCTCCGGAAAGTAACGTAGGAAAAATCGACGCCGCCGCGGCGGCATTCGGAAGTCGCGAATGAGGAGTGCCGACATGGAATCGCCGAAGTTCGCGGTGCTCGGTTCGGGCGGATGGGGGACCGCGATCGCGCTATTGCTGGCTCAGCATCCGCAGCATCGGGTGGCGCTCTGGAGTGTCCGGCCCGAGCATGCCATGGAGCTGCACGCGCAGCGGGAGAATGTGCATTACCTTCCCGGCATTCCCGTTCCGAAAAACATCCTCCTCACGCTCGATATCGAGGAAGCGGTCGCGAATGCGGCCATCATGATCGTGGCGGTGCCGACGCAGTATTTGCGTCCCACGTTCGCTGCCATTGCCAAGCGGTTGCCGGATCAGGTGCCGATGGTGAGCCTGACGAAGGGGCTTGAGATTTCCACGTTTCGCAGGCCGACCGAGATTCTGCGCGAAGTGTGCGGCCCGCGACCGTTGGGTGTGTTGAGCGGGCCAAGCCATGCGGAAGAGGTGGCGCGTCACCTGCCCGCATCGCTGGTTGCGGCCAGCGAGGATTTGCCGTTGGCGCGCTGGGTTCAGCAGCGTTTCACGACGGATCGCTTTCGTGTTTACACAAATCTCGATGTGGTCGGCGTGGAACTGGCGGGGGCGTTGAAGAACGTCATCGGCATCGCGGCGGGCATCTGCGATGGCTTGGGTTTCGGCGACAACGCGAAGTCGGCGTTGCTCACGCGCGGGCTCGCCGAGATGACGCGTTTCGGCGTGACGATGGGGGGCGAAGCGGCGACGTTTGCCGGGCTTGCCGGCATGGGCGATCTCATCACGACATGCATGAGCCGGCATGGCCGCAATCGCAACGTGGGCATGCGGCTCGCCGCAGGTGAAACGCCCGCCGGCATTTTGGCGACCATGAATCAGGTGGCCGAGGGCGTCTTCACCGCGAAGGCGGTGCATGAGAAAGCGGCGAAGATGGACCTGCCGATGCCGATCACGGCGGAAGTCTATCGCGTTTGGTATGAGGGGAAGGACCCGAAGACCGCTGTACAGGATTTGATGATGCGTGAGCCGAAACCGGAAAAAGGCTAAGGCGAGCGGCGCCTGCATTTCTCCCCTCTCCCTCCGGGAGAGGGGCCGGGGGTGAGGGCGTGCGACGTGGCGTTTCGCCAGAAAAGGCCTCCTCACCCCAACCCTCTCCCGGAGGGAGAGGGAGGCAGACTAGCTCCTGCCGCTCGTCTAAGCACTATCCATTGCAGGCCTCGCGAAAATCCGCTGTTTTTCCGCTGGCGCTATTGCCGAAGACCGAAACCGCCTTAGAATCCATTTCTTCACGCCGTTTGCCGACATTCATCGCGTTGCTGTCGCGTCTTTCGCCCGAGACGTCGTCAGTGGGGATCACCTTGGAGCATTTCGGGCCATGAAATTCGCACGTCTCTGGAAATCGCTTTTCGCCAAGACCCCCATCAAACGCCGTCAGCCTTCGTCCGGAGCATTTCGCCGCTCCTTGACGCTGGAAACGCTGGAAGACCGATTCGCTCCAGCCGTGCTGACGGTGAACACCAATGCCGACAACAACACGCGCGATGCGCTGCTGAGTTTTCGCGAGGCGGTGCTCGTCAATACCGGCGCCTTGGCGATCGGCAATCTGACGGTTCAGGAGCAGGCTCAGGTCAATGGCGGGCTCGGCAACGATACGATCAGTTTCGCCCAGGCGTCGTTCAACACCCCGGCGACGAGCGTCATCACGCTTGCGAACGCATTGCCGAATCTGACTGCAAACGTCACGGTTCAGGGCCTTGGCGCGAATGCCCTCACCGTTCGCCGCGACCCGAACGCGGCGGCGTTCCGCATCTTCACCATCGCTCCGAACGTCAACGCGGCGCTGAGCGGCCTGACCCTATCGGGCGGCAATGCCGCGGCGGGAGGCGGCATTCAGAATGCCGGCAGTTTGACCCTGACAAGCGTCGTCGTCTCGAACAACTTCGCGACGACGGGCGCCGGCTTGACGAACCTGGCCGGGGGCACGGTCAACATCACCGGCAGCGCGATTCACAGCAACAATGCCGGCGATTGGGGGGGCGGCATCGATAACCAGGGCGTGATGACGCTCGTCAATTCCACCGTCTCCAGCAACACCGCGCTCAATTCGCCTGCCGGCATCAACAACGCCGGCTCGCTCGCGCTGACGAACGTCACCGTTTCCGCGAACCGATCCAATCCCGCCACCGCCGCTCCAGGAAACGGCATCTGGCAGTCCGACGCCCGCGGCACGTTGACTCTGCGGAACACGATCGTCGCCGGCAACTTCGGCCCGGGCGGCGCCGCGGACGATCTGCGAGGGCCGGTCGTGGCGGCGAGCGACTTCAACATCGTCGGATCCGCCGCCAACTTCAGCGGCATCACGAACGGGACCAACAGCAATCGCGTCGGCACGGCCGCCGCCCCTGTGGACGCCGGTCTAGGTATTCTGCTTGCCAACGGCGGCGGCACGCCCACCCACGCGTTGCTGCAGAACAGCATCGCCATCAATGCGGGAACCAATGGCGGCATCGTCCCTGCCCAAGATCAGCGCGGCATCGCCCGCGTCGGCGCCGTCGATATGGGGGCCTACGAGTACACCGGCTTTCAGCCGACCTGGCTTGAGCAAGGCCCCAGCCTCATCGACACGCGCAGCACCGTCAACGGCAACGGCATGGTCAAGGTGGACAACGGCCAAGCCGTCGGAGCCATCAACGCCGTCGCCGTCCATCCGACCAACCCGGACATCCTCTACGCCGCGACAGTCAATGGCGGCGTCTGGAAGACGACGAACGGCACGTCGGCCACGCCCGCCTGGACGCCGCTTACGGACACGATGCCGTCGCTGGCCACCTTGGACGTCGCGTTCAGCCCGCTCGACAACACGGGAAATACGGTGTTCGTGGGCACCGGCAGCAACAGCAGCCTCGCGGGAGACGGCGGTCGGCCCGCCGGGATTTACCGCACGACCAACGGCGGCACGTCCTGGACGCAACTGGGGCAAAACGTCTTCGGCGGCGAGCGCAACCTCCGCATCGGCAACGTCGTCGCCACCGGATTGACGACGGGGAACGGGCAGATTCTGCTGGCTTCCACTTCGGACGGCCAACCGACCGCCGGTCAAGACGTCGGAACCACCGGCCTTTATCGCAGCGCCGACGGCGGCACGACATGGGTCCGAATTTCCGGCAGCGGCGACCTGCCCGATGCCCCGATCAGCCAACTGATCTCGAATGCGGCCGGCACGCGTTTCTTCGCAGCCGTCCCCAACTTCGGCGTCTACACGAGTATCGACGGCGTTGCATGGAATCGCCTCGGCCTCAACGTGGGCGCCGCAACTCGCGTCCGCCTGGCGTTGCAAGGAACCGACGTGCTGTACGCCGCCATGCTCGGCGCCGTGCAGGGCGAACGCGGCACCAGCCTGATCGGCATTTCGCGGTCCGCCGATCAGGGCGTTTCGTGGGTTGCTCTCAACGTCGCCTCGGACGCCACCGGTCCGCTCTTCGGCGGCGGCCAAGGCGACACGAACTTCGCCATGGTCGTCGATCCGAACGATCCCACGATCGTGTATGTCGCCGGCGACGTGCAACGCAATTTCGCCCAGGCAGGCGGTTGGGTCGGCCGCACCTTCCGCGGCGTCTTCAATCCCGCGACTCCGAATCAAACCGCGTGGACGCTCATCGTCTCCGGCGACGCCGCGACGCTCGGCGCCCCGCATGCCGATTCGCGCGGCATGGTCTTCGACCGCAACGGCAATCTGCTGCAGGCGAACGACGGCGGCCTCTATCGCTTGCTCAATCCCAATGCGAACACTCGCCGCTGGATCTCCATCAGCGGCGATATGCGGATCACCGAACTCCACTCCATCGCCTTCGATCCGCTCAACAACGTGCTCATCGGCGGCACTCAGGACAACGGCGCCCCGCAGCAGGACAACGGCAATCTTGCTTACAACAACGTCGGCCGCTTCAACTGGTCCGATACGCTCGGCGGCGACGGCGGCATCCCGCGCGTCGAAACGCAATCGACGCCCGGACAATCGGTCCGCTTCTACAGCAGCCAAAACTTCGGCGGATTCACGCGCCGGTTCTATGATGCGGGCAACACCAGCTTGCAGTTCGGCAACCCGAACTTGACCGCCATCACCGGCGCCTACCAGTTCTACCAACCGTATGCGATCAATGCCGTCAACCCTCGACGCATCGTGCTCGGCACGCGCGACGCCGACCCCAACCGCGGCCCCGGCGGACTCTTCGAATCGACCGATCAAGGCGATACCTTCACCCCCCTGGCAGGTGCGGCTTCCGCCGCCGTCGGAACGGCGACTGCCTACGCCTACGGCGGCAGGTTCAATGGCCAGGCGGCCGAAGGCATCCTGTACGTGTCGACGGACCTCGTGGATGCGAACGGGCGCGGCACGATTCTGCTGAGGCAAACCATCGGCGGCGCGATCAATCGCCTCCCGAATTATCCGGGCAATCGTCCCGTCGATCTCGTTGTCGATCCCGACAACTGGCGTCGCCTCTACGTGCTCGACGCGGAAGGCCGAATCTGGCGTTCCACCGATGCGGGAGCAACCTTCGCGAATGCGACCGGCAATCTGGTGCTCGGACA
Organism: Gemmataceae bacterium; assembly: GCA_019748295.1. GTDB lineage: Bacteria > Planctomycetota > Planctomycetia > Gemmatales > Gemmataceae > JAIEPT01. The sequence goes on along the minus strand of JAIEPT010000398.1, from coordinate 3,840 downwards.
AGGCACTTCGGGCGGCATCGATATCTACGCAGGAACGACCGCAGCCAACGATGAGGTAATCTTCGTCGGCGGGCAGAACGGCGTGTTCGCCAGTTCCAACGCATGGGCGGCCGCGGGATCGCAATGGACAAAGTTCGGCGCCGGCCTGCCCAACGTGCAGATCCGCGACATCGAATACAACGCCAGCCGCAACGTCCTCGCGGTGGGTACCCTGGGCCGCGGAGCCTGGCTCATCCCGCAAGCGAGCGATGCGCTCGGCACGCCGGCCCCCGTGCTCGATCTCAACGGCGCCGCCGCGGGCATCGACTTCGCCGCAACGTGGAATCAGGCCGGAGGCGCGACCGCCATCGTCGATCCGACCCTCACGCTGACCGACGGCGCCGGCCGGCTCATCGCCTCGGCTCAGGTCTTCCTCACCAACTTCCGCGACGCCAATGTCGAGGCGCTTGCCGCCAACACGGCAGGAACCAAGATCGTCGCGGCGTATGATCCCACGACCCGCGTGCTCAGCCTGACCGGAGCCGACACGGCGGCCAACTACCAGCAGGTGCTCCGCACCGTCACCTACAACAACGCATCCGCCAATCCGACGGCGGGCGCTCGCATCGTCACCTTCCAGGCGACGAACGACTTCATCAGCAGCTTCCTCGCCCGCACCACGATCACCGTTAATGGCGCCAACGTCGGTCCTCAGGTCGATCTGAACGGCGGCGGAGCAGGCCAGGACAATCGCGTCGTTGCGCCCGAAAACGCCGCGCCCGTCCCCATCGCTCCGGCGATGACGCTGAGCGATGGCCAATCGGCGACGATCGCGTCGGCACGGGTGATCCTCAGCGCTCGAACCAACGGGGCTTTCGAAACGCTCAGCGCCAACACGGCCGGCGCCAGCATCACCGCTCAGTACGACGCCAACACCGGCATCCTCACGCTCACCGGCCCCGACACGACGGCGAATTTCCAGCAGGTGCTGCAGACGGTGACGTATCAAGACGCCGCGGAAAACATCAAGACCCAGATCCGTTACGCTACCGTCATCGTCAACGACGGCGCGCTGAACAGCGCTGCCTATCGCGTCGAGATCGAACTGCAGGCTGCCAACGACGCTCCGGTGCTCGACAGCAGCAAACCTTTTGCGTTGAACGACATCGATGACGAGAACGAAGGGACCGAAGTCATCGACCTGCTCGCCAGCGCGGGAATCGCTCAACCGATTGCCGATCCTGACGGCGCCAGCCGCTTCGGCATCGCCATCATCGGCGTCGACAACACGAACGGACAATGGGAGGTGAAGATCGAAGGGGGCGGCGAAGGAGGCGGCGAGGAAGGCGAGGACGTCGGCTGGGAAGACATCGAGGGCGTCTCCGCTGCCAACGCCCTGCTGCTGGAAGCACGCGTAGGCATTCGCATTCGCTTCGTCCCCAATCCCGGCTTCCTCGGCGCCGTGACCAACGGGCTGCAGTTCCGCGCCTGGGACATCTCGATCGGCGACCCGGCCGTCTTCCCCGATGCGGAGGGAGGCTACGCCGACGCCAGCGTCAATGGCGGCACGAGCGCGTTCAGCACCGCGGTCGGCAACGTCAACGCGAAGGTTGTCGATACGACGATGTCGTACAAGCAGGACAAGATCGTCTCGCCGTTGCCGCAAGGTTCGACCAGCACCGCGGATTCCGCGGGCAACCGAGCGTGGTTCCTGGATCAGGAATTGAATTTGACTTTCGCCGGCACGTATTACACGGGTTCGTTGGGCCGCGGCGAGAAATGGGTCCGCGGCAATGCGAACGGGGCGAACAATCCTTGGTACTTCATCCTGCCCAACGGCGATTTCTACTCGTGGAACGGCACGAACAAGGCCGAGGGGACGCTGATCGCCGGCCTGCCGCCGTTGTTTTACCTGCAGCCCCCACTTTTGTGGAACGCGTCGCGCGAGACGCTCGCCGTGCTGATCGATCAGACCTACGGGCTCGATTTCACGAACGGAAACTTCGACCTCAACTACGGCGGAGCGAGCGAAAAATGGGCTCGTGGAGCCGGCGGACAGTGGTTCTTCATGTATCCCAACGGCAAGCTGATTGCCTGGAACGGCATGCTGCAGCAGGCGACCGGGACGTTGATTGCCCAACTGCCGTCGGCCTACTACGGCGACTTCGTCAACCGTGTCGTTACGCCCGCCGCCAACCAGGTGACGGCGTCGATCGACAACACGAACAACCTTGTGATCGATCCCGCGAACGGCTACATCGGCGACGTCTACGTCAAGGCGACGACGACGTCGAACAACGTTACGACGTCCACCCTCAGCTTTGTCGACGTGAAGAACAGCGTGCCGACCGCCACGCCGATCCGCTTCCAAAGCATGTCGACGACCCAGAACACGTTGAGCCTCCCGCTCGACGGCGCCGACGCGGATACGGGCGACGTCGTGACCTATTCCGCGTTCGCCGGAAATGCCGGCTACGTGCTGGGGCAACGTTTCGGACTGAATCGCGACCCTTTCGGCGGCTACTTCCAGAACGCCTTCGGCGCCAATGAGAAGTGGTTCCGCGGAATCAACCGCGATTGGTTCTTCATCAAGCCGACAGGCCAATTTTACCAGTGGGACGGAAAGCCCAATCTAGGCAGCAGCGAACTGATGGCCACGCTCGATCCGGTATTTTGGGATCGGCCCGAATGGTTCGCGAACGGCCAACCCCAAGATCTAGCTCGCGTGCTGGATCAGACATTCAGCTTCAACCTCGCGGGCAACCTCTACCAGAACTACGGTGGACAAAACGAGAAGTGGATCTTCGGAGCCGCCGAAAGCGCCTGGTACTTCGTCAAGCCCGATGGTTCGCTCTGGCGATGGGACGGCCAAGTCAACAAGGCGACCGGAAAACGCGTGGCCGATTTCGACGAAGCGTACTGGTCCGATCCCTCGCGACTGTACAACGCTCCCGCCAACCAGATCGCGACGCCGACAATCGTCGGGGGTCCGAACCTCGTCCTTGACCCGGCCGCCAATTTCATCGGCGAACTCTGGGTGCTGCTCCGCGTCGCCGACGGCAAGGACAGATCCTTCAGCTGGTTCACGCTTGACGTGACCGCGAACTGACATGGTGCCGGCTCGGCAGGCATTCGAAGCGCTTCGAGCGATGGTTCGATTGCGCTTGACGGAACGGCGCTTCGCGATATCGTCCTCGCTCCGAAACGTCTTGGCGGATGCGGGGGACTTCCGATGAAGCGTGCATGGCTGGCGAGCGGGCTTCTCTTGGCTGTCGCAAACACGGCTTCGGCTCAATTGCCCAAGCTGGGCAATTTCTCGACCACCGGGACCGGGAAATTGCAGATGATCCCGGTCGATACGACCCGAGCCACGCGTCCGCCGACGCCGCTGCAAAGCAGCTATCCCACGCCGTCCATCGCACTGCCGCGGAACAATATCGCGAACTATGTGCCGACGAAGCTTTCGCTGGGGAAGTGGGCTCCGAGCTTGCCGTCGTTTTTTCGCAGTTCAAGTCCGGTGACGAACGTCCCGCTTCGTACAACTCCATTGCCGAAGCAAGCCACGCCGCCGCCGACGAAGCAATAGCGTTGCAGCGTTTGCCGCTTGCGGCTTAGGCGAGCGGCAGGAGATAGTCTCCCTCTCCCTACGGGAGAGGGTTGGGGTGAGGGCGCCTTTTCTCGCGCAACGCCACGTTGCACACCCTCACCCCCCGCCCCTCTCCCGGACTCTCCCGGAGGGAGAGGGGAGAAATGCAGGCGCCGCTCGCCGAAATCCGACGGCAATCCCCGCTTGCGGCTTAGAGCCTATCCGAATAACCGTCTTGAGCGTATAATATCCGTGCAGCTGCACTTCGGCACGGC
>JAIEPT010000196.1 GCA_019748295.1 Gemmataceae bacterium | reverse complement strand
TTGAGGCCCCGGCACCCGAAAGGGCCGGACGGATAGGCCGCCCCTAAACCACCGCGCTACCTCTCGACTCTACTCATCCCGGCCAGCACCCACTCGACCTGGGGCGTGAGATAGCTCAACCCGATCCGCACGCAGTCGGCCGGCGTCCCATCCGCGGACCAACGTCGTTCGCCAAGCTGCTTGACCCGCAACGGCCGATCCGTGGTGACGCGATGCCCGCAAACGGACTGATTGCAATCCGGCGCAATGGTCCCCGCGATGCCGAACCGCTCCGCCGCCTGAGCAAGCGTCGAAAGTCCCTGGGCATCGATGCCGTCGTCGTTGGTCAAAAGAAACCGCATGCCCGCTCCATGTCCCAAAATGGCCGAGATTCCATTGTAGTTGCCGCCATCCACGAATAGTCGGCGGGCGAGAGTAGTCCTCACGCTCCGCGTGAGGTCAGCGGCGATGCGAGGCCAGACCGGATTGTCTTTCGTGGCGACAAGTTTATCGAACTTGTCGGAATGGCTTTCAGGGGATTTCGAACAAGTTGATAAACTTGTTTCCACGACGGTCTGACCTTACATCGCCGCTGACCTCTCCCTCCGCATGAGGTCAGCGGCGACACAACCTCAAGCGGGACGAGTGGATGGAAAAGGCCGTCGATTTCAATGCGATTTCTGGCGGTGGGCCAGGCGAAACAATCGGTTCGATTCGTCGCATCCGGCGATGCCGATATGCAGATCGATGATTTGCTGCTTTTCGAACTTTTCAAGTAGATGTTCGAAAATCTTGATCCGCTGTTTGGCGTTTTTTGGAACCTGCATCCACGCTACTTTCGACAGTCGGAGCGCCGTCGCCGCAAAAGAAGACGATGCCGCGCGTATCAAGAGGTCGGCCCAATGTCTCCTCGCGTCACTCGTTGGTCTGCCTGCCTGATTGCGCCGCTGACTCGCGCGTATTGGCTGCGCGGCGGCTTCATGTACAGCTACGCCGCGGCTCGCATCGCCTTTGCGTTCATCTATTTGCACGTCGCGTATGGTCGTCGCTCTTTCAATGTCGAATCGTATCTTGCGACCCGCAATCCGGATGCCTATCAGCCGCTCGGATTGTCGATGCTTTTCGGCGATGCGCCGCCTCCGTTAGCGGTCTTTGAGTTCTGCCATGGACTGCTGCTTGTCTGCCCCTTGCTGTTGCTCGTCGGTCTCTTTTCCAGATTGAGTTTGCTCGGTTGCATCCTGGGCATGTACGCCGCCGCAGTGATGGACTACGGTTGGGAGATCGAGTGGTCTCACGGCTATTCGCCCATCCTCGTCTGTTCGTTGCCCATGCTGTTGGGCCCAGCGCATCTTTACGGCATCGACGGATGGATACGTCGCTGGCGCGGTCGGCTCTGGTCCCTGTCGGACGATCGGCGAGCAAGCATGGCGGTGCTGGGAGCGCAATGTTCCATTGCCCTCGTATTCGTCAACGCCGCGTATTGGAAACTCTACGCGGCCGGCGAATACGCCAACGGCTTTGTGCCATGGGTGTTTTCCGACAACTTGCGGAACGTGTTTCTGCGGCAGCATGTCGCCTTGGATCAGTCTTTGTCCCCGGTGTTCCGCTTCGTCGTCAGCCATCCGTTCGCTTACGTCGGTTTGGCGTTGGGCAATGTCGTCGCCCAGACGGTCCCGTTTCTTGCCGTATGGCTGGTGTCGCGTCCCTGGCTTCGATTGATATGCGGTCTGATGCTTGCCTTGGAGGTTATCGGCCTTGGGGTCGTCATGGGTCTGGCCAACTGGCACTGGCTTTTTTTCCTGGCCTTATTCGTCGATTGGGAACAGTTCGTCTTCGGACGGCCCTTGGCGAACGATGCTGACCAGCCACCCCCGTTCACGGCTCGCGAACGGATTCCGCTGGTTGCAGTCATCTCGATCCTCGCGTTTCAAGCAGACGTCTCCTTCACGCACGAATACGCGCAACGTTGGACGTTCCCATTCACGTCCTATCCGATGTTTTCCCAGGTCGCTGCGGAGCGGCCCTACCAGTCGCATCTGCCGTTCTTTCTGCCGGTCGCTCGCTACGAGTTCGAGTCGGACCATCCGGATCCCGCTCGCTTTCATCCGCGTATTTGGGCTCCCTACTGGGGCATGACATGGGTCGAGGATTTTCGGCCCTATGGAGGTCAGACTCTGCGGATGGCCCTCGCCGATCCTCAGTTCGGCTCGCTTCGCGAGGTGCGATGCTATGCGGCCATGCTGGAGTTCCCTCCTTGTCCCGCGGTCGAGCCGAAGCAGACGCTGAAGCTTTTGAAATACCGCTGGCGCGAGGGGAAGGAGCAGACGATCGTCTGCCTGCGGAAACTCGACCAAGAACGCAAGGAGCATTACCTGGAAGCGGACCCGATCGGATTCCGCGATCCGACATTCGAGTTCCATTGGTTCGATCGCGACGGCAAAGGACCCTTCCCACTGGAAGGGGAAAGGCAGGGTTCGCGCTTTTACTTCACGCATCCCGGCAGGCCCTTCGTCGTTGCCCTGGAGGTGCGGGATGGCAATCAGCCTGCCGAGCATTTCGCCGGCCTCCTCGTGCGATAACGCCTCAATGAGCGAAACTCCAGCTGGAAACGGACCACGGGAACGACGAAGCCCCTCCGATTTTTCCGTGATTTCTCAAGTCTCTCTCCTTTCTTTGTTTGCAACTCCCTTCACCTCAACTTGGGAGCGGCGGAGCCAAATCGCTTTTGACAAACCGACCTCCAGGGGGAATATGGATACACGTGTTCATCAATGAACATGCGTTTCAATCCTGGAGGCCGCTATTCGCACTGCCGTCTTGGACCAATTAAGCGAACGGATTCGGTCGCTGGAATCGGGGGAACGGTCCAAACGGCCCGGCATACCCATCCTGCATCCGGGTCTCGCCGACGTGTTGCCGCAACGGCGGCTGCCCGCGGGGTCGCTCGTGGAGTGCTTGGCGAGCACCGAAGGGGCCGGCGCGTGGACGGTGGCGCTGCTTCTGGGGCAGCAGGCATGCGCTTCGGGCAGGACGCTGGTCATCGCGGACGATCGCGGCTGCTTCTATCCGCCCGCGGCCTGCCGGCTGGGCATCGACTGGAAGCGGACGCTGCTTATTCGGCTGCAGAAGGCAGACGCCTGTTTCGGGGCGCTGCGCCAGTCGCTTGCCTGCCCCGCAATCGGGGCGGCGATTGGGCGGTTCGATCAGCTTGATGCGACTCTCTATCGGCGCTTGCAGCTCGCTGCGGAGACGGGGGGCGGCGTGGGGCTGCTCCTCCTGCCCAGCGCGGCGCTTCGGCAGCCTTCGTTCGCGGCGGTGCGATTGCTGGTTTCCCCCATGGCGTCCGCGGGGCCAAGGCGACGGCTTCGCGTAGAGGCGGTACGGATGCGCGGCGAACGGGCTGGACAATCGGCGGTGGTGGAGCTGGATCATGAAACGGGCGATGTGCATCTATCTGCCCCAATGGCCTCTGCAGCGCCTGCGGCATGAACGCCCCGACCTGCGCGATCAGCCGATCGCCATCACCCCGCCGCGGACGGCGCGCGGAGCCGCCATCTTGTTTTGCAATCGCCAGTCGGCCCACGCCGGCATCCGCTCCGGCTTGCCCGTGGCCGAGGCGCGGGCCCGCGAACCTTCGCTGCGGCTCTTCGAGGCGGACCCTGAGGGGGACCTTGCGCGATTGGAAAAGCTCGCGAAGTGGGCCGAGAAATTCACGCCCCGCGTCGGGTTGGAAGAAGGGCCGACGCCGCATTGCCTGTTGCTCGACATCACCGGCTGCGAAGCCTGCTTTCGCGGCGAGAAACGCCTCGCGCGACTCGCGATGGAAGGACTGAAACGCCAAGGCTGGGTCGCCCGGCTCGCCATCGCGGACACCGTCGGCGCCGCCTGGGGATTGGCGCGTTACGGCGTGAAAATGTCGGCCGAAGAGAGCCGCGCACGCAGTAAGCGGTCGGAGGAACCCAACGAGGACCGCTTACTGCGTGCGCGGCTCTTTGGAGCAACCCTCGCTCCCGCGGGGCAGACGCGTGAAGCGGTCGAAAACCTGCCGCTCGCCGCGATGCGTTTGTCGGCGGGCACGTTGGACATGCTGGCGAAGCTGGGCGTGGAACAGGTCGGCGAACTCGTGGCGTTGCCTCGCACGCAGATGGCGATTCGCTTCAGCCACGAAGTGCTGCGCCGGCTCGACCAGATGCTGGGCCGCGTTGCGGAATTGATCGAGCCGTGCCGTTTCCCGGCCGACGTGCAAGCCCGCTGCGATTTCGAGTATCCCACGGCCCGGCGTGCGTTTCTCGATCATGCCTTCGATCGCCTGCTCGATCGCATCGTGGAGCAACTGCAGGAATGCAACCGCGGCGCTCGCCGGCTTGAGTGCTGGTTCTTCCATGAAACGAACGACCCGCATCGCATCGAGGTGCGCCTCTTTCGGCCCACGATGTCGGCCGACCATTTGCGAGAAATGCTGCGGACGCGGATGGAAACGGTGCGGCTGCAGCAACCGGTATCCGCATTGCGTCTGCGCGTCGCCGTGCTTGAGCGCATCTCCGAACGGCAAGGCGAATGGTACGAGACGGACGCATCGCCGCCGGAGGAATTGGCGGGGCTGATCGATCGGCTGACGAGCAAGCTGGGGCGTCAGGCGGTCACGTTCGCGAAGTTGGTATCCGATCCGCAGCCCGAGTACGCATGCCGTTTCGAGCCGGTGCTGGCTTCGGAGGAGAAGCGAGAGCGGCCCTCGATGCTGCACAACAGCTCGAAGGAGCCGCAGGCGGGGAACGAGGATGCGTTCAGCCGTCGGCCCATGGTGGTGCTGCCTTCGCCGGAGCCGATCGAGGTGGAAGGGGATCGCCCGGCCCGTTTCCGCCGCGGCGGCCGCGAGTACTGGGTGACGCAAGCGTGGGGCCCCGAGCGGATCGAAACCGGCTGGTGGCGCGGCTCCGATATCGGCCGCGACTATTACATCGCCGAAACCCTCGACGGTTCCCGCTGGTGGCTCTTCCGCCGCCTCGACGACGGGAACTGGTTCTTGCACGGGTGCTTCGAGTGATGGCAGAGTGGTCCTCACGCTCCGCGTGAGGTCAGCCGCGATGTAAGGTCAGGCGACCGTGGAAACAAGTTTATTAACTTGTTTGAAATGTCTCTCTCATGATCCATTCCGACAAGTTAATAAACTTGTCGCCACGAAAGGCAGCAAGACTTTAGCCGCGCAGCAACGGCCGCAGCAATGAGACGTACGCCAACCCCAAGCCGCCAAGAGCAAACGCAAACAGCAGGGTGGTAGCGATCCAACGATAAGGGATCGCCTCAGCAGCATGGCTCGCGTCTGCCGCCGGCGCCACGAGATGCGTCGGTTCGACGAGAGTGGGGGCATCCGATTCGGCAGCCGCCATCAGCTTCAAGCGCAACGTGTCGGTCGTCCCTCGCACCGTCGGCGTTTCGCGAGGCAACTGCAAGAGTTGCTCCGCCCGTTCCGGCGGAAATTGGTTCCGCAAATCAGCGAGGTAATCGCGAACATCCATCGCTTGGGCGGCAGCGGCAAACGTCGGATACCGGCTCACCAGATGCTTGGGATTCTGCTGCAACAACCTCTGCCGTAATCGCTCCGCCTCGTCCCCCTTGTCCGACGCCACCGCAATGTCGGCCGCCAAGACGAGAAACGCATCGCGCAAAGGCAGTTCGCCCCGCTCCGCATAGCGGTCGGCCAGCGTCTCATACATCCGGCGCAAGGCGTCGAGGTCGGTCATAGAAAGAATGGAACGTCTGAAGAAGCCGTCGTCGGTTTTCGCCAAGGCGAGCGGCAGCAGATAGTCTACCTCCCTCTCCCTCTGGGAGAGGGCTGGGGTGAGGGTGCTTATTCTCGGAAAACGCCACGTCGCACGCCCTCACCCGGCCCCTCTCCCGAAGGGAGAGGGAAGAAAGACAGGCGCCGCTTGCTAAGTCTACCCTCTGTCCCGTTCCGTGTCGCACACGATTCCTGCTGAGTTTCGGGCAAAGGTATTCCCATGTTCGTCACCCATCTCGAAAGCGCCCTCGACGGCACTCGCTTCGACAAGGACCACGTCCTCACCATGCACGAAGGCCGGCCCCTGTGGGTCCGCTACGACCTCGATGCGGTGAAGCGAGCCGTCACGCCGAATGATCTGCGTTCGCGTCCGGCGAACTTATGGCGTTATCGCGAACTCTTGCCGCTTCCCGCAGGCCATGATGCGGTCACGCTGGACGAGACGATGACGCCGCTGCTCGGATGCCCGCGCATCGGCCGCGAATTAGGGCTTTCGCGGCTCGTCATCAAAGACGAAAGCCGGCTGCCGACGGGCAGCTTCAAAAGCCGCGGCATGACGATGGCCGTCAGCATGGCCAAACGCTTCGGGTTGAAACGGCTTGCGGCCCCTACCGCGGGAAATGCCGGCGGGGCCCTCGCGGCTTATGGCGCCAGGGCTGGCATGGAGGTCTACATCTTCATGCCCGCGGATACTCCCGTCATCAACCAGATGGAAGCGTATCTCTGCGGGGCGAAGGTGTATCTCGTCGATGGCCTCATCAATGATTGCGGCCGGATCGTTCGCGAAGGGATCGAGCCGATGGGATGGTTCGATTTCTCCACGCTCAAGGAGCCGTACCGTTTGGAAGGGAAGAAGACGATGGGGCTGGAGTTGGCCGAGCAACTCGATTGGGATTTGCCCGATGTGATTCTCTATCCGACGGGCGGCGGCACGGGGCTGGTCGGCATGGCGAAAGCGTTCGAGGAGCTTCGGACGCTGGGCTGGCTGAAGACCCACAAGAAGCCGCGGCTCATTTCGTGTCAAAGCGAAGGTTGCGCTCCGATCGTCCGTGCCTTCGATGCCGGCAAACGGTTCGCGGACCTGTTTCCGAATGCCCACACGATCGCCAGCGGCTTGCGTGTGCCCGCCGCGGTGGGCGATTTCATGATGCTCGACGCGATCCGAGAGTCCGGCGGCTCCGCCATCGCGGGGCGTGAGAGCAGCATCGTCCCCTGGATGCGCCGGGTCAGTTCCGCCGAGGGGATCGCCATCTGCCCGGAAACGGCAATCTGCTTCGACGTGCTGGAGCGATTGTTGGCCGAGGGGAAGATCGGCCGCGATGAGCATGTGGTGGTGTTCAACACCGGGGCGGCTCAAAAGTATCCCGAAGCCGTCCCCCTCGATTTGCCGCGGGTGTCGAAGGACAAGCCGATCGATTGGAAAAGCCTGTAGGCAGAGCGGTCTTCACGCGGAGCGGGTGGTCAGCGGCGAGGTAAGGTCAGATGAGTCTTTCGAGGCGACAAGAAAAGCTGAGATGGACGTAACCCGCTTCCCAGCCTCGTTCACGGGGCTGGGAAACCGAGGACGTCACATGCAAGTTCCCTTGCACAGTTTTGCACAGCGGAGACCTCGCCCTCCCGATCGTCGGCTGGATTCCGGAGGCGCCCAAATTAGGTGGAGCTGGATTCGAACCTGCGTAGGCCGAAGCCGACGGCTTTACAGGCCGCCCCCTTGAACCACTTGGATACCCACCCCGGTCCCCAAGGCGACACTGGTCATGCAAGGCGGGTTCGCCATCACAAAGACATCTTGGATGTCCCGGCTCGCTTCGACTAGCATCGCGGAGAATCTCGCTTGCTTCGAGGGAAGTGCCATGCGTCGCCTCATTTGCGTGATCTTCCTCCTGCTGCCCGCGTTCCTTCATGCCGCGCCTTTGCGGGTCGCGGTCTTCGAGGCAGACGTGACTCCGCCGATCGGCACGCCGCTTTGCGATGCGCTGGTGATGCCGGCCAAGGAGATCGTTGATTCGCTTAGTGCTCGCGGCATTGTGCTCTTGGGCAGCGGCGATCCGATCGTTCTGGTCGCGATCGATTGGGTGGGCATCGGCAACTCGGGGCACGATGCGTTTCGCGACGCGATTGCCAAGGCGGCGAAGACGAAACGGGAGCGAGTGGCCGTGCACTGCCTTCACCAGCATGATGCGCCAGGTTGCGATTTCCAGGCGGATGAAATCCTTGCGAAGCACCAACTCTCGGGCAAACTTTTCGATCCCGCCTTCGCCCGCAAAGCTATCGACCGAGTAGCAGCCGCGGCCGCGAAGGCATTGGACCGCGCGGAACCGGTGACGCATCTCGGCGTCGGCAAGGCGAAGGTCGAGGAAGTGGCGTCGAATCGGCGCGTGATGGGGCTCGACGGAAAAGTGAAGCATGTCCGTTTTAGCGCGACCAAGGATCCGAAGGTACGCGCGGAGCCGGAGGGACTGATCGACCCCTACCTGCAATCGCTGACTTTCTGGAACGGCGATCGCCCCATCGCGGTGCTCAGCTATTACGCGACGCATCCGCAGAGCCACTACGGCAAAGGTCAGGTGAGCTGCGATTTTCCTGGGCTCGCACGCAACCTCCGCGACAAGGCGATGCCTGGGACCATGCACATCCATTTCAACGGCGCGGGCGGCAACGTTACCGCCGGCAAGTACAACGACGGCGCGGTCGCGAACCGGCCGATCCTTGCCCAGCGATTGGAAACGGGGATGAAGTCGGCATTCGACTCCTCCAACAAAGCGGCGATTGATGCGAAGGACGTGGAGTGGAGACGCATCGCCATTACGCTTCCACCGTCGGAGCGATTGAAGATCGACGAACTAAGCAAGATGATCGCGGACGAATCTGCGCCGCTGGCGCTTCGCCTCAAGTCAGCCCGAGATCTCGCGTGGGCCGAACGCTGCCGGCGTGGCGACAAGATCGACGTGCAAGCGCTGAAACTCGGCGGGGTTTATGTGCTGCATTTGCCGGGCGAGTTGTTCGTCGAATATCAACTCGCAGCGCAAAAAATGCGTCCGAACGACTCGGTGCTGACCGCGGCCTATGGCGACTACGGCATGGGATACATCGGTGTTCAAGCGGCCTACAGCGAAGGAGGCTACGAAACGGGGCCGGTGTCACGCGTAGCGCCGAACGTTGAATCCCCGCTCATGGACGGGATCCGGCAACTGCTTCGGTGACGACGCTGCTTCCTGTGCAGAAGCCCGTTTCCATTCGAATGCAAACGCAAGGGGAAGTTGGAGGCCAATGAAACGGAAACGCGGCCGCAGGATCTGCCTGCGGCCGCGTGGGTGTATTTCCGGGGCTGTCGGCAAACCTTGACGGGTTGGGGGATCGTCACAAGCCCGCGTCGCTGGTTCGGCATCTGCTCTTGCCGAATCAGTTACGACAGCCCCGGTCGGCGTCAGCGATTGGTGCGGTGCACCGAGATGCCTCGCGCTGGCGGCTTGAGGCATCAATCCCTGACGAAGGCGTTTTCGGCGACCTTATCGAACTGAGGTCCGTGTTCGCCGAGATATTGTTGCCACTTGGCGGCGTCCCAAAGCTCCAGGTGATCCCGGACCCCTAGCAGCACCACCTCGCGTCCCAACCCGGCAAGCTGAGCCAGCCGCGGCGGGACGATGATTCTTCCAGCCTTATCCAGGTCCGCTGCTTCCATCTGAGCGAAGAACAGCCGTCGGAAGACGCGTGCTTCGCCGTCGGCCGCAGGGGCCTGATCGAGCTTGTGGGCCAGTTTCTCAAGGCTATCGTGGTCGAAAAGCCAGAGGCACTGATCGGGGCCCGGAGCGAGAAAGATCTGCGTGACCTTTTCGCCGAAGGCATCGCGAATCCGCTTGGGCAGGGCCAGGCGATTCTTGTCGTCGAGCGATCGAGGATGCGTTCCGGTCAGAAGCATGGGCGTCTCAGCCGGCGTCCTTCCGGATTCCCACAAAGCCCCACTTGGCACCACAACTCTCCACAGGATAGCCGTTCATGAGTCGAAATCAAGCGAAAAGAAACAGGAATGGATGAACGAGGAAGGATGAAGGATGAAAAGGGGACGTAAGGTGTGGCGTCCACGCGGATTTCTCGTTTCATCCTTCATCCTTCCTCGTTCATCCTTAAAAGAAGAAACCCCTCCTTGGGGGGAAGGAGGGGTTCGGTGGGGGAGTGTGATTTGAACGGTCGGGGGAATCAATGGGACACGGACTGGGGGAACAAGATTCCTTCCGAATCCCAGCCCACGGGGGATGGGCCTTGCGGGATTCAGAACCCAAGGCCCACGGGGGATGGGCCTTGGGTTTCGCGGAACCTGGCAGAGCATCGACGAACGGGAGCAGCCTTGGGGGAAGGCCCTGATCGAATCAAGAGGTCCGTCGTTTTTCTGACCGACGAAGATAAAGCACGCGCTGTGCCAAATCGATTTGCCTCACGGCAAACATTCTCGTAACGCTATGTGCAGAAAAGGGATATGGAAATAATTCGCATCTAGGTCCAGATTCGACAAGCTTGGCAAACTTTGGCAAAAGGTTGGATTTTACAAGCGATCCATTGTAAAAATGTCGTTCGCAACCCCCTTTTCCTTTAGTTTCATCAGGCTTCGGCCGAGGCATCCATGCTCGCGGATCGATTGGCTCGCGACCTTTACACCGAACTATCCAAGCTGCCGTTCGTCGATCCGCACTCCCATATTGATCCGCGATCCGCTCCCGCCCGCTCGCTCGACGACATCCTCGGCTACCACTACTACACCGAACTATCCCACTCCGCCGGCATGCCCCAAGATTGCCTGGCCGCCGATTTCGAGCCGAAGGAGCGTGTCCGCACCTTGCTCAGCTGGCTCGACCGGATCGACAATACGGCCCAATATCGTTGGTTCATCGAGATTTGCAGGTCGTTTCTCGGCTTCAAAGCGGATCGGGTCGCTGCATCTGACACCGATTTCCTTTGGTCGCAAGCCGAGAAGCGGATGAGCCAACCGACTTGGGAGGAACAGGTTCTCAAGCAGACAAACGTTGAGAAGATCTTTCTGACCAACGATTTCGACGACTCGCTTGAAGGCTTCGACACGGCTCGTTATGTCCCGTGCCTGCGGACGGATGACCTCGTTTTCAAGCTTGATGACCCCAAAGTTCGCGAACGTTTGGCGAAGGCGACCGGCGTCGAGCCGACGGATGCCGGGATGTTGCGGCAAGCGATTGGGACGCTGTTCCAGCACTTCGTCCGCAAGGGCGCCAAGGCGTGCGCCATCTCACTGCCGCCGGGCTTCGCGCCGACGAAGATCGATGAGACGGTCCTTTCGCAGGGTCTGCTCGACCTCGCCCGCGGCGAGGCGACGTCTTCAATCAAGGCGCTCGTTTCATGGGGCGTTTTTTGGATGCTGGCCGAGCATTGCCAGGAGTTCGACTTGCCGTTCGATCTGATGATCGGCGTGAATCGCAAGGTATATGCAGGGGGCGTTTTTCAGGGCCAGGATCTGTTCGACCAGCGAACCTCGCTCATCCAGTATGCGGATCTGTTCAACGCATTTGCGAAAGTCCTGTTCCCCATTTCGGTTCTTACGAGCAGCCAAAATCAGGAGTTGGTGAGCTACGCCTGGATCTTCCCCAATGTGATCGTCAACGGGCACTGGTGGTATTCCAACATCCCAACCTTCATCCAGCGGGATTTGACCGCACGGCTCCAGGCGGTTCCGAAGACGAAAATCATCGGCTACTACAGCGATGCCTATAAGCTGGAGTTCATTCTGCCGAAGTTCGACATGTTCCGTCAGCTGCTGGCAAAGACCCTTGCGGACGATTTCGTGCGAACTGGTTCCTGCACCGAATCGCAAGCCGTTTCGTTGGGTCAACAGGTGCTTTGCGCGAACTCGAAGGCGATCTTCCGCGTCTAAGTTTCGCTGTTCGTCACGATCCCAAGCGGGGAGAGCGGTCACGAGACGGGTATCGCGATTTCTGGTTGACGCTTTTTGGAACCGCTTCTAGAATTGCTTTGCGTTCATGCCTCCGCCCTTCAGGGTGCACTCAATGCGAATTGGGACCGCAGCAAAGGAAGCCGGTTAACGCTCTATCCGATCCGCGTCGGGTAGGGCCAAGCCTCAGAGGGTTTGGCTTTTTTGTTTGAACACGGGGGCATAGCTCAGTTGGCTAGAGCGCAGCTCTGATAAAGCTGAGGTCCTTGGTTCGAATCCAAGTGTCCCCACTGAAGAATGACGCGGAAATGGTCGAACACATGGGGGTGTAGCTCAACTGGGAGAGCGTCGGCTTTGCAAGCCGAAGGTTACCGGTTCGATCCCGGTCATCTCCACAAGCACGGTGAAACAGGGTTCGGAAAAAAGTTGTCGGAGGGTGTTGACGAGATTGGAAGTGGGGCCTACTATACCTTTCCCCACCGACGTGCCTCGCTGATCTGATCGCGATTCGCTTCACAAGCGTGAACCGAATCCTGGTCAGCCTGCTTCAGGCGAATTCCCTTGCGGAATGCTTACGGTTGGCGAAAAACGAAGCTCCTCTGGAGCTTCGCCAGGATGCTTGCTCTTTGACAATTGGGTAGTGAAGGAAGTTGCATTTTCATGGTGCACGCTTCTTGGACTGTCGTCCTCGCGAGGGGTCGATGGCCTGGGGAGAGTGCCACCGAGTCGAAAGTGATAAGCAAGAGCCTGAGGTAGACAAAGAGAACGTTACTTTTCCCCGCAT
>JAIEPT010000368.1 GCA_019748295.1 Gemmataceae bacterium | reverse complement strand
AGAAACCGCCGGATACGATGAGTACGTCCGGTGGTGTGGGAGGACGGGGGAAGTACTTCCCCCTCCTACCCGATTCCATCACTCGCAAACCACCGACAGGAGCGATCGTCATGGACCTCGTGCGTACGATGGTACCGCCTTTGGAGGACTCGGACGGCGAGGCCTCGCCGCTGCTCATTACGGCAGACGAAGTCGCCCGGCTCCTCAATCTCTCGAAACGAACCCTGTGGCGGCTTCTCAGTGCCGGAAAGCTGCCCGCTCCCGTTCGCCTCGGCAACGCGGTCCGCTGGCGTCGGGAGGAGATACGGCAGTGGATCTCCCAAGGCTGCCCCGGCAACACGACATCTCCCAACCAACGGTGAACCATGGCCACCATCTTCAAACGCAAGAAGAACGACCGAAACGAACCGTACACGATTCAGTACCGTGACCACCTCGGCAAGCGCCGCACGGCGAAGGGCTTTAGCGATCGGGCGCTCACCGAGCAGCTCGCGGCCAAGCTCGAAAGCGAAGTCCGCATGCGGAAGACCGGGCTGGTCGATCCTGAATTGGAGAACGCCGCCGCAAACAAGGCGATATCCCTCGACGCCCATTTCGAGTTGTTCCAAGCGAATCTGGCGGACAACTCAGACGACTACACCGAGTTGATCATGTCCCGCCTTGGGCGGGTCCGCAAAGCAGGGAAGTTCGAAAAACTCGGCGACCTCACCCTCGACCGAGTGCAAGCGACGCTCTGGTCCATGCGGAAGAAGCAGAAATGGGGACCGCGGACCTACAACCACTACGTGCAGGCCGTCCAGACGTTTTGCAATTGGTGCGTCACCACACAGCGTCTCATCGCGAATCCGCTTCTCGGCCTCGAAAGACTGAACAACGAAGTCGATGTCCGACGAAAGCGGCGAGCCCTCGCACCGGAAGAGGTGGTCCGCCTTATGGCCGCGGCTCGTGCAAACCGAAAGCGCATCGAAGCCTACCGCGGGGAACTGCGGGCTCGGCTCTACCTCATGGCTTACCTGACCGGTCTTCGACGTCGGGAGCTTGCGAGCCTCACTCCGCGGAGTTTCAAGCTCGACGCGGAGCCGCCGACAGTGAAGATCGAAGCGGCCTGCTCCAAGCACCGCCGCGAAGACATTCTTCCGCTTCACCCTGAACTCGTTCAGCTTCTCCGCGAATGGCTGCCGCAGCTTCGGCCGGCCGAGAAGCTGTTTCCGAACCTCATCCGCAAGAAGACCGCGAAGATGGTCAGACGCGACTTGCAGAAGGCGGGCATCCCTTATGTGAACGAGGACGGCGTCGCCGACTTCCACGCGGCCGGCCGCCACACGTACATTACCGAACTCTTGCGGAACGGCGTGAGCCTGGTCGAGGCGAAGGAACTCGCCCGGCACACCGACGTGAACATGACCATGCGGTATACACACATCGGCTTGGGCGACCGATCGAAGGCGGTGGCGAACCTCAAGGTGCCTCCGGCGGCGAACGAAACGCCGTCGCCCGAGGCGGAAAAAGGAGAGGGGACGGACCCTTCTGCGCTGCAAATGCGCTGCATTTTCTGCAGCGCACGTAGTCATTCGGAGACACTCGCTGACGCGGACGGTTTGGAAGAGAAAAACAAAAACCCCGGCCTGAGCCAGGGTTATGTCGCTTCCTGTCATCAGGAGGCTTCAGTTGACAAAGTGGAGGCGCCGGGAATTGAACCCGGGTCTCGCGCAAGGAAACGACGGCATCTACGTGCGTATCTGGTCGACTTTAACGGGCCGAACCCGTCGCGTTCGCCTCTCGGTTCCCAACCAGCAGGGCGCCTTCGAGGCTAATCGGCAGTGAAGTCTGACAGAAGCCGCCTCCGACGTCGGCCCGCCTCGCGACGGACCCGAGCTTCCGCGATCCTGATTTAGCGACTGAATCGACAGCTTCTCAGGCTAAAGAAGCCGAATCAGGGTTGCCTTGGTTAGGCAGCCATTGAAAACTGCGGTTCAGCAGTTTGGTTGTGATCGGCTATTTACGTGGCCAACCGATCAACCACGGCACGCCGCCGAACGCCTCTGGTTGCCCGATCGAAACCGGATCGCCCCCATTGCGTCGTTGGCCGACACTGCATTCTATATCCTCGAAGCGAACTCAGGCAAGGTGAGCACGATACTTGTCGGACGCCACCGACTTTGCGATTCTGCGGGCTTTCAGATAGCATGGGCAGTCGGAGGGATGCGCTCGCTGCATCAAACCATCCCTTCGGCGCCGTTACCAAACGGGTTTTTCGCGTCCAAGTTGACTGTTTGGGTACGCGGAAATACCAAGTCCGCGGCTCACGTTCATTTTCCGCAAATCTTCATGACGACCGTCACCAAACGGCTTTTTTGACGAGCCATGCCTCGTCTTGGCTACCGCATGCTGCCGAGGCCGATGCAAAAGACGAAGAAAAGCAACGCGATGATCCCCAAAGGCAGGAACACCGCCAGCAGCACGATCGCCACCGTGTTGTCCGGTTCGGGGGCGGGCTGCCTTCGCGGTCGGCGGTCGTGCGACTGGTAGCGATGCTCGCGCATGCATACGGCTGAGCAGAGGCGTGATCCGCAGTCGGAGCACGTAATCGATTCCATCCAACCGGTCAGATCGCGGCCGCATTCAAGGCATCGCACCCGGGGCGCGGGAGGCGGGCTTGGCGGCGCATTCGGAACCAGTTCGGGGACTATGAGGTCGGTCCCGAAATCGTGAACGACTGCCGGCCCCCCATGTTCGCTGACGCCCAGCACCGTTTTGTTGACCGCGGGCGTGGGTGCATGGGCGGGAGGCGGAGCGGGCACTTGAAGTCGTTGCCCGCAACTGGGACATGGCTTCTTCGTTCCAGATTCGGAGGCGGGGGATTCGAGCGACGTCTTGCAGCGAGGGCACGAATAGCGGACGGGCGGCTCGATGTCGCCGAGGACCGTCTTGTTGACCGATGCGGGAGCCGGGGTCGCCCGAACTGCCGCGACGGGCGTGGGAGCCGGGCTGTCGTCCGCGGCCGTTTTCCCCGCAACGAACAAGCACTGGCAGTTCGGACAAGAAAGCCGCCGGCCCATCTGTCCTTCCGGCACGGAGAAAACATGCCCGCACGTGGGGCAGGCGACTTTCGTGAACATGCAAGCTCCCGAATCGGTGAACAGCGGTCAGGCGGATACGATAACGTGCCGACCTCGCTCCGGTCAACTGTGCGAATGGTCGGTTCCCGTCCGTTGCCGTCGAACTGCCCCGGGAGCAAGCCTGACGAGCCCGGCGTCGGATGACTTGCGAAGAAGCCTGCCGGCAATCCGAATGCTTTTTCCGAATCTTGTTGACATCTTGCCGCGCCCCGGCGATATTCCTAAGCACCTTTCTCGGCCCGGATCGAACGCCCCACTTCGCCCTCGATCCGACTCGCCGAGGTTCCTTTCCCGTTCCGCAACCCTGTCGTCTTTCGACGCGGGCGCCCTTTCACGGAGGCTTACGCCATGACTCTCTCGCATGTGTTCGGTCGTATCTCCCGCAAATCCCCCCCCCCTTTTCTAAACGCCCGCTTGCGGCTTGAACTTTTGGAGGATCGCACCGTGCCCGCACAACTCGTTTGGACCAACGGAACTTCGGACGGCCTCTGGAACACCGCCGCCAACTGGACCGACCCACTGGGCGGTCCCTCGGTCGTCCCCGGGCCAGGCGACTACGTCCTTTTCGGCAATCTGGGATCGAACACGCCTTGCCTGATGAACGCATCTTCCGCGACTGTTGATCGCATCATTATGGACGGCAACTACACCTCCACCTTCACCCTCGGCGCCGGCAACTCGCTGACGACTGCCAATCAATTCGTGCAGTATGGCGACTTCATCTTCGGCGGCTCCGGCGCCCTCAATGTGGGCGGCAGCCTTTCCATTTACGGCGACGTGACCAACACGCCGATGATGTACAGCATCGCCACCATTGACGTTGCCGCGGATGTTTTTCTGCAAACCGGCGGCACGATCACCGCGACCGCATATTCCGGCGACGAGCTGAACATTTCCGCTCTCGCCTTCGATGACGACGGCGTCATCAACGTCGGCTCGATGAGTATGCCTGGCAACATCTCCATCACCGGCGTTTTCTACCAATGGAATAGTGCCGTCACCAATGTGTTCGGACGCAGCACCCTGACGTTCGATTCCGGCGGGCTCTCGTCGTCCACGCCGACGATTCAAGGCACGATCAATGTAGGTGATGCGAGTTTCCCCAACTATGGCAGTGCCACGATCGTCACCGATACGGAACTGCTCTTGAATGGCGGAACCCTTCAAACTTACCAATATGGCCAGAACTTCTTCGACGGCGACTTGGGCGTCAATAACGGCGGCGAGATCATCTTGGGCATAGGCACATCAGGATACAACGAGCTGGTTATGACGACCGGATCACTGGCCATCGGACGCTCCCTGTCCAGTTCGGTTTCGACGGCCGGCACATTGACGATCAACACCTATTCCATGTTGTCATTCCCAGCGGCGAGCGGCGCCGACATTTTCGATGTGGCCGGCTACGGGGCCGTGGACATGTATGGCGGGTTCATTTCGATGAACACTGCTCGCGTCAGCGCAATGACCTTGGGAGGCGTGCTCAACTCGTACGGATTCAACACGGGGAGCTTCATCGCCGCAGACTACATCTTCGGTTCGCTCATCAACAACGCGACGATCAGCTTCGGCAGCATTCTTCACGCACTGAACATTTCCGTCGACTACATCCAAGATTCCGGCGCCTCACTATCAATGCGACTCGACAACAGCAGCCTCGGCGATGTGATCAACGTCGGAGGGACCGCCGACTTGGATGGCGATCTCAATCTTTCCGGCCTATCCAGTCTCACCAACCCTCAGACGTGGGACCTCATCTTCGCCAACTCCATTTTAGGCAGTTTCGCTTCCATCCTCTGGCCGGATGCAGGTAGTTGGAACTCTTCTATTTTGGGAACGCCAAGTTTTCAAGTTGCAAAGCTATAGGGCGCGTATCCATTCTGATTTCGGCTACACATCGGCCTTAAATGCCGATGTGTGGCCAATTTTGTGCCATTTCATTTTCTCGCAGGTGAGTCATGTCTATCTCCTCCGCGAACCAGCGGATGGGTCGCGCGTTTGCGCGAATCATCCTTATCGCAGTTTGCACATTGAGCTTCGTCGCCGCGGCAAATGAAGCCGTAGCTCAAATACCGGAAGTCAATCTCAACAGAAAGGTTGCCGGGCGAAATTTGCCGCCCGAATTGAGCAGGGCGGTTCCCAAGGCGACAGAGCGTGGCGTTCATTATCTACGTCGCACTCAAAACGCCGACGGCACATTTGGGGATCCGACACCCGGTAAAGGCTCCATGCGGCTGCGCTTTCCGGTTGCACACGCAGCCTTGCCTGGGCTGGCGCTTCTCGAAAACAAAGTCTCATCGGACGATATCGCGGTTCAAAATGCGGCGACACTAGTACGCAATCTCGCGCCGATGTGCCAAAATACCTACGACATCGGATGCGCTATTCTCTTCTTAGGGAGACTTGGCTTGCATGCTGATAAAAAACTCATTCGGACCTTGTGCCTGCGACTAATGGCTGGTCAAAGCTCTCTCGGCGGATGGAGATACACGTGCCCCATCCTCAACACAGAAACGGAAAAGAAGCTGGAAGAAGCCATGTCGGAACGAAAACACCCACTGGACGTCGGAGCGAGTCTAAAATACGACGCCAAGTCGGCAAAGTCGGATGCAGCCGATAATTCGAATACGCAATTCGCAATTTTGGGGCTTTGGGCAGGGCGTAAACACGCTCCAACTTCCTATCCTCTGGGCCTTGCTGAGCTACGTTTCCGCTCAATTCAAAATCGGTATGGGTGGAACTACACCTTTTCGGGCCAGAAAGGGTCGGGGTCTATGACCTGCGTCGGAATCATGGCTCTTGCGATCGGACGTAGCACCTCGCTTTCCGCCCTGGATTTGCCTGACTCCGGGCGTCCGAACGACGTAGGGATTGAAGCTGCACTGCTTGCATTAGGCGAGCATATGGCGCTGCCCCTAGATCCTGGTTCATTCGGGGCAAAAGGTCCGAAGACGTTTAACCCTTACTTCCTCTGGTCTATCGAGCGCGCTGCCGTTGCTTGCGAACTCGACACCATTGGCGGACGTGATTGGTATCGATGGGGCGTCGATCAGTTGCTGCCACTTCAAAATCAAGACGGAAGTTGGGTCGGCTACGGCAATGGAGGCCTACCGGCCATCGATACGAGCATGGCGTTGCTCTTTCTCAAACGAGCCGATGTCCTTCCCGATCTTCGCAAGGAGCTTGCCAAGCGGGTGAAGATCGTGGATCCGGGGCCGCCGGAGTTGAAGGCGGGGATCGCGAAGGAGGGGAAGGTCGATCCCAAGAAGGCGATTCCCAAACCGAAGGATGCGAAGACTCCCAGTTCCGCGGAGCAAGGCCCGCCCTCGGCGTCGCTGGGCAAGGTCCAGCTTGGGCAAGCGACCGAATTGCCGTTGAAGGTGCGCGGACCGGAGGCGTTTCGCATTGTGAAGGTCGAGGGAACCGATGGGCAGGTGAAGGTCGATTTCGACAAAAAGAGCCGGGAGGTGCATGAACTCGCGGTGACGGTGAAGGCCGCCGAGCCGGGCGAGCTTCGCCGGACGCTGACGCTCGTCACCGACCTGCCGGACCTGCGTGAGGTGGAGATTCGTGTGGTTGTCCGGGTGGAAGCCAAGGGGCCTTGATTGCGGCGTTCAGCGCCTTCGGCTGTGCCGATGCGCAAGAGCCGCGCACGCAGTAAGCGGTTTCGCATGGCGTCATGCCGAACCGCTTCCTTCGTGCGCGGCTGTGCGTCGTGTAGGTGTTGATGATCCTGTGGGTGCGAGACCCATGCTGGTTCTTGTCGTTCCGACCAGAAGCAGTTGAAGTCGCTGGGGAGGCGACAAACCGGCGAGAGCCTTCGATGCAAAGGGCTGCTTGAGGCAGTTCCGCGAGCGGACGGGCCATCCGGGTAATGCTGGTGGAGGAAAGGGGCTCCTCTGGGTACAACTGTTGAAGGGAACTTGCGGGTGACGTCATCGGTTTCCCAGCCCCGTTCACGGGGCTTTCGCGCAGCGTTTAGGCCCGCCCTTGAGGGCGGGTAACAGGGCCGTTCACGCCTATCCCTCCCGCCCCCGTTTACGGGGGTTCTCGCAGTTCGGCTTTAGCCGCGGACGCTTCCGGCGGCTAAAGCCGAACTGCGAGAAGACCCGTGAAACGGGGCTCGGTCTGGGCATGGCGTTTTTGCGAGAGTTCGTGGGTTCGGACGGCGGAACGATAACGTCTCAGCAGACTTCATCCCCAGCCGGAGCCCCGTTCAGCACCTCGATGAGTGCATGGGATTGGCGAACTTGATCCGAAGCGTGCGCCGCGTTCCTCTGTGGGCGAACCCATGACTCTGGTCGGAGAGCCGGATGCGGGAGACCCGCCCGTCCGGTTCGATGAGCGGGCGGCGAAAACGGAACGCCGGTGTCCACCGGCGCACCGCGTCACCGCTCGACTCTGCCCTTGTTTTGCGGGACGCTCCCGACCGCTTACTGCGGTGCGCGGCTCCTTCGCGGGACGCTCCCGACCGCTTACTGCGTGCGCGGCTCCTTGAGGCGAGCGGCACGAGATAGCCTACCTCCCTCTCCTACGGGAGAGGGTTGGGGTGAGGGTGCATTTTTCTCGCGCAACGCCACGTCGCACGCCCTTACCCCTGGCCCCTCTCCCGGAGGGAGTTGGGAGAAATGCAGGCGCCGCTCGCCTTAGCGCGGATCGACCAGGCCGGAGGATTGCTCGCTTGCTTTGACGCGGTTGCGGAGCGATGCGATGACGGGGTTGTTCGCGTCTTCCACCGCCCAGGATTCGAGCAGCAAGGTGCAGACGTCGGCGACGGCTTGATTGCGGGTCTGATAGGCTTTCTTTCCTTCCGCGGTCTCGATGTGCCATTCCGATGCTTGAGCTGCCGTCAGCGGGACGACGGCGAGCGACACCGCGAACGCCGCCATGTCTTGCCGCAGCTTCGGCCAATGTCGGCCTTCGGCGACGAGGCGGATCGCTTGATTGCGAAGATCGACCAATTCCTGCGGCGTCGTTTTCGGATTGAAGCGGGCCGCGGTCAGGTCCGTGATCAGGGCGTGACCCCTCGCGAGGTAGGGCGTCGGCAGACGCGGTGCAAGCGTCGGCGTCCGTTGAGCTGCCGTCGCCAGGGCGCTGACTTCTTCCAGTACGGCTTTGATGGCGGGCACGTCGCCTTCATTGATCGTCTTGATCGCGAGGCGCAACCGGATCGTCGCCTCCATGAGTTGCAGAAGTCCGTCGGGATGGTCGTCGCTGAGGGCCTGCAGCCGCCGTAGCGTCGTTCCCAGGTTCAGCGCCGGATTGCTGCCGACGCCGACTTCCGTCTGGATCGCCGCCATTTCAAGCAGGCGCCCACAGCAAAGGGAGACGGCGGGGACAGGCAATCCGATGGGTTCAGGATGCGTGGATTTGCCGTATTTGCTCGCCTTGTTGAGCAGCATGAATCCGGAAATGCCATCCATGAATCCCACTTGATCCTCGGCGGCGCGAACGCTGATGTCCTGCAGGTCCACGATCGTCATGAGGAAATCGCGCATGCGAGCGGCCGACCCACGCTGATCCGGCGGGAGCTTGGCGGCCAAATCTCGCATGTTGCGGTCGAGGGCGCGTCGATTGCCTTCCATCACCGCCATGACGGCGTCGGTGAGGTCCGGCATGGGGGAATCGGGGAAGACGTTTTTCAAGAATTCCGTCTGCCGTTTCGCCTTGTCGCGGTCGCCGACGGCAGCGAGCGTCACGGCATGGCAGGAACTTGCAAGGTAGTGGAACGGATCGCTTTTCACGGCCTTTTCGAAAGAGCGCAATGCGATGCCGACTCGATCCGCGGCGATCCCTTCGGCGAAATGCCGGTCGGCATCCGAAAACAGATCGTCGCGCCGCTCGAGCGATTTCATGGCCAGCACACGTCCCTCGCCGGGCGTGTTGACGTCGCAGACGAGCCAGGCGGCCCGCATGAGTTGCACCTGAGGGGTCAGTTCCCCGAGGGATTGCTTTTCCAAGTCGTCCAACTCCGCGACGAGTTTGCCGATGTCGTTCGTCGCGAAATAACCCACAAGTCGTTCGACTCGGAGCCGGAGATGATCCGATTCGTTGTCGGCGATCGCGCGATCGTAAGCGGCGAGGGCGGCTCTGAAACTGCCGCGTCGGGCCGTCTGGCGGGCCGTCGCGACCTGGGCGGCATGTTCGCGTTTCCGTTCGCTTTCGGCAAGTCTCTCCGCATGCGAACTGCGTTCGTTGGCCTGGTCGATCTCCTGCTGCCAAAGCCGGGTGCGGTACCAACCGATGGTTGCGATGACGACAAGAACCCAGGCGGCGATCAGCGTGGCGATGCGATTCTTCCGCACCCAGTGCACGACATGTCGTGCCAGGGAATGCCGGCGCGCCTTCACCAATCCGCCATCGAGGTAAAGGCTCAGATCGTCGGCCAGCGCTTGGGCATTCTGGTAGCGGTCCTCCGGTTTTTTCGCCAGACACTTCGCGACGACGGAGGCCAAGTCGGTGGGAGCGCCAGCGGGGGGCGCCGGAATTTGCTCGCGGATGTTGCGAAAGAGTTCTCCCGGCGTGCTTCCGGTGAGCGGCGGCTTCTGCGTCAGCATCTCATGCAGCATCACGCCGAGCGCATACACGTCGGCGGTGCAATCGATCTTGCCGCGGCTTGCGTCGATCTGCTCGGGCGCCATATAGAGCGGGGTGCCGGCGAACTCGAGGCGGTCGCTCTCCTCGCGATTGAGCGCGAGGCCGAAGTCGGCGACCTTGGGCACATCGTCGTCGCCGAACAGCACATTTTGCGGCTTCAGATCGCGATGGATGTGGCCGAACACATGGATGTGATGGACGGCGACGGCGAGCGTGCGGATCAGCGTGGCCGCGTCGCGCGGAGAAAAAGGCGAGTGATCGATCCGTTCGCGGAGGCTGCCGCCGGCGCAGTATTCCATGGCGAAATACGGAATGCCGTCACGCTCGCCGTCGCCGTAGACGTGGACGATGTTGGGATGATTGAGCCGCGCGGCGATGGGGATTTCTTCGCGGAGCCTTTGCACGCGGGATCGGAGTTTGGCCTCATTCGCCTTGTCCGGATCGACGGCCTTCACTGCTTCAAGCCGATTCAGCCGGCGATGGCGCACCTTGTGGACGACGCCCCAATTGCCGCGGCCCAGTTCGCCCTGGTTTTCGTATTCGGGCGGCAGCGACCATCGGGCAGGGGCGGCGGAAGGCTGGATGGCCGCGATCAGTTTCGGCGCGAGGGCGGGAAAGCGGCGGGTCAGTTCGTCCACGTCGAGGGAGCGTTCCGCAACGTGCGATTCGCAGAGGATGAGTTCCAGCAGAGCATCGAAATCCTCGCTCACTTCAGGGAAACGAGCAAGATACTCCTCGAGCTGTCTCGCTTCGCCTCGGCCGCGGCGAAATTCGAGATCGCACTTCACCAGATGGACCAACAACGGCAGTCGAACAGGGCCGTCTTCCAGATACGTTTCGATCCGCGGTTCCGTGCCGCTCGCATCCGCCCAGGCGGTCTCGAACGCCTCGGCGACGCCTTCGTAGCGGTCGCGAATCGTCGAATCCAGGTCACGGATCCGCTTTCTCCAATGCGACATGGCGTTTCCCTTTTTCAGACGTCGGATACGCGTGGCCGCAAATCGTCGGCGAACCGTTGAAGCACCCGCGAGACGACCGCTTCCGACACGGGGATCCTCGGCATTTCCGCCTTCACCCGTTGCACGATGTCCTTTGGCTTCAGCTCGGCGAAGTAACGAAGTTCGATGATGAAGCGATCGCGCGGCGAGCGGTCCTTCAGGATGAATGCGATCTCCTCCTCCAAATTTTTCACGGCGCCGAGCCGCCAGGGCTGCATGGCGGGATCGAAGGGGAGCATTTCGCCGTCGCGGGTCTTGGACCGGCCCTTCGCGAGTTGCTCATTCATCTGGTCGTCGCGATATTTCTGCCGTCGCATCCGGTTGTAAGTGCGGTGGATGAGCAGGACGACGACATCGTCGAGGTCCATCGGCTCGCGGTCCCCGTTCTCGAATTCGCGAACGAACGAGTGCCAATCGGAAAGACACGCGGCCACCACGTCGGCGGTCTTTTGCTGCGAAGCGGTGCTGAACTTGTACAGCAGCGTGGCCTCGCGGACGGGGCCCGAAGCGGAGTCGCCCTGTAAGGCCTCCGCGAGAAATCGTTTGACCGCCTCCGCCAATTCCGGCGGGGAGGGGAAGCCATCGGGGTTATCGGGACGCTCTTCGGACGGCACGCGAAGTTCCTCTTGTTGGTCTTTGTCGGAAAATCAGACGCTGCGCGAAAAACGGCAGGTTCTTGTTCGCCTTGAGAGCAAGGAGGTCGCCGATTCGCCATCAAACGTTTCGAAACCGTCAGTGCAGGTCTTTCGCTAGAGGCTTAGCGAGATCAGGGCTTGCTCCGAACGCTAAGCCGCAAGCGGAAGACAAGGGTTTCGAAATAACCTCTTAGCCACGAATCGGAGGCTTGATCTTCGAGACAAACCTATCAGGGAGAGCTTCCATGCGAAAGATTTTTTATGCCGTGATCATCGCCCTGACCTTGCTCGGCGGAGCGCCGGCTGCTAGTGCCCAATCGACGCCTCCAGGGCCCAACTTGGTGCTCGGATCGGACAACAAATGGCATCCCACGGCGGGATACACCTGGTTCAGCTCCGATCCCAAAGACCTTCGAGTCCGCTGGGTTCCCGGCACGCGCTATCCCACGGAGCCGAACGTGGTCGCGGGGCAGCAGGAGAACAAGTGGTTCCCGGTGGCCGGCTACCAGTGGCTGGACCAGAAGAACGAAAAGGACATGCGTGTCGTCCGGATCTCGGCATACACGCCGCAGCCCGCGGTCGGCAATCCCGCGCCCCCCAAAGGCCCGAGCGACGAAGCGGTCGGGCGGGCCGTGTTGAAGGCGTTGGGCGCTGTCGTTCTGCATGAAAACAGCAAGCCGCAGCAAGGGGACGGCTTCAGCGAAATCATCGCCCGCGGTTTGGCGAAGACGGCTCGCGACGAACTGGTCTCCTCCGCCCTCACGGACCTTCTGCCGGGCAACACGGCGACGGAACGACAAGCGGTCAGCAATCTGATTCTGCTGGCCCTCGATGGCCGAATGCCGCGCGGCCGCGACCAGATTCTCTATCAGCTTCGCCTGTCGAATCCGAACTTTGCGAACGCCGCGGAGACGACTGAGTTTCTCATCCGCTTCGCTCAGGCCATGGACGATGCACGGAGGTAAGTTCGAGCGATGTCGCAAATGAAACCCCCAACTCTCGCGCGGCGTGCCAAGGAGCCGCGCACGTAGTAAGCGGTTTCGCGTGAGGCCATGCTGAACCGCTTACTTCGTGCGCGGCT